>CAYGXU010000042.1:0-19730 GCA_964353875.1 uncultured Anaerolineaceae bacterium | reverse complement strand
CAACGTCCTTACGTGTATTGACTGATGCTTACAAACCTGTCCAGACAAGTCCTGGAGTCGGCGTGTGATACAAATGTAAACAAGGCCAGGCTGAATTGCCGGTACCTGCTCGCAGATGAATGATCTAAACACGCAGTTATCTTTTAGAAAATATCATCCTCAAAAGAAGGACAACACCCAAGACGATCAGAAGAGCCGGCCAATAGGGGCCGATCAGATTCAACCCACCCAGGAAAGAGCCAAAAATGAAGAATAGGATCAGGCTGATCAATATCTGCCAGATTCCGGCTCTGAGAGCGCTGGACACTTTCCCGCTGATCAGACCCGATAGGATGACGCCAATCCCGACAAAACCGGGGATGAGGGTCCATACATATGCCCAACTCTCCCAATTCCCTGTGATGTTCTGCCAATAGAGGATCCCCCCTATTCCTGCAAAAACCGCGGCCGGAACTGCCATCTCCGCGTTCCTGACGAAAAGGCCTAACAATAGCCAGAATAATCCAAACCCTATAATGATCAATGGCCATGAAAAGCCGACTGGAATCCATTCCTTCACGCCTGGGACAAATCGAAAGATAAGAATGAACGCGCCGATAAGAATAAGGATTGCCCCAACTGCAATATTCGACCTTCGTCTTTTATCCATGCCTGCCTCCCTATGTCCAGCGATATTTTGTGATTATTTCTCAATCGGTCCAAGTCAATCATGATGCTTGAATATCCGCTCATATCCACCATTATAAGATGTCTTCATCAAAAATCCCTTCATTTGACCCGACCCTCCTATGATATCATCCAAAAATACCCTTTCCATCTCGCGCACCCCCGTCCATCCCCGATCATCGATGAGCTTTCATGAACCAACCATTGCGGATACAGACATCCTCAAGCCCCAACCCTTTGGCAGAAAATTCGTAGTACTAAAGTACCATGCCCAATCGTACCAGAGTACTCTGACATCCTTTGCCTTTTTTACGCTAAACTATGCTTACAGGAGAAGTTGGGTTGTCGCCGAATACCCGTATATGGCCGAGAGGTTGCTCTCTCTTTTGAGATCCTTCAGAAGAACTCAAAAGCGGTTGCGCCCTTAATTGGCATTCTCCGTTGATTACAGCGAGAGGTTAACATGCGCAGGTTCTTGATCGTTTTGCTCACCATTTCCCTTGCGACGATTGCCTGTAGTCCTTGGTTCATCGAAACACAAATAGTGACCGATGATCGCGATAATCTCGAAGTATTCGTCAGCCAGGGCAGTTCTATCCTGACCAATATCTATGGGCGAGAGGTCTCCATTGTCCTCGACCCAAACCATGAAACCGACACCGCCGATGTGATCGTCACCCTTGCCAACTTGGGCACTATTTATCTCATCGAAACTGCTGACCCAGAAGGACGGTTTTTGCCCTCCGTTCAAGTGGTTCAGCGCCCGATCGAGGAAGATCCGCAAATTGTGCAGCAAGTAGTCATGCCTCAAATCTCAGTTCACGCCGGCTGGGTTCTTCGATCCATGGGATCAATGAATCTTCAGAGGATTAAAAAGCGCTTTATCACGACGATACCGCTGAACGATCTTAAAACCTTTATTAAACGGAATGTTTACGGTCGCGGCGTCAACTTGCTGTTGCAGGTTCCCAGAAATATGGACGAATTTCAAGAAATTACGATCTATCGCACCCCCGGTACGATGACATTCCTGGTGATGGGCAAGAATGCGGGCGGCGGCGCACTGCTCTCTGAAGTACAACCTGACCCAATCAAATTTGTGGCAGTAAGTTTGCTCCTTTCGGATTTAGATACCATCCTCCCTGCGGTCATTCTCGAGAAAGCCCAAATCTTTCAGGATGGGATCTACCTTGCCAATGCAGAGGCGACCCTGCCTCCTCCGCCCACAAGCACACCGGTCACAATTCAATGTGCTCAGGATGAGGTTGCAGTCTATCGTGAAGAAAATGGTGTCACCATCGGCGAATGCCAGAAAGCGCCATGGTTGGCCACTGAGTTGGTTCCGACGGCCACCTTGGAACCTTCGCCTACTCCCACGCCCACCACACCGCCTACTCCTACTCCTTTGCCGGTGATCTATACGGAGACATTCCCTGGGGTGGATGCTCAAATACTTGGAAACTGCCCGGCTTCGGTCCATGATCGCTATACCGTCATCGGTCCGGATGGAAACACCTATCGAACCTGGCACCCGATCACGGTGAAAATCGACCTATCCAATCCGGATAGCCCTGTGTGCAGCTTCGCTCATGAGCACGGCGATCCACCTCATCCCAATGCCCCCTTGCCCTATTTTGGGTATGCAGCTTTCCACGCAGGGAAGGTGGAAGTCATCAAGCAGCATGAGGGCTACAAGGTCTTCACACATAAACGCGGCCAACTCACGGGTTGGGACTCGGAGGAACAGGTGAAAATCAATCCGGACATTGAGCTCCAATTCTGGGTCCATCAAGGATCTGCAAATCGATTGCGGCTGACAGAAGCCTATCACGATGCCGGTTTTTGGTCCAACGATGCAGGAGGGCATGTCACGGAGGTCTATTACCTGGCCGATACCGGACATCTCTCAGATAAGTGTGGCAGTGCTGGAAAGCCAGGAGCCACGCGTGCAGTCGCAAGCGAATGCGATTATGGTCATGAAATCTGGGACTTCGGCGTTAATATTGCCGGGGTCTGGAGCACAACCGTAAAAGTTGCTGTGGTCAATCCCATGAACCACATACGTGGCAATCCGAACATCCTCCAATCGGTTGAATTAGTGAGCACATCCGATGAAATTTGCGGGGTGAATTTCTTCCCCTGCGACTACAAATTACCCTTTGGGCATGCCAACTCTATCTGGCTGGGCAATATGCGCATGCTGCATGATGCCAATTGGCAATGGTCGAACGCTGGTGGTCTAGAGACCTTCTGTGTGGATACGAAGGGCAACCGAGTCGCCGATGGTTTCTGCGACGCAAAAACGCGTGGTTACATCCACCAACGTGTAGCGACCATCAATTACTTCGGCGGGAACAGCCCTGTCTGGGATCGCAGCATGGAGGGGATTGGTGATGCGCTCTACCTGCCGTTTGGAGCACCCGGCGGCAACTAACACATCGATGATCCTAGGTTTACAAGGGCACGCAACTGCGTGCCCTTGTTGGTTTATCTCATGGCAAGGTTGCAGGATATCAACCTCCCAACCAATTCTCAACGAGGGTGGGTTTCCTTGCCCGCCCGTTTTTCCCAAGAGATGAATTCCACCCTACGCAAGCGCGAAGGTGAGTACTATGCTCACCATCATGATGTTTATCGGTAATCTTCGCAGCCGGCCAACGCAGTAAAACCCAACTACACCCTTCCACCCTAACCCCAATATCGCCCCTCTGCTATAATTCTTATACTATGGCTCTAACGATTGAGGATGTGCGAAAAATCGCAATCCTGGCTCGCTTGCGTTTAACACCTCAGGAGGAGGGAAAGTACACTGAACAACTCTCCGCCATCCTGGAGTACGCCGCTCGGCTGCAAGAGGTGGACACTACTTACATTCCGCCGACTGCTTCGGTCCTGCCTCTCAAAGCCCCACTACGGAAGGATGAAGCGCGCCCTTCCATTGCGCGCGATCGCATCCTTTCCAACGCACCTGCATCGGAGGAAGGGATGTTCCGCGTCCCTCCTGTATTGGATACTGAACCCTAATCCCTAGAAACCTGTAAGGTGCAATGACCGACCTGACCAATCTCTCCCTGCTTGAAGCTGCCAATGCCCTCCGAGCAGGCGAGCTATCCTCACATGAGCTTACACAAGCATGCCTCGATCGCATTTCAATCCTTGAACCGAAAATCCACGCCTTTCTGGCTCAAACGCCTGCCTTGGCCTTCGAACAAGCCGAAAGGGCCGACCGCCGGTTGCGTCAGTGGCGCCGAAATCCTACCGATCCGTTGCCGCTCCTATGGGGAATCCCCATCGCAGTGAAAGATGTGCTCACCATTCAAGGAGTCCCAACCACCTGCGGTTCAAAAATCCTGGAAGGTTTCCGACCTCCCTATACAGCAACCAGTGTTCAGCGTCTTATCGATGCAGGTGCAGTGATCCTGGGAAAGACCAACACCGACGAATTCGCCATGGGATCCTCTACAGAAAATTCCGCTTACGGCGTCACACACAACCCCTGGGATCTGAAACGCGTCCCGGGCGGCTCCTCAGGAGGATCGGCTGCGGCGGTCGCCTCGGGCATGTGTTACGCCGCTTTGGGTACAGATACGGGTGGTTCAGTGCGCCAGCCAGCCTCCTTTTGTGGTGTTTCCGGCCTGAAAACATCCTATGGTCGCGTCTCCCGCTACGGCCTCATCGCCTACGGCTCTTCCCTTGACACTGTGGGGGCGTTGGCGCGTTCGGCGGCAGACCTGGTGCCCATCTTTGCCCTCATGGCTGGCCACGACCCTTTGGATTCAACCTCCATGCCCCAACCCGTGCCGAAGATCATTCTGGATCGACCTGACCTGAGAGGAGTGCGCATCGGTGTTCCCAGGGAATACTTTATTGAGGGGATTCAACCCGAGGTGGAAACGGCTGTGCATGAGGCGGTTGAGGTACTGTGCTCCCTGGGATGCGACGTGGAAGAGATTCTCCTCCCTCACACGGACCTGGCACTTCCGGTCTACTATCTCATCGCTCCGGCTGAAGCCTCTGCCAATCTGGCACGTTACGATGGAATCCGTTATGGGCCGCGCATCGAAGCAGATGAACTCTGGGAATGCTACCTGGCTACACGCGGGAGCTTGTTTGGACCTGAGGTCAAGCGCCGGATCATGCTGGGTACCTATGCCCTCTCGGCCGGATATTATGATGCCTACTACGGACAAGCCCAAAAAGTGCGCACATTGATTAAAGCGGACTTTGATCAAGCCTTTGAACGCGTGAATTTAATCGCCTGTCCCGTTACACCCACCACCGCTTTCGTCATTGGTTCGCATGCTGATGATCCGCTCTCCATGTATCTTGAGGATGTGTTTACCTTACCCGCTAATCTGGCAGGCATCCCCGGTATCGCCTTCCCCGTGGGATTCGACTCCAACAATCTGCCGATTGGGATGCAACTCAACGCGCCTCACCTCGAAGAGCCATCCCTATTCATGGCTGCGCATGCTTACCAACAGGTAACAGCCTGGCATAAGGAGAAACCGCCATTATGAAAATTGTGATCCCAACCGCTGGCTATGGCACTCGCCTTCGACCGCATACTTGGTCAAAACCAAAACCCTTGATCACCGTTGCCGGAAAGCCCGTGCTTGGTCATGTGCTTGATATGTTCAATCAAGTCCCCTCAATCGATGAAGTGATCATTATCGTAGGATACCTGGGCGAGCAAATCCAAGAGTATGTCGATCAGGCCTACCCCCTCTTGAAGACTCGTTATATAGAGCAGAGGGAATTGATCGGCCAATCCCACGCCATTTGGCTTGCACGTGAAGGTCTTCATGGTCCGACAATGATCGTCTTCGTCGATACGCTTGTAGAAACAGATCTGGTCAGTATCGACCTGGAGAATGTACAAGCGATCGGATGGGTGAAGGAAGTGTCCGATCCACGCCGTTTCGGTGTGGCGGAAGCCGGACCGGATGGATGGGTTCGACGCCTGATTGAAAAGCCGCAAGATATGACCAACAATCTAGCGGTGGTGGGTTTTTACTACTTCCAGGAGGGAGAAGCCCTTATCGCAGCCATCGAAGAGCAAATGCAGGCTGGTCAACAGCTCAAGGGCGAATATTATCTGGCGGATGCGATCAACCTTATGCTCGATAAGGGATTGAAGATGCGTGTCCAGCCTGTGGAGGTGTGGAACGATTGTGGAAAACCCGATGCCCTTCTCATGACCAATCGATACCTGCTGGAGCACAGTCGTGACAACTCATCCGAATCGTCAAAACGCAAGGGTGTAGTCATCGTCCCGCCCGTCTTTATCGATCCCAGCGCAAACATCGATCAATCTGTGATAGGACCGTATGCAAGCATCGGTCCTGGTTGCGAAATCCATCGATCCATCATCCAGGATTCGATCATCGACCAGGATTCAGAGATCCTTGATACGACCTTATCGCAATCCTTAATCGGCCGCCAGGTTCGGGTGGTCGGCCGTCATCGCAGCCTGAACATTGGCGATTCATCTGAAGTTGTATACACGTAAATCGTCGTAACATTGGCAAACCAAAACATTGGGACTTACGGAATGCAAGAGAAGAAAAACCATGTCGACTGAAGTAGTGGAGTGTTACTCTGGAGAAACGTACGCTGAACGGCCTCTTGCGTTTCACTGGCAAGGAGAACGCCTTGAGATCGTCCAAATTGAAACACGTTGGCAATCTCCCGAGGGGCGGTATTTTCGTGTGCGTGTCAAGGACGAGCGTATCTTTGACCTCTTCTATGACGAAACACTGGATAAATGGCAAGTGGATCTTCGCTAGCCGATATTCTGATCACTTCCAATCTGAATACCGCAGGAGTTGTTCATGATCATTGGCATCCCAAAGGAAATTAAAGATAACGAATATCGTGTCGCCCTCCCACCGGGAGGCGTGGAAGCGCTTATCCAAGATGGTCATACTGTGCTGATTCAAACCGGCGCAGGTGAAGGGAGTGGTTTCGCAGATCAGGAATACCAGCGCTCCGGTGTTGAATTAGTCCCCACAAGTGAGAAAGTTTGGAGCCGAGCGGACATGATCATGAAGGTAAAGGAACCGCAGCCCCAGGAGTTTGACTTTCTCCGTGAGGAATTGCTGCTTTTCACATACCTTCACCTCGCAGCAGAAGAAGCGCTCACAAAAGAACTTCTCCGGAGGAAGGTCATTGCAGTCGCCTATGAAACGGTCGAATTACAAAATGAAACGCTTCCCCTGCTGACACCGATGAGTGAGGTCGCTGGGAGGATGTCGATCCAGGTTGCCGCGCACTTCCTGGAAAAGATGAACGGCGGACGCGGCAAATTATTGGGCGGTGTGCCAGGTGTGCGTCCCGCTGATGTTGTCATCCTTGGCGGCGGCACTGTGGGCATCAACGCCGCCCAGATCGCCCTGGGGATGGGGGCGAACGTGACCATCATTGATAAGAACCTGGATCGCTTACGTTATTTATGCGAAGTGCTGCATGGGAATCTGACGACCTTGGCCTCCAACCCACGCAACGTCGCTGACAGCTTACACTCCGCTGATGTGGTCATCGGAGCGGTCCTCATCCCTGGCGCAAGAGCCCCACGCTTGGTCACAGCCGAAATGATCGCCAATATGCGGCCCAGGAGCGTCGTCGTCGACGTTTCCATCGATCAAGGTGGATGTATGCAGACCTCCCGTCCCACCTCTCATAGTGACCCGATCTACTTGGTGGATGAGGTGGTGCACTACATGGTCACGAACATGCCAGGCGCTGTGCCCCGTACGTCAACTTATGCCCTCTCCAATGCCACTCTCTCCTACGCCCAGAAACTGGCCAATGAGGGTTTCATCCAGGCCGTACGTGATCCAGCCCTAGCCCTTGGGGTAAATACCTATCGCGGCCATATCACCCATCCTGCAGTTGCAGAGGCGTTTAATCGAGAATACACATCCTTAGAAACCCTAATGTGAGAATAGAATGAGTCAAACAACCAAGCCAGAACGCTTTATTTCACATCGTGTCCGTCATGTTCCTCCCTCAGGAATCCGTCGTTTCTTCGACATCGCCGCCACAATGGAAGATGTGATCTCCCTTGGTATCGGTGAGCCTGATTTCGCCACGCCTTTGCCGATCCTAAAGGCTGGCATCGAATCTCTCCAACAAGGTGAGACGCATTACACCTCAAATTCGGGTATCTACGAACTGCGCCTAGCGCTGGCGGAACACCTTGAACATTTATATGGGGTTTCGTATCATCCGGAAAAAGAGCTCTTGATCACCGTCGGCGTTTCCGAGGCGGTCTATCTGGCGCTCACGGCGGTGCTCAACCCCGGCGACGAAGTCATAGTGGTGACACCCTGTTTCGTCTCCTACCAGCCGGAGGTCATCTTTGCCGGCGGTGTGCCTGTCCCCTGCGAGGCGAAAGCGGAGCATGAATTCCAGGTCTTAGCAAAGGATGTCGCTGCACTATTAACCCCCAAGACAAAAGCCATCCTGATCGGTTATCCCAATAATCCTACCGGCGCCGTGATGACCCGAGAGCGGATGTTGGAGTTAGCCCAAGTGGCTGAACAGCATGACTTGCTTGTCATCTCAGATGAAATCTACGATCGCCTGGTTTATGAAGGCCACCATCACATTTGCTTCGCTTCCCTGCCGGGCATGTTCGACCGAACCATCACCCTAGGCGGCTTTTCAAAAAGTTATGCCATGACCGGCTGGCGTATCGGCTATGCTGCCGCTCCGGCGCCGATCCTGGCCGCCATGCGGAAGATCCATCAATATACGATCATGTCCGCTCCAACTACCGCCCAACACGCCGCGCTCTCAGCCCTACAAAGCGGTGAGGAAGCTGTTCAAGAAATGATCGCGGAGTATGACCGCAGAAGAAAATTAATTGTCGCTGGTTTGAATGAACTTGGCCTGAAAACCTTTGTCCCTCGCGGGGCTTTTTACGCATTCCCATCCATCGTCGCTAGCGGTATGGACGACGAAACTTTTGCCAGTACCCTGCTTCAGGAGGAGAAAGTCGCGCTAGTACCGGGGAACGCCTTCGGTGCAAACGGGCAATTCGTCCGTTGTTCCTATGCCACCGCCTATGAGAAGATCGAGCAAGCGCTTGAACGGATGAAACGATTCATGGAGAGGCACGGTTGAAGGAATACGAACCAGTTATAGGATTGGAAGTTCACGCCGAGATGCTCACAACCTCAAAGATGTTCTGTGGTTGTGAAGTAGTCGATTCAACCCGTGCTCAACCCAACACCTATGTCTGCGAGATTTGCACCGGTATGCCCGGGACTCTCCCCGTAGTTAATCAACGGGCAGTGGAATTCGCCATACGTGTCGCGCTTGCGCTGGATTGTAAGATAGCGGAAACAAGTGTCTTCGCTCGAAAAAATTACTTCTACCCAGACCTTCCTAAAGGATTTCAGATATCGCAATATGAAATGCCCTTGGCTCGTCAGGGGTGCTTAGAGATCGAGACTGGGGAAGGTGAGAAACAAATTCGCATCCGCCGTGTGCATCTAGAGGAGGATACCGGCAAACTATCCCACCATCCAGGTCATTCGCTCGTGGACTTCAATCGGTCCGGAGTACCATTACTGGAGATCGTCAGCGAACCTGACCTGCGCTCAATCGAGGAGGTGAGATCTTATGCCATCGCCCTTCGATCCATCCTGCGCTATCTGAAGGTCAACAGCGGCGACATGGAAAAGGGTGTGATCCGCTTCGAAGCGAATGTATCCATCCGATCGATTGGCTCGGATGCACTCAAGACGAGGACAGAGATCAAGAATCTCAATTCGTTTCGGGCGATGGAACGAGCAGTGGCTTATGAAATTGAACGACAGAGCCAGGTCCTTAACATGGGCGAAGAAGTAATTCAGGAAACTTTGGGTTGGGATGAATCGCTCGGGGTGACTATCTCCCAGCGCAGCAAAGAAGAAGCCCATGACTACCGTTACTTCCCTGAACCTGACCTGCCTCCCTTGCATATCAACCCTGCCTGGATCGAGGAAATCAAAGCCAGTTTGCCGGAATTGCCTCAAGCCAAACGGAGACGGTTTGTAAGAGCTTTTGATCTCTCGGTCTATATGGCCAATGTGCTCACCTCAGACCGCGAAATTTCAGACTTCTTTGAGCAAGCTGCCTTGGCCGCACCTGATGTCGCTCCCAAGCAAATTGCCAATTGGCTCAGTGGTGATCTCTTTGGGTTGCTCAATGAAGCCAATATTTCTATTGATGCGTGTAATATCTCTCCCCAAGATTTCGCTTCCTTGATCCGACTTGTCGATCAAGACGAAATCAGCGCCAGCGTCGGGAAGACGGTCCTGTCTTCCATGTTTGAGAGCGGGACATCCGCCCTATCTATAGTGGAGCAACGTGGTCTGCGCCAGATCACCGATCGAGAGATGGTACAGAAGCTAGTCAACGAAATCTTGGGCGCTCATGAGGAACAAAAGAGACTTTACCTCCAGGGAAAGAAGACGCTCGAGCAATGGTTCTTCGGTCAGGTCATGCGAGCTTCGAAAGGGAGGGTCAACCCTCAATTGGTCAGAACTTGTCTCGTTGAAGCCCTCCAAAAGTTGGAGAAAAGTGACCGCAAAGGAGTATGAAGCTTGTCACTTGACACGACACAGTGTGAGGAATAGTCTGCATAAGAAGCTTGTGATATCGCGGATCGATCATCCAAAAAACAGATCGCCTGATTATCACTGACTCAACGGACGTGCGAGCGCCTGATCCAGCCCGCGTATCTTTTCTTGTCCGTAATAAATCATTTCATAGAGAGGGTTAAACTTTGAACGCATTTCAAATGGCACAATCACAATTCGATCGAGCAGCGGAGAAAATCAATCTGGAAGCGGATATCGCCGTTATCCTTCGCTGGCCGATGAGAGAATTCCGCTTTCAGATTCCTCTACGTATGGATGATGGGCGGATACAGGTTCATTTTGGCTATCGTGTGCAACACAATGATGCCCGTGGACCGTCGAAAGGCGGGATCCGTTTCCACCCAAGCGAAACTCTGGACACCATTCGTGCCTTAGCGATGTGGATGACCTGGAAAACCGCTGTAGCAGACATCCCTTTGGGCGGCGGTAAAGGCGGCGTGGCCATCGACCCAGCATCACTGACTGTGGACGAAAAAGAACGTCTCTGCCGTATTTGGATCGACCAAATGTGGAAGAACATCGGCCCACGCCAGGACATTCCTGCTCCAGATGTTGGCACCACGCCTCAGATGATGGGATGGATGATGGACGAGTATGTCAAGCTAGTAGGTACATACGTACCCGGCGTGATTACCGGCAAACCTGTCAGCGCAGGTGGTTCTTTAGGAAGAACGGAAGCCACTGGATTCGGCGTAATTTACAATTTACGGGAAGCGATGAAACACCTCAAGATTGACCCCACCAGATGCAAAGCCTCGATCCAAGGTTTTGGGAATGTCTCACAGTACGCGGCGATCGGTTTTATTGAGCTTCTCGGCGGCAAAGTAATCGCCGTCTCCTGTTGGGATCGAAAAGAACAGGCTGCACTCACTTTCTGCAAAGAAGATGGCCTCGATCCTCGTTTTATGCAGAGCATCACTGACATTTACGGTTCAATCGATCAAGCAAAAGCCAAAGAGGCGGGCTATCAGATCGAGCCAGGGGATGCCTGGTTGAGTAAAGATGTAGATGTCCTCATCCCCGCTGCACTTGAGGGTCAAATCACAAGCCAAAACGTGGATCAGATCAGCGAGAAAGTTAAGATCATTGCAGAAGGGGCGAATGGACCAACTATGCCCGAAGCTGATGATGTGCTCATCGAGCGTAAGGTATTCATCATCCCTGATTTCCTCTGCAACGCAGGCGGGGTGATCGTATCCTACTTCGAAGGGGTACAAAATGATATGAACTATTACTGGGGGCGTGATGAGGTCCTCAGTCGCCTGGATGAAAAGATCACCAATGCCTTTGATGCAGTGATGCGTCTGGTAACATCAGAAGGGTTCTTCACGCGCGATGCGGCTTACATCGTAGCTATCAACCGCGTCGTCGAAGCCATGCGATTTCGCGGTTGGCTGTAAAGCGCCTCTTCCAAGATCATCGAAAATCCATATTGATTTTCCCAACGCCCCTAATATCTAAAGAGGGGCGTTGGCTGTTCCCAAACTTATCTATGACTTTCCACTTTATCCTCACATCCAGTTATATGAATTTTCTTAATAGTCGTAGTAGTAGGGGCTGGGGAAATGTGGAGAGAGTATCTCTTCTGACCATTATCCACCAAAGAAGGGAGTACGATAGGTACATACCGTCAGATATAGGGGCAAGCAAGTTATTTTTCTCCACAAGTGAGTTGGGGGTTATTTTGGGATATCTTGGAGAAAAATTCTGTTTTTGCCAGACATCAAATTCAAAGAGCAAATTCGTTATAAGTCAGACACATAGATGATATCCATTATTGCGCTTAGATCAACTTATCCCAAGTTATCCACATCTCTCCACAGTATTCATCGAGTTATCCACAGATTCGGAGTGAATAGCGTCATTTTTGGCATGAATCCGACTCTATCGGAATAGAATTAGCGTAAATCATACTGGATGAGGGGTAAAGTACTGTAAGTAAGAATGGATTACAATAGGGTTATGAGAGATCAAGAGAGCGGTTTTGAGGAATATATCAACCAATGGCAAGAAGAGTTGGAATCTGTCTGGGAGGCGCTCCCGAAGGAAAAGCGAGAACGCCTATCCCAGGCGCTGAGGATGCTTCCGGGTGATCTTAAAGGATGGAGAGGATTAATCGATCAAGCCCTGGAGCACGTACGCCAGGCAGTTGGGAGTAAACATGGGGTGGCGATTATGGGACCAGTCAATGTGGGCAAATCGACGCTCTATAATCAATTTGTCCGTATGAAAAATGATTTGGCTGATGTAAGTCCGGTGCCGGGAACCACTCGTTATTCTCAAGAGGCGGATGCGGGCATCTTCACCGTGATCGATACCCCCGGGGCGGATGCGCCGGGAGTAGTGGGAGAGGATGAGAAAGAGAGGGCATTACAGGCGGCGCAGTGTGCCGATGTGATCGTACTGCTCTTTGATGCGATGCACGGAATTCGAGCGCCTGAACAGCGGCTTTTTGCTGAAGTAAATGAATTAGGCAAACCGACAATTGTGGCTTTGAATAAGATCGACTTGCTCAAGAAGGAAAGCCCAGTCGTGATTGGAAAGGCTGCGGGAAGTCTGGGAATCCCCTCCGATCAACTGATCCCTATCAGTGCCAAGAAGGGGGAAGGCCTCGAGAAGGTCTTACTTGCTATCGCCAAAAGCGAACCCGGAATCGTTGCGGCGCTTGGCGCCGCTCTGCCGGAGTATCGTTGGAAACTAATGCAGTCAACCGTCATGAGGACCGCCTCGACTGCAGCCGCCATTGCCGTCACACCGCTTCCGTTTTTGGATTTCTTCCCATTGGTGGGGGTTCAAGCCGCCATGGTGTTGACCGTGGCACGCATTTATGCCTACAAAATCACCCTGGCGCGAGCACGTGAGCTGGTGGCGACGTTCGGCCTGGGTTTGTTAGGAAGGACTCTTTTCTATGAATTGAGCAAGTTAGCAGGACCTCCCAGTTGGTTGCTGGCCGCGGCGGTAGCTGCAGGGACGACAACCGCCATGGGATATGCAGCTGCGATTTGGTTTGAACGGGGGGAGAGATTATCCCAGCACACGCTCAAGCGAATTTCACGAGCGGTTTCGGAGACGGTGATCGACCGCCTGAAATCCCTGGGGAAGCGACGTCCAAAGCGAGTGACTTTACGTGAAAGTGTACATAGATCGTTGGAGGAATTGCCTCCCCTGGAACAGTCCGAAGAGGATAACTAAAAAAAGGGGGGCGACCACAAGGATCGCCCCTACATTGGGATCATGATGGGGGCGACCGCAAGGATCGCCCCTACGTTGGGCTCAGGATTAAGGCGACCACAAGGGACGCCCCTACGTTTGGATCATGATGGGGGCGACCACAAGGGTTGCCCCTACTCTATGGAAATATATATACTTGTTTTCTGACCTTCATCTTCAGCGACATCAATCATGATGGTGAGGGTTTCATCTCCCTTCGTAAAATCAGCCATATAGGAATCGTCCTCTTCATAGATGACCGTATTGAAAGTCCAGCCATTGGCTTCCAATTGAGTGAGCATAAAGTCACGCGCTTCCTCGACCGAAAGCAGGGTGTATGCAGTCACCATCTGCTCGTAAGTGTAGACGATCTCGGCATCCTCTGGCAGGGGCACATCCTCGCGCTCCCATGTCATGTCGCCGAGTAAATCACCTCCTAAATCAAGTTCTTCAGCTGAGGCAGCCTCCGGGGGCAGCTCGATGGTAAAGTTCTGATTGACATCCTTCATGTCGAAGATGATATGCATTGTACCCTCGTCCATGGATTGGAACTCGCCCTCGGTTTGGTTAAAAGCACCCGAGGCGGTCAAATCCATCTTGACCACATAACCATCATCCACAGAAACCCACAGCTCAGCACTCATACTATCGAACTCTCTGGCCTCCGGGGGGAAGTCCGATTCATCGAATACATAATGCCAGCACATGACCCCATTTACACTCTCAGGGAGCAATTTCCGCTGGGCATTAGGCGGCAGGTCGGCAATATCCTGGTATGAGAAGAAGGCATCATTTATGCTCTCATCAGATTCGGCGGGAAGCACCATCCAGCCTCCTTCCCCGCCCAAGTTTGTGTACATCTTGTCGCCGACAATATAGAACTCCATTTCTGGGAGGATTTCCTCTCCGTCAAAGCTGTCGCCTTCCATCTTCATGGTGAAGTGCGAAGCCTTCGGCTCAGAAGTCATCTCAATCGTCATGAAAACGGAGCCATTGACAGTCTTTCCATTCGAGCTGCCATCGAAGCTCATTGTCATCTCGCCTCGATAACTCTTGATCTTTGAGGTATCGAAGGCGGTCAACTCATCCAGAGGAGCAGTTTCAAATTCGGCTGCGGGCTCTTGCGTTGGACCCGAAGGGCTCTCTTCGGTCGGCTGTGAAGCCTCCTCGCCATCCTTTCCGAGATTCAGAAGACTGCAGGCAAGCGAAGAACACACCAAACACAATATCACCAAGAGAATAAAGTTATAACGTTTCATCGATCGATCTCCTTAACGAATAGTTTGATACCGGCGAAGAACTCTCCTTATGGGTAGCGGTTCTACCAAACGCCGAATCCTTTCGAACCAAAGGTCATCCATTCTACAGCAAACTCAAACCTTGTGCGATAGCCCATTTTAAAAAAAATCTCCCAGGTTGTTACGCTGCTAACAATCATTTGGGGGAAATCGAATTCTATTCTCGAAATGTAACATATAATTGAGTACGAGACGGATGTCCTTCTGGCATTCGCAGTATGCAGATAGCATTGAAGGGGGCAGCATGAGTTGTATATCGCTGTTGACCGACTTCGGTTTGAAGGATGGCAACGTAGGGGTGATGAAGGGGGTGATTTGGGGGATCGCGCCTTCCGCTCAGGCCGTAGATCTGAGCCACGATATCAGTCCCCAGGATATCCGTGAGGCAGCTTTTGTGCTGGCCAGAAGCGCACCCTATTTCCCTGAGGGGACTATTCACCTGGTTGTGGTCGATCCGGGCGTTGGCACAGACCGACGCGCCATTGCAGCCAGGATCGGCCCTTACAAGTTCGTCGGACCCGATAACGGCGTAATCACGAGATTCTTGGAACGAGCCGAGAGCAGGGGCTGGCAGGCATATTTTATCCATCTCGATCAGCCGAAATATTGGCTTTCTGAAGTCAGCAACGTCTTCCATGGGAGAGATATTTTTGCTCCCATTGCTGCCCACCTGGCAAACGGCGTGCCCATGAACACCATGGGCACGCGAATCGATGATCCGGTCCGGCTGAAACTCCCCAAACCGCAACGAATGGGCAATCAATTGCAGGGCGAAGTAATCTACATCGACCACTTCGGCAGCCTGGTCACCAACATCTCTAGATCAGAATTGAGATCAACACAAGTCTTAATCCACTTGGGCGATAGCGAGGTTCGTGGTTTGGCGCATACATTTGGTGACCGCCCGCCAGGGAGCTTGATCGCCCTCTTCAGCAGCACTGACGACCTGCTCATCTCCGTTGTCAATGGCAGCGCGGCCGAACGGTTGGTTGCTCAAATTGGGGACCCAGTCGAGGTTCTCCTGCCCGAGGTTGTGACCTCGGATCGATATTGAACAAGCGGAGATAATCTCGGTAGTGAAAGGTTCGCTTCGAAAGGTCATCGTCTTCTTTACAGAATTCGGCTTCATCGATGAATGACTGCAACTCCATAAAGGTAATGGAAACCCCGTGGTATGATTGGTTTACTAGCCATCGTATCGCTTTTACCTATAAAGGTTCGTGACTTTCCAGCCCTCGATGTGTTTTATTCTTTGGACGTTCAAAGGTTTTAGGACACCAATAAATGGCAAATGTACTTCCTCTCAGCGTGGAGAACGTATCTTTCCGCTATCGAGACCGGCAGGAATTCGCGATTCGAGATATCAACCTGAACCTCGAAGCCGGTGAACTGCTTTTAATCGCTGGCCCGAGCGGCTGTGGTAAGACCACCCTGGCACGCTGCATCAATGGCCTCATTCCCCGATCGTACAAAGGCGAGCTGAGTGGCTCGATTCGTATTCAAAATCAAGACATCTCTGCAATGCCTCTCTCCCGTATCTCGCAGATGGTTGGTACAGTCCTGCAAGATCCCGAACGGCAGATCCTGGGGACAAGAGTGATCAGTGAAGTCGCCTTTGGTCTGGAGAACCTGGGATTGCCTCGAGAGGAGATCCTGCAGCGCGTAAACAAAACCATGGAGTACCTGGGCATTACTGAATTCCGCGATCGACAGACGCATAATCTTTCAGGAGGGGAGAAGCAGAAAGTTGCTCTGGCGGGTGTGTTAACGATGCGGCCAAGTCTGCTTCTCCTGGATGAGCCGCTGGCCAGCCTGGATCCAGCCAGTGCGCAGGAGGCTTTGGCATTATTGCGACGATTGGTGGATGAGGGCATGACGGTCATGATCGTTGAGCATCGGGTGGAGGATGTGCTCAAGATCAGGCCCGATCGTGTGATGTTGATGATGGATGGCGTAGTGACTTATTTCGGCGCGGCAGAGGGGCTGGAAAAGGCAGTGGACTACCATGAGGTGAAACTACCCGCAGCGATGATCGTTAAAATGGCGGCTGCGAATCCCCTGTCTGCGGCCAAAACTCAACTCTCCATCGATAAAGAGAAAAGAGATACGCCACTTGTTCACTTTGAAGGTGTTACTTTTGAATATGAGAGCGGTACTCCGGTGCTGTACAAGGTTGATTTACGCATTCATCGAGGGGATGTCATTGCGATCTTGGGACCCAACGGTGCAGGGAAGACGACTCTGGTAAAGCATGCGATTGGATTATTGAAACCGAAATCGGGGAGAGTATGGGTAGAGGGGCGTGATACGAGCGAGTTGAGTGTTGCCCAAATCGCCAGCACGCTGGGCTATGTCTTCCAAAGCCCTAGCCATATGCTATTCGCGCCCAGTGTGGAGGAGGAGCTGGCTTTCGGACCCAAGAATTTAGGTCACACAAAAGATCAGATCGAAAAGGAGGTGAGAGAGGCAATCCATATCGTCAATCTTTCCGGCCTGGAGGAGAATCCCCCATTAGCGCTTTCTTTTGGTCAGCAAAAGCGAGTGACCATCGCTGCCATTTTGGCCATGCGCTCAAAGATCCTGGTGATGGATGAACCCACGGCGGGACAGGATTATAAGAACTACATGGGTTTTATGGACTCCATCCTACAACTGCCCAGCTTCGAAGCAATCCTGTTCATCACCCACGATATTGACATGGCTGTGGTCTATGCCAATCGGGTCATCCTGGTCAATGAGGGGAGGATCGTCGCCGACGGGTCGCCAGAAGCTGTTCTGCGGGATGACGGCTTGCTTAGAGCCTGTCGTTTAGTGCCCACATCGTTGTTGGAACTCAACCTTCAGATGTTTGAGCAGACTGAGCAATTCATGCGCGCAGAGGCGCTGGCAGGCTTTTCTCCAGTGGTGTAAAGGGCGGAGCCGGAAGCCCATAAGGAAATGGATTCGGAAGATTCATGCAAAATCATAAAGGAGGGTCTAAATGAACCGCAGATTGCTTTTTGTAATCATAGCCCTGGTCGCCGTGTTGATCATCTTCTTACTGATCACGTGGCTCGGCGGCTTAGTGAACGAGAACCTGAAAATAACCGAACAACCCCTCTTGCGTTTCGCCTTCGTCGCGATAGGTCTCGTGGCTGTTTTCCTGGTCTACTGGTTTACGCGCACCAGTGAGGCTTGGAAGGTTGGAACGCGTGAAGTGGTGTACATGGCCATTGGTGCAGCGCTCTACGCGGTGTTCTCCTTCCTGTTCAATGGCACCGTATTTGCCGTTCCGTCAGTGAGCCAGGTGGCTCTCAGGCCTGCAATCGCCATCCCCATGTTCTTCGGGTATGTCTTCGGTCCAGTCGTGGGCTTCTTCACAGGCGCGGTGGGCAACATGTTCGGAGACGCGCTCACCGGATTCGGCCTTTCGCCTCAATGGAGCCTAGGCAATGGCCTAATCGGGATGATCTCCGGAATGGTCATGCTTTATAAGGATAAGAAGAAGAGCATGGACACGGTCCTGATCATCAGCGCGGTGCTGGCTGCAGTTGGCACAATCACCTTCTTCCTCTTCCGCGCAGTACCTAACTTGACCTTCTTTGATGTGGAAGCGGGGATTTTCGGCGATGCGACCATCTCCTGGTTTGCTGGTCTCTCAGCCGTGGTCGGTTTTGTACTCGTGCTGGTTGTCCGCTACGCCTTTTCAAAAGATATAGACTTAGGCGCAGCAGTTGCCTGGGGCATGTTGGGCAACTTCATCGGTCTGGGTTTTGCAGCGATCTCAGATATTTGGATCAACGGTTATGCACCTCCCGTCGCCATTGTAGGCGAGTTTTTACCAGCCGCCGGTCCAAATTTGATCTTCGCCGCCATCCTGGTGCCGATTCTCATCGCAGCTTACAAGGCCGTTCAACGACAAGCTGGACGGTAGGGGTAAACTGTTGTCCGGGTGGAGACTCACATCCTCGTGGGTCTCCAGCCCCTCCATATTGGGTAGACAATGCTGGTAACCTGGCGCTATCGGAAACGAGAAAGATCCTTCATTCAGAGCTTTGATCCGAGAGCTTGGATCATCTTCTACGGATGCTACCTGGTCAGTTCCGTGCTTTACTGGGATCTGCGTTTCCTGCTTGGTTTCTTCGCCATTGCGCTTTTCGTGATCTTCACCTCAGGCATTCAATGGCGTGAGATGCGTCGTGCCTGGCTGTTCATCGGCAGTTTCATCATCTTCTTCTCATTGTTAACTTTTCTAACTGGGCGGGGTGGCGTTGAGTTGTATAAAGTTGAACACACCCTTCGAAAGCTGGAAGCATCTTTCACCATTTTGGGCTGGCGACCGACGCTCCATATCACAGTCGAGCGGACGATATATGCCCTAAGCATGCTCACGCGCGTTTTTAGCCTGGCCAGCATGACCATCCTCATCCCCTATTCACTCAATCCGGCGCATTATGGAATTACATTCCGTGGTTTGGGGCTGCCAGATAAATTCGCCTATGCCATGGACCTGACCATGCGCTTCATCCCCACTTATGGGCGTGATTTCCAGATGACGATGGACGCCCAACGAGCGCGAGGTTACGAGATTGAAAAACTCAAAGGGGGGCTGTTCGCTCAGGTGCGCAAACTGGCACCTTTAATCGTGCCCGTCACCATCCATGCCATCATCGGCAGTGAGGACATCATCGACGCCATGGATTTAAGAGCCTTCGGCGTCGGACCGCGCACCTGGCTCGAGCAACTGCACTATCGCCGCCGGGATTATGCTTTGATCGCCTTCGCCGTGCTCCTGCTGATCGGATCGATTGTCATTACTGCTGTGGGCATCGGTCGCTTCTGGGTTCCCGAGTGGTTCTTACGGATGGCAGGGGGGTAGAAAGATGCAGGGCGTAGGGCGGGTTTCCCTGCCCGCCGCTATATC
>CAYGXU010000041.1:0-26281 GCA_964353875.1 uncultured Anaerolineaceae bacterium | reverse complement strand
TGATCGATGCTCTCTCCGATGAGTCTTCTTCTGTGCGGGAAGCCGCGGCCAAAGCGCTGCGGGAGATGCTACTCGGCGGCGCCGAAGCGCAGCAGGCCATCCCCGCCCTCATTCATGCGTTGCAGGACGATGACATTATGGTGCGCTTCGCGGCTGAAGATGCATTGGGGACAATACCGGAAGGCATTCCAGCCCTCATCGAAGCTCTGAAAAATGAAAATGAATGGATGCGTGCCGGCGCCGCCTCGGCGCTGGCGGATTTCGGCGCAGAGGCAAAAGAAGCCCTTCCAGATCTCATCCTGGCCTTGAAGGATAAGAGCTGGCTGGTACGTTTTGAGGCTGCCATTGCGTTGGGGGAGATGCGCTCGGAAGCAAAAGAAGCCATCCCTGCATTAATCAAGGCAACAACCGATGCCGATAGCACCGTGCGCGAATATGCCGTACAGGCGCTGGGAAAGATCGGGCCGGAGCCAGAGGTCATCCCGGCCCTGATCAAGGCATTGGCAGATCCGGAATCATCCGTGCGGTATGAGGCTTCTGATGTCTTGGGGACAATGGTGGAGTCCGTGCCAGCCCTGATCGAAGCCCTGCAAGATCGAAGCGCTGATGTGCGCGCCGGCGCTGCCAGAGCGCTCCGGCAAATCGGACCAAGGGCGCAGGAAGCTGTCCCTGCCCTGATCGAAGCCTTATTGGATAAGGAAAGCCAGGTTCGCCGCAAGGCCGCACTTGCATTAGCAGATATCGGACCTGAAGCGATGGAGGCCGTTCCCGCTCTCATCCAGACATTGAAGGATGACGATAGCTTTGTGCGTTGCTTCGCTGCCAGCGCATTGGGGAATATCAGGCCCGAAGCAGCGAAAGCCGTCCCGGTCTTGATCGAAGCCCTGAAAGCTGCGGATCAAACGGACCGAGGCTGCGTTGCCGAAGCATTGGTAGATATCACTGAACAGGATTTCGGAGAAGATGATTCTCTCTGGGAAGCCTGGTGGCAGGGGCAAGAAAATCCTTAGGCGCTCTTCCCTGCTGAACACTCATCTTGTCATTCCCCCGGGATCCTCATATAGCTTGGGAATCAGAAACTCATAACATCTAGCAAAATCAAAAAGCACCCGCCATGGGGTGCTCTTCTTGATTTTCAGGTAGCGGGGCTCAGATTCGAACTGAGGACCTTCAGGTTATGAGCCTGACGAGCTGCCACTGCTCCACCCCGCAACGTTGTTCACATCCCCCTGATGCAAGGATGATTATAACACAGCGATTTTAATAGCGTCAAGAAATGCTTTTTAGTGCCCGAAGAGCAACTCTAACCACACCTCCATGTTGCTGGGCAGAGGCTCTGGCGTCGTTTGGGGAGGGATCGACTCAAGCGGTTTTCCGTCCGGGGCAATCAATACCACCAAATGCTCCCCTGGCCGGACCATTTTCGCCTCTTCACGCGCCCAATGTTCAACCGTATCGACTCCATTCGCGCTTTCAATCTCGACTTCAAGTCGGGCTATGCCAGCCTCAAGGTCGGTCAATTCCTGCGCAAGTAAGGTAGCCTCTTTTTCCAATCGGCGCGCGTCCACCATCCGTTGGTTGAGATCCCCCAGGACTAATGCCCCCAGGACGAGTAATACAAATAACCATATGCGCGGAAAACCCGCTTTTACTTTTGGTTTCTTCGACATTTTCGCCTGCGACGTCTCTCGTATGCTATCCAACCGAATCATTTATCCTTCGAATTGAATAATTTCACCTGACCCTTTCCCATCTTACTTGAGGACGAAACGCGATGCAAGTAGGAATATGGATCCGAGATTCAAGGTTGAAGATCACCAATTACAAGACCCGCATTTCAACTTCTCACATTTTTCTGTTGCAAAAATGATACCGTTAGGAAAAATGCCCCAAAGGGGGCATCCGATGCCGAAGGTGGGATTTGAACCCACACGAGCGTAATGCTCACTGCGCCCTGAACGCAGCGCGTCTGCCAATTCCGCCACTTCGGCCTTGAAAAGGATTCTAATCGAAGTCGGAGCTTTGTCAACAATGATACTGATGCGTCAACCGGTCAGTGCTTACGCCCTGGTCGGAGTTTTATCACATCAACTCACACTTCTTCAAAATTCACGATTGTCTCACCCCGATTGCTCGATTGGCTGTGAAGCAGGATTTCTGAAAAAGCCTGGCGATCATGTTGCTGCTTTAGATCTTCCGTTCTCCCCCCGCAAGCAATCAGGAAAGCGAATATTTACACCCTATCTGGAGAGGACATTTTCCGCCTCATCTAACTTGAGGCTGATCACCTGGCTAGCGGAATCGGCGCCCATGGTCACACCAAAAATCACTTCCGCCGCCTGCACGGTTTCACGATTATGGGTGATGACCACGAATTGCGTCTCCTCGCACAATTCCTTCAACATATCTCGAAACCGAATGACATTGACATCATCCAACATGGCATCCACTTCGTCTAAAACACAGAAAGGTGTCGGGGAAACTTTCATCAGCGAGAAAATTAGGGCGCAGGCAGTTAAGCTACGTTCCCCTCCGGAGAGCATGGCCAGGCCCTGTTCTCGTCGCCCGGGAAGCCTGGCCTCAATATCGATTCCTGTTTGCGTAAGATCATCAGGGTCTGTGAGGGTCAGCTCCGCCTCGCCGCCGCCAAACAACCTTGTAAAGGTTGATCGAAATTCCTTTGCCACAGCTTCAAAGATCAGGCGAAAATCGCGTTCCATGAGTTGATCAATCTCAACAATTACATCGTGAATCTGGGCTTCCGCTTGGCGCAAATCCTCCATCTGTGTGGTGAGGAATTCCACCCTACCGCGTACCTCCGCATATTCCCTTTTCGCTTCCGGATTCACAACCCCAATGCGCCGCAATTGAGTGCGTAATTGCTTCAATTGTTTCTCGATCTCTTCCGGAAGTTGCTCCACTCGTCGCAACCGCTCCACCAGCCCTTCCAAAGGAAGGGGTTCTTGACCGGTCATCCCAGTTTCAAACTCAAAGGTCACCAGGCCAAAGTCCTCCTCGATGCGCCTGCGTAAGGTTCCCAGCTCTTCTTCCAAGCGCGCCAATTCGATCTGCCCCTCGGAATGGGCACCTTCAGCCTTACGTAGAGCGCTGCGTAAGCGCCCCTCTTCAGCCTCTAAACTCGCCCTCCGTCCTTCAAGTTTGGTTAAGGTCTCCTCGTCCGGTTGAATTTCCTGGTTGAGGGCTTCGATTCGATCATCGATCTTCTTTACTTCACTTTCAAATTCTTTACTTTCACGTTCGGTATTTTGAATCTCGATTGCGGTCTTCGTCAAACGCTCACGACGCTCAGTTAGTTGTGCGTCCAGCCTCGTTAACTGATCGGTCAATTCTTGATACCGATTCTCCAAATCCTCTTGAGTTCGGCGTGCAGATCCTAAGTGAATTTCCGCCTGGAGACGTTCGACATGTTGCAGACCCAAGCTATCCTTCGATCGCGCATGTTGGAGTTCCTCATCCAAATGCACCTTCGCCGCTGCAATCCTGGTTCCTTCCTCATTCAATACGCCAATTTTTGACTTGATTGTTGCCAACTCATCCTTGAGTTGTCCGATATGAACCTGACAGTATTTTCTCTTTTCCTCTGCATGCTCCATTTCCAATCGGATTTTCTCCAGTTCGATCTGAGCGTCCTGCTGTTGAAGGCGCGCATTTCCCAACGTTTGAAGCGCGCCCTGGCGCCCCTCCTTCTCCGAAACTTCAGTCGCCTCCGATCGAGCGATGGCATCTTCAACCTCGGCCAATCTTTTCTCCAGGTCAGCTAATTCCTTTAACAGCGTCTCGAGATCATAACGCCTCAGCCAAGTCTCCTCACCAACGTCCAGAGATACATGACCCTCAGGATAGAACAGGTCCCCCCGAAGCGTCACGATGCGCGCCTCTGACGGGAGATCGTCTCGTAGCCGTTGTGCGCTTCGCCGGTCACGAACCACCAGGGTATGACCCAGCAAATAGTCGACCATCGGCTTAATTTGCTGATCAGCTTCCACAAAATCTGCCGCGTTTCCAAGACAATCCTTGTCAGGAGACGGCTGAACTCTCGCTCGTTCTACTAAGGAGGGAAGCGCCAGCAGGGTGAGACGCCCCTTCTCCTCCCCCAAATGGATTAAAACTGTGTGCAAATCCTCGCGAGCCGAAAAGGCAACAGCATTCCTGAAACCGCCTAACGCAGTGGAGATGGCAGCCTCATAACCAGACGACACTCGCAGATGTTCATCGATCCTGCCCACGAAACCCTTGATCCGATCGCTTTTCGTCCACTCGAATAACTCGTCCAGCAGCTTCGCATCCTGCGAAGCAGACTGGAGCAGCTCCAAACGCGTCGCGATCACAGAGCGCTCACTTCGTAATGCTGATAAACGATCTTGTAGTCCCTTCATTTCTTCTTGGATCTCGCCCAAGGCCCGCTGTAAGTCGCCTTCCCGCCTGATGGATGTTACCACCGCCTCTTGCGCGGTTTCCAGCGCGATTGCAGTCTCGTGTTCTCGACCCTCAATCTGGTGGAGAATCGCTTCCGCTTTCTCCAAATCCTTCTTCGCTTCTTTGAGTTGGGTATTGATGGTGTCCTGGCGCTGGGCGAGCTGCTCCATCTGAACCATAGTCGCAGCTCTCTGAGCTACGATGGTTTCTATCTCCTGGTGAAGACGATCAAGCTCGGTCGATGAAGACTGGGTAACCAGATCTCCTTCATCTGTCGAATCTTGATTGAATCGATGAACTGCCTGCTCCGCTGACACTACTGCTTTGCGCTGTCCTTCGGCTTCATGCTTAATCCCTTGAATGCGGTCATTCAATTGATCTTTAGAACTGGTCAAGGCCAGCATCTCTGACTCGATGCTCTCGCTTTGCTCTCTCAGCCAGTGTTGACGTTCCGAGGCGACCGCCGATTTCTTTCCCGCCTCTTCCCGCTGGCGGTAGAGTTGAGAGATCTCCTGCGACCCTTGGTGCAGGCTGGTTCGAAGTGTTTCAGCTTGGCTGCGAATGCCGAACAACTCCCGCTCTGAATCCATCTGTCCTTGACGAAACTGATTGCGCTCCCGCTCGTAAAGCCTTGCCCGCTCTCGGGCCTTGATCACTCGATCCCGCAAGTGAAACCAATGATATCCATACCAGATGCGTAATGTCGCCAAAAGATCTTCGCGCACCAATTCATATTCCTGCACTCGCTTAGCCTGACGTTCCAGACTGCGTAACCTCGGTTCCAATTCAATAATGATGTCCTGGACCCGTTCTAGATTGCGCCGGGTGGTATCCATCCGACGTAAGGCCTCCTCTTTACGGGCGCGATACAGACCAATCCCAGCCGCCTCTTCAAAGAGCTTTCTACGTTCGTTCGGATTTAAAGATAGGACGGCATCCACCAATCCTTGACCTACAATGGTGTACGTCCGTTGAGCCAGGCCGCAATTCGCCAGAAGTTCAGATACATCTTTCAGGCGGACTTTCTGCCCGTTTAAAAGATACTCGTTGACACCGTCACGGTACGCCCGGCGGCTGATTTTCACTTCACTGAAATCGATAGGGAGCCAACCATCTTCGTTGTCGAACACGATTGAGGCGGTGGCCATACCCGCTCGAGGTCGCGTCTCGGAGCCACTGAAGATCATGTCCTCGGTACGTTTGCCGCGTAAAAGCGAATAGGATTGCTCGCCCAATACCCAACGGATTGAGTCAGCAATGTTGGACTTACCTGATCCATTCGGCCCGACAAAGACGGTAATGGTTGGAGCAAATTCGAAGGCATGCTTGGTTACAAAGGTCTTGTATCCCTGTAATTCAAGCGCCTTCAGCCGTGATCGATTTCGTTTCTCCTGTTCCAATGCTGCACTATACCTTCATCTCTAAGAATATTGATTCAATTGTGACAATAAATTGGCTGCTGCCTTTTGGGCTGCCTCCTGTTTGCTGCGACCGCGCCCCTCACCACGCAATGTTTCAGCAACGATCACCTCAACCAAGAACTCCCTCTCATGATCCGGACCAAATGTAGCGATCGTCTCGTAGTGTGGCGTCTCCCCATGTTCCCCTTGCGCCCATATCTGTAACTGGCTGCGCGGATCGAGCAGGGCTTCATCCTCAAGGACAGCATCGGCAGCCTGAGTAAATCGGTGCTCCATAAATTGGAAGACCGCTTCAAGACCCGAGTCCAGATACAGCGCCCCGATGACTGCCTCAAAAGCATCACATAAGATTGCCGGACGGTTCCGTCCTCCTGAGGCCTCCTCACCCCGTCCTAGGTGCAATACTTCCCCTAATCCCAGTCCTTTGGCAAACTCAGCTAACTGCTCGGTTCTGACAAGGGATGAACGGAGTCGGGTGAGATCGCCCTCATCCATCTCTGGATAACGATTATAAAGCCAGGTAGCGGTCACAAAATCCAATGCCGCATCCCCAAGAAACTCGAGTCGCTCGTTATCCTGGAGGGTCTCGGGGTGTTCGTTTACATAAGATCGGTGTGTCAGCGCCCGTTGCATCAAGCTCGGGTTGCGTAATGCAATCCCAGCCTTTTTGGTGAAATCCTCAAAGGTCAATGTCTTACTCCAATTGCGTGAACTTGGGGAACGCTGACACCTCAAGGCTTCCTGAGGCATCTGCGTGCCACGCGTTCGTAATATCGTTATCACGCATTTTAACCCGAGTAAGCCAAGGATGCCAGAACCTTCTTCACTCGATTTTCTTTGAACTTCCCACGATCGAGTCATTCTCCTGCAGGCATCAATTGTGTTCTGCGATCACCTCGTCTATCAGAAAGCAACCATTATCCAAGTTTTACCTCACCCATTTTTAGATTGCCAATAGACCTATATAAAGGAGAAGGGAAGTCGTCTCATTCAAGTGAGGATTTAAAGCCAGAGCCTGTGAGGATAACCACCACTGGATTGCGCATTTTTTCCCAGAGAGATAGTAGCGCTGGCCAAACCACTGCCGAGGTTGGTTCCACATAGAAACCTCGCCTCGCCAATTGGTGAAACCCATCCAGGATCGCTCCTTCCTCCACCGCCACCACCTCCCCTTTCGAGCGCTCCACTGCCTGAAGGACACTTTCAAGGCGTAGGGGATGCCAGATCCGAATCCCCTCAGCAAGGGAATCTCCCTCCTTCACCAGATCGACATCGGAGGTGCCGGAGTGATACTTTCCCCAGATGGGCGCGCAGGCAAGCGCTTGAACCGCAATCAGCTGTGGCAATTGCCTCACCCTGCCTGTCTTAATTAAAGCTCGAAAGCCAAGGTCCAAGCCCAGCATGAGCGAACCCTGGCCAACCGGCATCAAAACCGTCCCGGGTGCTACCCCCAGCTGTTCGAACAATTCAAAGGCGATCGTGGCCATGCCTGCGAGGCCATGAGGGTGGTAAGCATGGCTGGCGTAAACTGCGCCCTTCTCCACTTTATTGAAGACTGCTTCCGTCGCTGCGGAGCGGAATCCGGGAACCGGCACCACCTGGGCGCCGTAAGCCTCGATCTGACGTCGTTTCGGACCGGAGGCATACGCCGGGACAAATACGCGGGCTTTGATACCCGCATAGGCAGCATACGCCGCCAGAGAGGCGCCCGCATTGCCGGAGGAGTCCTCCACCACCTCATTCACACCAGCATAAGATAACGCACTCACCAGCACTGCCGTGCCGCGGTCCTTGAACGATCCGGTTGGATTGAGTTGTTCACATTTGAAATGGATTACCCGCCCTTGGATGGTCAAAGGTACCAAAGGCGTATCCCCCTCTCCGAGGCTGATGAACTCCGCTTCTGGGGGCAGGGGTAAGGCATGACGAAATCGCCTCAACCCAATCCCGGAAATGCTTGATTCCACTCTGGCGTACATCGGAGTTTCAAGCAGATCATAAGGCGAACCACAGTCTGGACAGCGGAAGGGAAAACCGATCTGAGGATAGGGTTTCGCGCAGCCCCCACATTGGAAAGGCCAATGCCATCTTTTATCTGTGATGTTCACGTCAACTCCCCTGCCCCATATAAATCCTGCATTCAGGATCGATCCCGATGATCATTTTCGTTATCTTTTTTTTGCCAGATCTGCTCCCTCCGCTGACGGGCGGGAAGATGGCCACTTCATCTCCATCGTGAAGCTCATCCTGCGGGAAAGCGAACTCTCGGTTGATGGCGAAGACGGCGGAGGGAAGGCTACTTTCGATCGGCGGATGGATCTCCACCAGACAACCCTTTAAGTCCTGCAGGGTGGCCCTATCTGAAAGACTTAAGACCTCCTCGCGCAGGCCGGTGATACTTCGGAATGTGGCGAAGTAAAGGATTTTGACTTGCATCCACCCATCCTTCAAGTAGACATTTCCAGTCTCGAAATTATAACCGGTCGTTTTCTAAATTGATCGCCGGGGAGGTCAGGAAGTGCATTAGCTTGCTGATGCCCAACGGCAAGCCGTTGGACTCCTGATAAAGAAAGACCCTAAAGGTTTCCATTGCCCAAATGCGGCGAATGTTTACGGGAAAAACCTTGAAGGTCTTGAAATACCCGGGTTAAATGGTCGGAGCCCGACCTGGGGCGAGGTCGGGCTCCACTCGGACGGGTGGGCGGGGCATGCTATTGAACGGGTTCTTTCTCTATACACACTCCCAGAATTTGCATTGCGGTTTCACGATCAAGGTTCATTTTCGCCAAGCTTTCGTCAATGAAGATTCCATATCCCTTCTCGACTGCCTTGAAGTATTTTTCTGACCACGTATCTCCACCCGGCGGAGGATTCAGACCGCCGATATTCGAGCATAGTGCAAGGACTTCCTCTACAGTCAGCGATTGGTTGGGGCGAAAAGTCCCATCGGGGTAGCCGGCTACCAAACCCTGTGCCTTTGCTTCCGTTGCCCACGGCTTCGCCCAGCCATCTATATCCGAGAACGAGGCTGAACTAACGGCGGGCGGCTGTAAAGATGGATCATTTGAAGATCCACGAAGAAGCAGAACTAATGACTGGTCTCGATTGAAGGATCCATTCCCAAAGAGACCATTCCCAGTTCCGGAGATATAACCCTTTTGGGCGATTATATTAGTCCAACCATTTTCCTCTGTTTCAGGAAGATCGGGGAATACCCACTCTCCACCATCATCAGGGGGTTCCGGTAGGACAATATCGAACGGTAGTTCGCCCTGCGCGCAGACCGGCAAACCTACCAATTCTGGAGGCAGCGTGATGGGCAGTTCCGCAAGCTTAGGCGGTATGCACTTGATCTTGCTAACCAACTCTGGCGGTACTGCAATCGGGGATTGGCCATCTGCGCAGGCGGGCAGGTTCCAGCTGGCCGGGATCTCGTCGATCGGCAGCCCAAGCTCCTGCCAATTGGCGGGGATGCACACCAACCATGCCGGCGGTTCCTCGGGCAGGGTAATCGTGAAGGGTGATTCTCCCTCCGCACAGATGTGCATATCGCCGATGTCGATATCATCGATGGTGAGACCAAAGGGCAGATGCTCTGCAAATCTCGCCGGGATGCAATTGAGCTTCTCCTGCATTTCCTCGGGTACCTTGAACGGTTTCTCGCCCGCGGCGCAGAAGTCCATCCCAACAGGCAAAACGAGCTTGGACCAATCGATCTCAAAGGGCAGTTTGAGCTCAAGATCGGTAGGGAAGCAGTTGACGAATTTCATCAACTCTGCATCCGGATTGAAGGGCGACTCGCCTGCTGCGCAGACTCTGAAGCCCCTCGCTACCAATACGTCGACGATCTCCTGCGGGATGCCCACGCCCTCAGGGATACAAACGAAAAGCTCCTGCAGCTTGCCCGCATTGGTCATGACCGAGCCATCACCTGAACCGGGCAGATTCGGCACCCCGGGATTCTTTCCTGCTGCCAATGCAGCTACAGTCCCCGCGGTCAGGAGCGCCACCGTACATACAACTAGTCCGAAAGTAAAACGCCTTTTCATTGTCCTATCTCCTTCCTAATCCCTATCCATATTCTTCTAGATAATTTTTTTGAGGTCGTATCGCATGCTCCATTTTTCAGAACCTTGGAGAACCCGTCTTAGAACATTGAAAAACCACAGCCGGACCACGGGTTCTTGATGCGCCCTCCGTTCGTATGCTTGTACGAAAGATACGCCTGTTTATTACAGAATTTCACTAGTACACTTGTACCAAAGCGGGGAAAAATGGGAGTAAGGTACTACCCTAAAATTAAAATATCCCGCCCTTTGAGCGGTTTCCCAGCCTAATAAGGCAAAATCGGTTAATCCCCTATCTGCAAACTTGCGAGTATTTTGCTCAGCTCGAACAAACCAATCCATTCCATCGAAATGTCATCGAGGCATCCATACTTCCCCATTTCCCCAGGCTAATCAAAAACGATAATTGCGGACCAAGAACGTCCAGGTGGAAAAAACAAACCGTCGCAGCTCCTATTCTTGAGGTTGGAATCCACTTTGTTCTATGTGCACTCCAAAGCCCTTCCAAGGCGATTCACAGAGACGGGGAGTTCTGTAATGCTTCATCCTGTGCCCGAGGCTCAATGTTTCGTCCCTGAAATTCACCTTGACACGCTCCTCAGGCCTGCTATAATCTTACAGCCTGCCCCGAGGGCAGGCGTTCTTATGAAAACGAAACGAGGTGAAAGAGATGCCGCCTCTCCCAAAACGAAAACTATCAAAAGGCCGACGCGACCGTCGAAGAGCACATCATGCTTTAACACCCCAACAACTGCTCGTCTGTCCAAATTGTGGGGATAAGCACTTGCCCCATCGCGTATGTCTCAATTGTGGACACTATGCCGGCCGAGAAATCATTGAGATCGAGCGCGATTAAACCGAAAATGCTGATCGTGAGCAAACACGACGGCTCGGTTTCCTATGGATCTCCACTCCCAACGAATTGCCCTTCTCTTCCCCGGTCAAGGATCGCAGGCCGTAGGGATGGGACGTTTATTGGCAGTAGCTGAAGCCATCGCGGCTAAGACATTCGCCGAAGCTGACGATCTACTTGGATTTCCCCTCTCACAAATCTGCTGGCAGGGACCAGCAGAAGCCCTAAATGACACTATCAACACCCAGCCTGCGCTGCTAACTCACTCCATCGCCTTATTACGCACGATTCAATCACATTTACCATCCATCCAACCGGTTTTCGTCGCCGGACATTCGGTAGGTGAGATCAGCGCTTTGGTCGCTTCCAATGCCCTAAGTTTCCCTGATGCACTGCTGCTTGTCCGAGAACGGGGTCGTCTGATGAAAGAAGTAGGACGGAAATCTCCTGGGGGCATGGCGGCGATTCTTGGGTTATCATTGGAGCAGGTCGAATCGATTTGCCAAAGCCTGATACAATTGGGGAATGGCGCTGCCTGGGTGGCGAACGACAATTGCCCTGGTCAGGTGGTGATTGCGGGCGATGAGCAGGGTCTCCAACTGGCGACTGAGCAACTCCTTGCCAATGGGGCACGCAAAGTTGTCCGACTGCAGGTTAGTATCCCATCTCATTGTCCACTCATGACGACAGCACAAGCAGCGTTCACGGATTATCTCCGAGATGTAGCGATCAAGGATCCCGAAGTGCCAGTAATCAACAACGTCAACGCAGAAGCGATGCAGCGTGCGCAGGAAGTGCATGCGGAATTGTCTGAACAGTTGATCTCGCGCGTGCGTTGGCGAGAGACGATCGATAGCTTGAAAGGACATGCTGTCAGCCTCTGCCTGGAAATCGGACCGGGGAGAGTCTTAAGTGGGCTGATGCGCCATATCGCTGATGCGCCTATTGCCTTTGCTACAGACATTCCTGCCGGTCTTCCTGCAATAGCAGACCTACTTACGGTCATCAAGTGAGCTAGCGGATGACACGAAAAATACTCTTCCTACTTCTCATCCTGCTCACGATCTATTTCCTCTTCACCCGTCAGAATGAAGTGGAACAGGTCATTCAGTCTGTCAAACTGGGGGATTGGCATTGGTTGGCCGTTGCTATTATTGCTCATCTGAGCTACATGCTCAGCATCGGCGCTTCTTTCCAAGTTATCTATCGTCTTCTCGGGATGCAGGAACGGATCGGACGACTGGCACTGCTGGCCGCTGCAGCCAACTTCGTAATCGTCGTTGCCCCCAGTGCGGGGATGGGCGGCATCGCCGTCTTTGCTGCGGACGCCCAAAAGCGAGGCCATCCTACAGGACGTGCATCGACGGCTGCGGCCGTGTATGTCTTCTTCGATTATTGCGCCACGTTGGTTGTGGTTATATTAGGCCTGGCTGTCCTCTTCCAACGCAACCAGATCCACATTGGTGAGATCACCGCGGCCCTGATCCTGGTCGGGCTTGCGATCGGCCTCGGCACTCTGCTCTACTTGGGCATGCGTTCCGGCGAGAAATTGGGACGGGCGTTGGCATGGGTCGGAGGCCTACTCAATCGGGGGACACGCTTTTTTGCAAAACGTGACTACTTCGATCTTGAACGTACTCGCGAATTCGGATTAGAAGCTGCAGAGGGTTTAATTCTGGCTCGCAAGTCACGATTAGGTCTTTTGCTCCCCTTCTTTCTTGGCTTGATGACAAAAGCGCTGATGATGACCATCCTTTTCCTCATGTTCTTGGCTTTCCGCCAACCAGTCACCATTCGAACCATTATTGCCGGGTATAGCATTGGGTACCTCTTTACCATCGTCTCTCCCACCCCGAGCGGCGTCGGTTTTGTGGAAACAGCGATGACCCTCACCCTGTCCTCACTGCGCGTACCGTTTGGCGTAGCTGCCCTGATCGTTCTAGGTTACCGTGGGTTCACCCTTTGGTTGACCATGGCAATCGGCATGATTGCGATGCGCTGGGTAGGACGCCCACCCTCTGAAGAAGAACCTGCTCCTGAGATCAGTGCCGATTAGTTAAACCAAGGATAGAGTTCATCACGCATTCCCACATCGGTCGACGCAGAACCTGTGGCTTTAAGTTCACGTATATCGGTTTTTTGCCCTATCCCCTAGCTACCAGCCTGAAATACGCCAACATGCTATAATCCACGCCGTGTTTCGACTGTACTGGTGGACTATCGCTGATGGACACAGCTAATCTTCTAAGTGTGCCTCCGGGTAACCTGGTTTATCACCTCACCATTGCCATGGCGTTGGCAGTCATTCTTAGCTTAGCACAGGTATATAGGACGAGAACCGCCCTCTCCTCAGCATCCACTTGGATCCTTGCTACTGGCATCTTACTTGCCTTGCGTTTGATCCTACTCGCTGTTGATGGTCTAGGCTTATTAAAAAATTCCCAGAGTGGCACGTTGGTTCCCGCCTTTGAACGCTTTGTAAGCTTGTCTGGCCTTATGGCATTTCTGTGGCTCTGTAAATTGCCTACCCCTAGGTTAAGCAAGTGGATCGTTCCAGTTGGCGTCGCTATCAGCATAATTGCCCTTATCCTTTCACCAATCTTCCTTCATTTCTTTGAAAAAGATGAGCCATTTAATCATAGCAAGGTAGATGCCGTTTGGAGCCTCACCAGCCTTGGCATTGCCCTCCTGGCTTCAATCGCGTTAATCGTATTGAGACCGAAGGGGTGGGATTTCGCTTTTGGCCCATTCATACTATTGACTCTTGGCATCATGCTGCACATATCTCTCGGTCCCTGGAATGGATCCACAGCCGGCTTTGTACGACTGGCAGAGATTGCTGCATATCCTCTCTTCGCTATTTTCGCCGCCCGATCCCTTGCTTCCATCCAATTCGAAGCGGAACCTCTCCAAGAGAGTGCACCGAACATCCCCCAATCATCCACTTTAATGATGTTCTTGGAAGCTCTGTCTGATCTAACTGCCTTGGTACAGATACAGGAACAAGCGGAGTTGGCGCGACAAGTTGTTAGAATCATGGCAAAAAGAATGGATGCGGATTATTGTCTCTTTGTCATCCCAGGCGATCATAAAGAGAAAGTTATCCTGGTCACCGGATATGATCCCCAACAAGAGAGACACCTCCGATCGAAAACCATTCAAAGTAAGGATCTCCCCCATCTATCTGAAGCCTTGCAGCACAGAAAGAAGTTCCAACTTCAAGAACAACGCGCAGGTCATGATCTTCAAACATTGAAAGGGATCCTTGGCCAAGCAGAAATCGGACCAAGCATGTTCATCCCTATCAGCGCCAACAACATCCCCTTCGGTGGGCTGATACTCATCTCCTCCCCGTCTGTTGGCCCATGGTCCAGCATTGATTATGAAATCGCAGAAATGATGGCCATTGTCCTCTCCCGGCGTTTTCAGGAGTTGAAGAGCGCCAGTTCACGCGAAGACATTCGCAAGGAGCGAAACAAACTTGCTCAAGCCGAACAACGCATCCACGCTCTCGAGAATGAAAAACAACGGCTTGGGCAAACAATGCAGTCCATGGAAGCCAATGAAAAAAGGGAAATATCGCTCGACCAGGCCCTGCCAGTCCCCGAATACCCGAAAGAGGAGCACGTACCCAAAAAGGATTTTGATCTGCTTCTTGAGATCCATGAAACCGACCAGGAAGAGATCCTAAAATTGCAGGGGGAAGTTGAGCGACTAAAGCCCGCGCCCAAAGCCGAAGGAGATCAGATCGGGAATAGACGAGTTCAAGAACTTCTTGAAGAACGCCAATTAGCCTTGAGGGAATTGGCGCATACCAGAAATTCTCTCAATAAATTAGAATACCTTCCCTCTGATGAAAAAAGGAAGAGCGCTAAGACGACGCCAGACACTTCTGCCGTTGTCGCCATCGCGCAGGAGCTTCGCCAACCCATGTCCTCCATTTTGGGTTATACGGAATTGCTGCTGACCGAATCCGTCGGTTTGCTCGGCGCAATGCAACAGAAATTTCTTGAACGGATCCGCAATGCCACCGAAAGAATCAACGCTCTTCTCAATCATCTCATTCAACTCAGCGACCTGGAAAGTGAACCACTTAGCTTTGCGCCCGGTCCCGTCGAAGTCATGGATTGTCTGGAACAAGCGATCTCTCAAGTGAGTATCCTACTAAGAGAAAAGCAGATTACCCTCACGATGGACTTTCCCGAGGGTTACGCTCTCGTCCTCGGTGATGAGGATGCCATTGCGCAAATTATCTATCATTTACTCTATAACGCGGTTAAGGCCTCTCCCGCTGGCGGCGAGGTTCAATTAATATTGCACGAAGAAACATTCGATTCAAAAAAATTCCTCATGTTTTCAGCATGCGATTGTGGAGAAGGTATCCCTCCAGCTCAATTGCCGCATGTCTTTCACCGCACTTATGGCACGGACAAAATTTCGATTAAAGGTGTTGGCGATCAAGGAGTGGGTCTTTCAATTGTAAAATCACTCTCAGAGAAGCTGGGTGGAAGGGTATGGGTGAATAGTGAAATCGGAAAAGGCAGTATATTTACCATTCTTCTGCCCATTGCGGAAATCGTTGTGTAAGATCGAGCTGCAAGGCTGCAAAGGCAAATTTTTGCCAAAAGATATGGATTGAAAACTAAAATAGAAACCTGTAGGATTTCAGTAGGCTGGAAAGGTGATCAGAACCCATTTCCTATAGACAAGCTGGTTTAATTGCAGTCCAATATATTCGAAACGGGAGATGCAGGGTGAGCTTGCGTCCATGCATTGGTAGATAAAATAGGGTTTGTTAGAAGAGTAAGTGTATGATTGGTAAAAACCCAACTTTCGTTCCTCCCCTTTTCTCCAAAGTTGTTTTACCCTTGGGATGCCTCGCCCTTCTCATTACCAGTTGCGCCAGCTCCGGACCATGGGTGGGACCCATGGCCACTCCCAATCCCTATGCCACCCCCACACCAACGCCGTTTCTCCCAGGTGAAGCCTTGCCCCCCATTGAAGTGATCCCCATCCACAATCAGGATGGGACATGGTCAGGTTTCCCAGGGCCAACAGAAGGCTCTGCGATTAAAATCCCATCACCCATGCCGCAAATCCCCTTATCAAAAGGGACGGTGAATATCATTGTCTTAGGTTCAGACACTCGCCCTGGCTTTGGCGGCAGCCGAACGGACATCATCATGATCATATCGTTGGACACGGAAAATGACAGGGTGAAGATGATCTCTGTCCCGCGCGATCTGTATGTATATATCCCTGGATGGAAGGTCAACCGCATTAATACCGCCGATCAGTTTGGCGGTCCTGAGGTTGTCTCCATGACGATCCTCTACAATCTAGGGCTGGAAGTTCATCATTGGGTGAGGGTCAGCTTCGATGGTTTCATCACACTGGTGAATACACTTGGCGGAATTGATATCGACATCTCCCAGACCATTGTCGATGAGTGTGATGAGGTCATGGTGAGATTCCCGGCTGGAATGAACCATATGGACGGCTATACCGCCTTATGTTACGCCCGTGTACGTAAGGCTAGCGATGATTTCGCCCGCACAAAACGGCAACAACAGGTCGTGAAGGCAGTTTTTGACAAGATCTTGAGCCTTGGCGGGATCACAAAGGTGCCACAACTCTACAGTCAATTTCGCGATCTGGTGGAGAGCGATATGGATCTGCTCGACGTTCTCCCCCTGGTCCCCCTTGCCACCCGAATTGCAACCGATACCTCAAGCGTCGAAGGATATACCATAGACCGGACCATGGTCACCAGCTGGCGTGTACCCTCCAGTGGCGCTTATGTCCTCCTCCCCAACCGAGAAGCCATCCAAGCAAACCTCAACGCCATATTCGTTCCATAATCGCATTTTTTTAAATCCCCCATCTTCCTTCCTGCTCTACTGGATGTCTCTCTAAGAGTGAGCAACTCTGCCTAAAATCACCTGGCCGATGAAGTCGATCTGCCCTTAGCAAATGGGGTGAATCCTCTCGCATTCGTTTGACTTTTCAATGAATTCGATCTAGCATAGTGTCAAGAATGGCTATGCGCAGAAGGGATATGGTCAGATGACCGAACGAAAACCAGACTTGCCGCTCTTCTCTTCCGCTTCCGGCGACCTCGACACTTCCATTGAGCCCCACCAGCGCTTGCGACCGGAAACGAGTTTGAAAGCTGCCATCAATGCCTGGGGAGAATACCTGGAAGAGTCGGGGAAATCAATCCATACGGTAAAAGCTTTTACGGCCGATCTCCGCCTGCTGGCGAAATTCGTAGGGGCTGGTCAGGATATCAACGCCATTGGCACGCACGATCTAAAGAATTTCCTCGAATGGATCCTCAATCGCAGGGGTGTATCTTGCAGCCCGAAGACATACGCCAGACGAGTGACCTCCATTAAATCCTTCTTCAGATGGCTAACAGATAAAGGGGTCTTGGGCGCCGATCCTGCCGCTTCAGTCCCCCAACAGACAGTGCTTAGCCCCCTGCCTGAGGTGCTTACCAAAGAGGAAGTGGAGGCAATCCTAAAAGCCGCTCATGCTGTACGGTCCGGCAAGCGGCCCGATGCACGTCCCTATGCCCTCGTATCGCTCCTGCTCGGTACCGGTATCAAAAAGAACGAATGTCTCTCCATCCATCTCAATCATATCGATCTGTACTCACCGGACGGCCCTTTCATTTTCATCCGTTACAGCGATCCCCGTAAACGATATCGAGAACGAAAATTACCTCTGGCAGGAGACTGGGTCAGCGTCTATCAGGAATATTTGGCTCAATTCGCGCCTCGAGAGCGGTTATTCCCTTACTCTCCGCGACGGTTGGAGTATATGTTAGAGGATATCGGCAAAGCAGCCCGCATCAAGAAACACCTTTCATTTAATATGTGTCGATGGACCTCGGCTTTGATGGATTACCTTGGCGGGATGGAGAAGAACAAGATTCGACAAAAAATGGGGTTATCGAAAATACAATGGCGAGAGGTGGGCAACAAACTCGATCGCCTCGCCGCACAGATGGAGGGATGAACACAAGAATTCACAACCTCGACAACCCTCCCGATCTTCAGGTCAGTATCCGCGTTGATCCCCCTGCGGGTCATTACAGAATGATAGCCTAAGAAATCTCAATATTAGGAAGCTCGGAGAAAATCGCAAAATTCTCCTAATCCAAATTGTGTTGGCGAGCTCAATCATGGAGCCTGTGTTGATGCTAAAAATCAATCATCCCTTCAAAGGATCATAAGGGATGATTAAGATTAGCAGATAAAGATAATCATAAACTGCAATTCAGGAATTAAAGCTTTTTTACAACAATATCCCCAATCACATTCGCGGCTGCATCACCCCGATCAGCAGCATTGGATAGATGTCGATAAACCTCACGTAACTTCAAGATCTCAAAGATGTGTTCAATATCACGCGGTAAATGAAAAAGGTTTGCGAGCGCCTCACGATAAACCGTCTCAACGCGATTTTCCAGGGCTTTTGCCCGTACCGCATGGTCATTGGCTACGTTGGGATGATCTTCAAGCTGCAGCACGCCCAGATAAATCTCGCGGGCGGCATCGGCCATGAGTGATACCATTCGCTCGATAAAAGTATTTGGCGTTACTTCAAATAGCACCATCTCATCCACGGTTGTGTTGGCATAATCAAGAATATCATCGACGGTTAGAGAAAGAGAGAAGATATCTTCACGATCGATTGGGGTAATGAAGGTCTGGTTGAGTTCATCGATTAAAATCCTGCGGATCTCATCTGCTTCCTTTTCAATCGCCGTCACCCTTTGTGCAAGGGTTTCATCCGGTTCCTTGACATACATCAAGAGCGTTTGGAAGCCCTCAACGGCGAATTCTGCTTGCTTGATAAGTAGCTCAATAAATCGATCCTTCTTTTTTTTCTTCGAAAAGATCCCCATTCCTGACCATCCTTTTTACGATTTAATGGTGCTTGTGCCTATGTGAAAATTTAAACAGGATTTTTATCTTCCTTAAAACGCATGAAACTATTGCATACTATTCTAAAATAGCTTGACTTACCATATTGATCCAAGGTTTATCCCTGACTTGGCAGGGCTTCGTTAATAGATCCTCCAAGCCCTTCTTTGATGGATATTATAGCCGCATTTCAATCGAGCTTGCTGAGAAGATCCATCCGAATTTCTGCAGTTATGCTTGACAGGTCATGAAGATGCAAACACAATAAGATCATGGATCAAACGGACATACAGAAAGAGCATCGATCAGGTTATGTTTGTCTTATCGGACGACCAAATGTGGGCAAATCGACCCTGCTCAATGTATATCTGGGTCAGAGCATCGCGCCAACATCCCCATGGCCTCAAACGACGCGTCGATGTCAATTGGGAATCCTCACGTTGGAGCACGCGCAGTTGATCTTCGTTGATACCCCTGGCTTACATAGACCTCATCATCGACTCGGGGAGTGGATGAATATGGAAGCGGAGCAGGCCATGGAAGAGGTAGACGCCGTCTTGGTGATGTTCGACATCAGTCAGCCGCCTCATGAGGATGATCATGAAGTATCCAAAACGATCTTGAATACCCCCTCCCCTCGAACCTTGTTGGCAGGGTTGAACAAAGTCGACCTCGTAAAGCATGAGCAAATTCATGAACGCCGTGAACAATATCAGACCTTATTACCTGGGGTGGAGATGACCCCGTTTTCAGCCACGCGCGGGGATCATCGCGAAGAACTTCTCCAATGTCTGATCGACTGCTTGCCATTCGGCCCACCGTATTATCCAGAAGAGATCATTACCGACACGACTGAGCGAGAAGTCACGGCTGATCTTATCCGTACTGCGGGATTGCATCTTCTTCGTGAAGAAGTTCCTCATAGTATCGATGTGCGCATTGACGAATATCAAGAGCGAGGCGATCATGGAGCTTATATCGCCGCCACAATTTTCGTTGAACGCCAATCACAGAAAGGGATTGTCATCGGCAAAGGGGGTGTTATGCTGCGGGACATTGGCAGCATGGCGCGAAAAGAGATTGAGCAAATGTCAGGACGAAAAGTCTACCTTCAATTACGTGTAAAAGTCCTGCCAAAATGGCGCAATGATCAAGCCACATTGAATCGTCTTGGCTATCGTCGCAAACGGTGATCATAAATTGACGAAAGATGATGCCAGGAGGGCAGTTGAAAAAACATAAAAGGAAAAGCACGGAGACCAGCTCCTTTGGTTCTCCAGGAAGGTCGAGCCACGATTCTTCGGTATTCTACAATAGTCGTCTTTACCAGGACCGAAAACCGAAGGGGCAGCTTATCTATAAAGAACAGGCCCTTCCCCAGTCTTGCCATGATCGATTATTCCTGAAATCCTCTGAAAACATGTCTGAGCTTCCTGGTGATTGCATCCATCTCATGGTCACCTCGCCCCCTTATAACGTGCGTAAAGAGTACGATGAGGACATGACCCTGGAGGAGTATCGGCAGCTTCTAAGTCGGGTTGGTCTGGAGACTTACCGGGTCCTGGTGACGGGTGGACGGGCGTGCATCAACATCGCTAATGTAGGACGTAAACCCTACCTCCCCCTTCATGCCTATATCATCCACGATATGCTTGAAATTGGCTTTCTCATGCGTGGCGAGATCATCTGGGACAAGGCTTCCAGTGCCGGCGTATCAACCGCTTGGGGATCCTGGTGTTCTGCGGCCAATCCAGTCCTGCGTGATACACACGAATACATCCTCGTCTTTTCGAAGGATTCGTTTTCTCGTCAACGGGATGAGCGGAAGAGCACAATCGAGAAGGAAGATTTCTTGTCCTGGACAAAGAGCGTATGGACCTTCCCGGCCGAATCCGCTCAACGCGTTGGTCACCCGGCGCCCTTCCCAGAGGAGCTCCCCCGACGGTTGATCGAGCTGTACACCTTTCTTGGTGACATCATCCTCGATCCATTTTGCGGATCAGGCACAACCTGCCTGGCAGCTCGAAGATGTGATCGCTATTTCGTCGGATACGATATCAATTCGGAATATCTGCAACTTGCCCAGAAGCGTCTCGAAGACCTTTCTTCTACCCCAATCCAGCCGGAACTCGGATTGATGTGAGGTCAGAAATGATTGACGAGAATATCTATCAATCACCTTTCTCTTATCGCTATGGCTCGCAACCCATGCGCGAGTTATGGTCAGAACAGAAGCAGAGGCTCACCTGGCGTCGAATTTGGGTCGCCGTGGCTGAAACGATGGCTTCCCATGACTTCATCAAAAACGATCAAGTCGAGGATTTGAAAAGCCAGGCGATGAATATCGACCTGAGACGCGCAAGACAAATCGAAGCGGAGATCGGCCACGATTTGATGTCCGAAGTAAAAACCTTCGCTGAGCAGTGTCCCCTCGGCGGAGCGATCCTCCATTGGGGTCTCACCTCAGCCGACGTGAAAGACAATGCCGATGTCCTTTGTCAAAAAGCAGCGCTTGAATTAATAATTACCCGCCTAAAGGATTTGCTGCTTTGTTTCGCAGAAAAAATCGAATCCACCGCCAGTCTGGCTGTCATGGGATATACTCACTTGCAGCCGGCCGAACCCACCACGCTTGGCTATCGATTGGCAATGTATGCACAGGATCTCCTGGGGCACTATGAAAAACTGAAACAGACTCAAAAGGAACTTCGTGGTAAGGGGTTCGCCGGAGCCGTCGGCACCTATGCACCCTTCGTGGAGATGCTCACAGGGAGTTCGCTAAACGCGGAGACCCTTGAAGCTGAAATCCTGATGAAACTCGATCTAGAGGCATACCCAATTAAAACGCAAACCTACCCTCGTGTTCAGGACTTTCTCCTCCTGAGTGCCCTGGCTGCCTTGGCTTCTTCGGTACACAAATTCGCCGTCGATCTGCGAATCCTGCAATCCCCCCAACTCAGCGCCATGGCTGAGCCTTTCGGAGAATGGCAGGTTGGATCCAGCGCCATGCCTTTCAAACGTAATCCTGTGCGAGCTGAGATGATTTGCTCGCTTTGTCGCCTCCTGCCCGCCTTCACCACGGTCGCCTGGGAGAACGCGGCCAATAACTGGCTTGAACGAACCCTGGATGACTCGGCCAACCGTCGCACGATCCTCCCGCAGGCGTTCTTGACCTGTGATGAAATCCTGCTCGCCTGTCATGAGATTGTGAATGGACTGGTGATCGATCCAAACGGAATTCGAATTTCAATGGAGACCTTTGCCCCATTCTCAGCCATAGAACGCATCCTCACCGCGCTTGTGCAAGCGGGGGCGAACCGCCAGGAGATGCATGAACGACTTCGACAGCACAGCCTACATGCCTGGGAAGCGTTACAAAAGGGAGAGTCCAATCCGCTTTTCGAGCGGGTCTCCAAGGACGAAATTCTGGTCCAGTATCTAAACGTCGATCAAATGAAAGCGCTCTTCCGAATCGATCATTACTTGGGGCTTGCGCCTCAAAAAGCAGAAGCCCTCGCTATCAACATTCGTAGACAGGTTGAACCGGTCTAAACAGCATTATTTAGCGGATGGAATTTCGAAAACGAAGTGTGGGGATTCGTGTTTTAACTTCCATGAAAAAATGCGGGGCACCGCTCTGAGTCGGCTCGGATTTTGAGTCGTCGCAGATGGCAACCAACCGTTGCTACACCGCTTGAAAATGCCCATGGGTTCATCCTGAGGAGCGTAGCGACGAAGAATCCCTGAGAACTTACTTATAATGGGATCACGACAGGGATTATTTAATTCCGATCATCCTTATAACATATCCGTCATTATTGAAAGACAGGCAAATAAATCCGTGAGTTGAATATAAAAGAAAGAGGAGGAACAAATGGCGATTCTCATCCTTAGCTTTGCGTGTGCGATCCTGGATTGGTTTGCTGTGACCACCCAGCGGCGATCATTAGAAATCGTTGTCAAACCCCTGACAATGGTCTTCTTGATTATATGGTACCTCGATAGGCTGCCTCCCGACGGAACAGCAATCGGGATATTGTTTCTAATTGGGTTGATCCTATCCCTTGCTGGGGATGTATTCCTGATGCTTCCCGCTAAATTCTTTATTGCCGGCTTGCTTGCCTTCTTACTGGCCCATATTGCCTATATCCTGGGTTTTAATATCTCTGGCCTTTACTTTAAACCGATCGCGCTTCTTTTCATCCTCGCGATTCTCATCGCCGCCATCCCTATTTACGGCCGTTTACGGCGGGCTCTTATGGGTGCTGGCGATCGGTCATTGGTACTACCGGTGACGATTTATATCGTCGTCATTAGCCTGATGGTCTGGTCGGCGTCCATCACCCTCGTGCGACCTGAATGGTCGATACTGAGTGCGATCCTGGCGACCATTGGCGCCGTGCTGTTCTTTGCCTCGGACGCCGTCTTGGCCTGGAATCGTTTCGTCCAGCCCCTGCGTCATGGAAGACTGATCAATATGATCATGTATCATCTGGCACAATACTTGATTGCTGCCGGTGTTCTTCTTCGATTGGGCGGCCTCTGAAAAACAACATGGAGACGCTGCACAATTAGGATTACACTTTGCAGTGTCATCATACTCGGCCACCCGTCGCTCAATGCCTGCAGGGCTAATCATCCATTGTAGATTAGAGTACCTGCGCTCTTGTGTCTAATGGATGCGCTGGGATGAAATAGTTGATGATCCTAATGCGGAACATCTTTCCTTTGTTTGTCCCTTGATCAAAGCAGGCATTAAGCTGATGGAATGAATCAAAAACCCGGCGATTGGCTGCATTTGATGGTCATTGCCGGGTTTCTGATGTGATCCGCGCTTCCTATGAAGCGAAAACTCAGATCGCCAGGTATATCAGCATGCTCAATAAAGACCTCACCTACCTCTATTCCCGCGATCCCGAGGGGGCTCTCCTGTACGATCAGGGAGAGGGCGATCAGGAACAGGGCGATCAGGGATAGGGCGATCAGGAATAGGTCGGTCGCGCTCCCTTGGGGGTATTATCGGCCTTGGTGGTCTCGATGGGATGGGAAGGATCTCGATGTTCCCCTCGTCTAGAGTAACGGCATTGCCTATGGCCGGACGATCCATCGAAATATCTTCTATGATCTTGCCATTTTGATCAAGGGCTGCAATCCAGAATTTGTCAGCCCCAGCTCCCGACATATCATGATCCTCGACATACACGATAAATCTGCAGTTTGGCTCGGGATCATTCCCGGCCTCGCCAGCACAGAAACCTTCGCCACTGAATGCGGCCCATTTGAAGGGTGTATCGCGCAGCCCGCCGATCGAAAGCCCATATAGGGCTATGCTTCTCACCACCGCTCCACCAGAGCCTTCGACGACGAGCAGCAGTCTGCCATGAATCGCCAGGTCTCTCAACGCATATCTGGCAAAGAAGCTGAAGGCAGCATGCTCGCCGCCATCCGGCCAGGAGAAAGAGCCAATACCTGCGGCGGTGCCCAAGCTGGGATCATAGACCGTGAGCACATCTTCGGACCCTCCCGAGTAATAACCACCTTCTGCCGATGCCTGGACGATGTAGGTGTTGACGGGCACACCTCCGAAGCCACAAGTGACCTCGAGTTCAGCCTCATATCCGCTCCCTCTTACCCCGACTGGCTGGCAAGTGCCTTCCACAGAATTGCCGGGACCGACGGCAGCTAATTGTACAAATACCTCGGCGAGCCCAATGTTGCCAGGATCGGCGCCGTACGGCGCCTCGTCAGGGACGGCCTCTTGCACAATAACGGTAATGGAGAACGAACCGCTACTCCCACCGAATCGCGCCACTTCGACTGCATGCGGGTTACCATCATCAAGTGTCACATCGGCAGCTTCCGCAGCGACTTCCAGCAACCCAGCGAACTGTTTTGTCGTTTCTGCTTCGCCATCACTGATGGTCAGGGCCAGGCCGTAGGTTCCGGCAGGCAATTGAATTGATCCGCTCAAGATCCAATCGCAGGACAATTCGCCGTTCGCAGTCTGGCAAGTGCCCGCTGAAAACTCTAGCCCGGTATCCGCCAGCGGCCAGGTGATGCCCTTCGAAGCGTCGATAAGCGCAGCCTGGCTGATGACGAGCGCTGACGAATCGATATCGCTGGCACCGATCGTCACCAGCGCGATGCGGTCACTATATTGCAGGCTCTGCGACACTGGCTCGGCTGAGCCGATGACCGGTCCGTCGTTAACGCCAGTTATTTTAATCGTTGCCCGTGCATTGGCGACGCCATCCTTGCCATCCTCAATGGTGTAGCCAAATGCATCGGCAGCCTCTTCCCCGGAGCCAAGATACTCAAACTTTCCATCGGGATTGTATTCGAATGAACCATTCGGATTCCAAATCAGCGATCCGACCAGCCCGCTATTGTCAACTTGAGTGACGGTCAATGGATCGCCATCCGGGTCGGTGTCGTTGGCGAGGAGTCCGGGAGGACTCACCACCAGGATCGTGTCCTCGCTCGTCGTGAATTGGTCATCGATGGCCAGCGGCGGATTGTTCATGACCAGAAGAATCTTCAGCTCCCTCTCCATAGATCCGTTGTATCCTCGGACAATGATTGAATAGAGACCGCGCGGCGTGTCCGGTGCGATGGAGATTCTTAGATCGGCAGTCTTGTTTTCAGCGCTCAAGGCCGTCGCGCCAGCGAGATCGCCGACAAAGACCGCCTCGATCCCCCAGCGCGTATCTTCAAGGCTAATCGCCATATGCACGTTCGGATAGAACAATGGCTCAGTGATCACGAGGCTGATCGGCAGGACCAAGACATCGCCGGGATCGGGCTCGAAGCGGGTAACCGGCGTGGTCAGGTTGAAGTCACCCGCTCCAATGGTAAAGGACACTTCTTGCGATCGGACGGTCTTACCGCTATCGAGATCCTGGGCTTCGACGCTAAGGTTGTAGGTACGATTGGGTTCGATTGGCCTGAGTATGGCCACACCGACCGGACTCCCGATCAGATTTCCTGCCTGATCGTATTCGGCGATCGCAGCGCCAGCATTAATTACGTGCTCTTCTAAACCGGGGCTGTTCACATGCAGGGTATACTGATCGACATCCGGGTGGGCGAGCACATCCCATTCCACCCCCAATTTGGCATCTTCAATATCCAAGGAGTTGCGAATATCGGCCGTCCAGCTTTGCGGGAAAGTCGCAGTATGATCCACATGGATTACCGTGGCATTCTCCAGTTGCTCAAGTGGATCATAGTCGGCTTGGTTGGCATCCACATCTGTTCCACCAATGTACCCCACTACCGTAGGATTGGCGCTCCCTTCGATGGTACCATCTTCAGCCAGAATCCACAGGTAGTAGTCCCCCGTCTCCATATTGGCCAGATTGACGACGCTCGTTATTAGATCACCTGAAAGCTGCCCTTCATCCATGATGGATACTTCATCCAGGAGAATGCCCTTGAAGACGGGCACGAGTCTCGTCCCAGAGATCCCCTGCATATCAGTGGCCTCGATCGTCTCCGTGATCGGACCCTTTGTGGCATAGACTTTGACCACCGTGGGCGAATAATCGGCCCAGAGTCGCCATTTCACGC
>CAYGXU010000040.1:4165-26349 GCA_964353875.1 uncultured Anaerolineaceae bacterium | reverse complement strand
GGTAGTTGCTAAAAACCGAGAAACCGCTATACTTCCTGCCCAAACGATCGATTGACTTCCTGTTGAATGGGTGTGATTGACATGTTTCCTATATTCCTCTCTTGTGGATTCGGCTTTCTTTTCTTTGCTTTTGTTATCGGTCTTTTCCTCTTACAGGCCGGAGTGATGATTGGGATCCCGCTTTCGATCGTCCGACGGGGCCAGCCCATCCTCGAGATGGATCCTGAGGACTTCTTCGCGGAGACCGTCCCTGAATTACTCCGTTGGAACGCGGACGCTTTCGATGACTTTTCATCGCTGCTCGTTTCGAGGTATGGCACAAACCTCAAACGATCTCGCATCATCGGAACCTTAAAAAGCCTGCGTGATCCAGAGGCGACGGGTTGGCTGGCCTTCGACTTGACCAATAATGCATGGCTGACGAAGTCCAAGCTTCGCCTGCGAACATCCGAGCATGATCTCGAATATTCCATTCATTTTGACTTTCCAAATATCGAGGTTGAACTCTCTGCTCATCAGAAGCCGATTGGCCGCCTGCAGAAAAAAATGTTTCTCACCACCATCTTTGACGTGGATAATCGCGAGATAGGCACCTATCACATCCCATTTCAAATACGCTTTGGCATGAAACCCCGCTATGGAGAGATACGCTTGCACGGACGAAATGTGGGCGCATTGAACCACAACCTTTACAGCATCTATCGGAATTTCTGGATGCCGAGTAAGTCATCTTTGAGACCCGCCTTTCAACTCAAACCTTTTGCGATCTCAAAAGATGAGGAAGTGTGGCTTCTGTCACTCCTTGGGATGCTAGTATTTCTTACTGTCTATCAGTCCCTGCGCCGTTGGTGAAAGAGTTGGCGTAGAGAGCCCTTCCATCTTCTCTTAGCCGAAATTCGAAACCGAATAGACGATGTTGGGCTAGGATGGCATGTCGACTGCTCAAGAACCGGCGAAAGTCCGATAGTCCGTCCAGCACATAGAAGAGCACTCCAAAAATATGATGCCATCCGCAACCCTCAGGGCAAAGGTGGCATCGTTTTTGAAAGGGCAAAAGGGACCCCTTCAGCTTCGAATGGGATACGTTTGCCGGTAATCCAATCCGCACCCTGGAAGGGCATAACGGTGTCGTGCAGAGTGTTGCCTTCTCACCCGACGGCGAATTACTGGCTTCCGGATCAGACGATGGTACGATTATCCTTTGGGAACTTGATCAAGCCCTGCCATGATTAGATTGTCCGCCTGTTTTTTTGGACAATTGACATGGCGGCATAATTTATCTACCAAGCTCGTAACGATATGGCACCCGAGATAAGCTATCCTTAATCAAAGGAACAACGATAGTCAAATGGATAGGGGTACGGCAGTTGCCCGGGCAAATTCATCATCATTCTGTAATTGCTCAGGCCGATTTCTATAAGCTCCTCAGAATCATCGCGCAATGCCAAACGCCCCGTGACTTACCCGATCTTACCCCCCTTTCATCCCCCCATTTGCGCCCTTTAGGTGGACTTGCCCAAAATAGCTTCTGGTGGCGAAAATGGGGGGACAGAGGGGGGTTATGGCCGCACAAGAATGACAGACGCTCTGGCTGAGTAGATACTTAATCTTGGTGATATTGGTAAAACTCTATGCCACGCTCGCATTCTGATACAATAATATGACACGGAGTGAAGAAGAGCGATGCCGATTTATGAGTATCAATGTAGCAGCTGCGGTGAGGCTTTTGAGGAACTGACCCTGAGCGTCTCCAGCGAGAAGGAAGTCCACTGCCCTCATTGCAGGAGCAAATCGGTCCAGAAGAAGATTTCACTTTTCGGGACCAGATCCTCCAGCCCGGGGAGCGACTTCTCCTCCGCCTCCTGCACCACAAGCACCTGAGGGTTGCCGGGATAGGTTGGCCGTGTGCCGATCCAAAACGGGAAATACCTGTTCATCGTTATCCACATTATTCTCACTCACCACACTAATCAGATAGCCGATCTGCTTCATGCCATAGAACATACATCAAATTTGTGCTCGATGTTCAACCCTGTATCCCAGTTGGCGGCGTCATGCACATGGGATATGAAATTGTCTCATTGAAAACCAATAACGTAGCTAGTTCTATTGCAAGTTCATTAACCCATCTGGCGGCTTTATTATCAAATCTGGGTCAGCCCAGCTCAATCCATTCAAGTGTTTAAAAAGATTGGGGCTGGTCAAAACGCGTGTTGATGTCAGATCTTCTTGGCAGTTAGGGAAAGCCCATCTTGAGGATGAATTTAGGGGAGATCCAGATGCTGCTGGGTAGTCTGAACCGGTCGGTGACAGCCAGTAAAGCGTTATTATCATCGAGCAATGAACAGACGTGATCAAAACAGCGATTCGCCGTGATCAGCCCAGGATCGCAAGGTGGACAGTCGCGGGGCAAGTTCCTCGCCCACGGGACAGCAAAGGAGATCGTCTGGACTGATGGATCGTATGCAGTGATATGAGGGAAGCTTTACATGCGGAGCTTCCCTCGGGGAACGATGATTGCCAGACACGCCAAGGATTTTCAGGTGCGGATATTCCGCCATTACCGCGATCCTTCTCAACAATATTGGCTTTGAGAGCCTGTTGGAGCAATAGGCGGATCCGAAGACCTTTGCCAATAGAAGTGCGGGACTTATGCTTTCGTATTCAGGTCCGGGAACCATATTAGAGTGATTTTCGTCTGAATTAAAAAGGTCTTTATCACAACATAGAAAATTGGAGTGCATTTTCCGCGTGGGGAATATGATTGTGAAATATATCACGTATTGCTGATTGTTGAGTGGCAGAGGATAAAGTCACTTTTTATGGGACAAGATTGTTGGCGCAACGACGAATATGCTCTTTACCGCCACAAGATTGCCTTTGCCGCCTAATAGCGAGAGCCATTAAATCGGAGTAGACTAAATGGCAGTGGACAAACATACATACCTGAAGAACAATGCTATTTAATTATCCGGGATAGTTAAATATCGAGAATGATGCATGGTCATAAGAGGATATGAGCAAAAATCCACTTTTTAGGAATCTCCTCGTTATCGCTTTCCTATCATTGCCGGGAATCACCCTGACCGCTTGCATAAGTGCTACTTCCAATATTGCAGACGAAGCTTATCTCGGCTCATCCCCCTTTCCAGTGACGCCTGCCACATTTTCCCCGACTCCGCGCTCGTCGGTAATATTGTGGCCAACTCCATGGCCAACAGCGAGAAAAGAACAGCCCACGTCAACATTAGAATTATTCCCGCAGCCAACCTCAGAGCCCACCACAATTCCCCTTCCGGATTTATATCTGGGGCATTCAAGCAGCGCCCGGTTGATGATCAAAGGAAAGGGCGTATTTACCGATCTCGTCCTCTCCTCCAGCGGGAGCGAGCTGGCCATTGGCAGTTCGCTTGGCGTTTGGGTGTACGAAGCAGATTCATTTGAGGAAACATGGTTCTTCCAGACTCAAGCCACCGTATCCTGCGTTGCATTTTCACCCAATGGAAGCTTATTGGCTGCCGGCCTTAGCGATGGTGGAATCATCTTATGGGACCTCGAGACAGGAAAGCAGGTACAGACCCTCATTGGCCATGCTTTCTTCGTGTATATTACCTTCTCTCCAGATGGAAGGAAATTGGCCTCCGCCTCAAACGATGGTACGGCTCTCCTGTGGGATCTGGAAAGTGGAGAAAGCGCTTTTGCCTTTACCCTGAATAACCTATTCCTTGGGAGACTGGCGTTTTCGCCGGATGGGGAACTCCTTGCTATCAGTTCCCAATACCTAGGATTATGGGATGCACATAATGGGGAGAGAATCCGTAAAATAGAAACTGATTACGCCTCATCAATTGCCTTCTCTCCTGATGGATTAACCCTGGCATTAGGGACTTCGCCCGTAACACTTTGGGATGTAAATACCGGCAGACAGATATGCACGCTGGAATCGGTTCAGTACGGTTTTGTGAAGGATGTGATTTTTTCTCCGGATGGCGAAGCTTTGGCGCTCGGGACAGACGATGGAAATATTTACATCTGGCGGATTACCAGCCAGCAATTAAGTCATGCCATCGTTAGTCATTCTGGGAGCATTGAAGGCCTCGCTTTTTCCCCTGATGGATCTACTCTCTATTCTGCCCATGGCTCGGAAAACAGCGCATTGATTGCGTGGGATGTGGCAACTGGACTAAAAAAGCGCAATCTTCAGACCCAAAACTGGCATACCCTCGACGCAATATTCACCCCTCAAGGACCGATCATGGTTTCTATCAGTCCAGGTTCAGATAGCCCAATGATCCTTTGGAGTGTTCCTCCTTCGTGGGATGGCTTCTCGGTCTTCGCGGCACTGAGGCCTGATCAGGAGAATTGCATTGCCGAGATTGGAGGAGCTGTGCTTTCAAACGATGGGATGGTCATCGCTGCTACTTATCCAACCTGCAATGACGAAATCCGACTATGGGATGTGACTGCAGGCGACACTCTCCATGCCTTTCAACGGCCATGGACTTTCTCGATCGGTCTTGCCATCTCCCCGGATGGATCGATCCTGGCTGCTCCAAGCGGAGGGAACAGCGTTATTTTATGGGATACGGCCAATGGTACACAAATCCACACCTTCTCCAATATTGAGATCAGCTTCCATAGTGCTGTCGTCTTCTCACCGGACGGACATATCCTCGCCGTCTCGGATCAGAATGGCGCAGTGCATTTATTCGATATAGGGCAGCGAGAGTTGCTTCGGACGCTGCGCGGTCATCATTCGCCTTCTGTACAAGTTGCCTTCTCCCCTGACAGTACCACGATCGCAACCGGAGGGACCGATTACTCCTTCATCCTTTGGGACGTGGCCAGTGGAGAACGCCTAAATGCACGCAACCAATCCAGTTATGTTTTGAGCCTTGCCTTCTCCCCAGATGGGAAAACCCTCGCAACCACGACCCATGGGAAAATTTTCCTGTGGGATGTCGCAACCCTAGAATTGTTCGGCACGCTTGAGGGTCACATCGGTGAGATCTCCCTGCTGAAATTCTCTCCTGATGGAAATACCCTCATTACCAGCGGATTTGATCATTCGGTCATTTTCTGGAATCTGGAGACTGCAGTATTACAGGCGCAGTGAAATTCCTAGGCCTTCGTCGCCCCAGATCAATAAAATCGGAGAAGGATTGTGCAAGCAGGAATGACTCACAGGAAGAATCAGTCCCTGGCAGCACTACCAATCCCTTCGCTCATCCTTTAAACTTATCCTCAAAGAAATATCCCATCCGATGTCGACATCCCAGATTGCGATTTGCTGCTAACCGGCCAATCTTTAATCGCCATTCAAACAGCTATCTCAATCAAGGAGCATCTTATGCCGAACGATGACACCGAAAAACTCACTCAACTCCGCAATCAATTGCCGGCGGTCAAGCAGGTCGCCTTCCTCAATACCGGCACTTGTGGGCCGTTGCCCGTGGTGGTCGCCAAAGCGATGGCAGAGGCAGCCAGACATGAATTGGAAGTCGGTCGAGCTAATGTGGCCGATTACATCGCCTTCCAGGAGCAGATCACGCAGACCCGCGCGGCTTTGGGCCAACTCCTGAAGGTCGATCCTGACTCCATCGCCTTGACCCATAACACCACCGAGGGGATGAACATCATCACCTGGGGGATCGAGTGGCAAGCGGGCGATGAAATTGTCACCACCACGATCGAGCATGAGGGCGGATTATACCCACTCTATGCAGTTCAAATGCGAAGAGGGGTCGCCTTACGTTTTGCTGATGTGGGGATGGGGCCCGACCCACTGCCCATCATTGAACGCGCCTTTAGCCCGCGCACCCGTCTCCTGGTCCTCTCTCATGTATCCTACTCAAGCGGCGCTCGTTTTCCACTGAGAGACATCATTCAATTCGCTCATGACCGCGGCATCATGGTTTCTGTAGATGGCGCGCAATCGGCAGGCGCTTTTGAATTGGATCTGGGGGCGCTCGAGGTTGATTTCTATTCCATCTCCGGCCAAAAATGGCTCTGTGGACCCGAAGGAACCGGCGCCCTGTATGTCCGCCCCGATCGGCTGAGTGAGCTATTGCCCACCTATGTCGGTTATAGTGCATTTGAGCGTCACGATTGGCAGGGACACTTTGAACCCATGCCCGGCGCAGCCCGTTTTCATGCCATTGGCATCTACCGGCCGAGTATCATCGGCCAATTGACCTCTCTCCATTGGTTTCAGGAGACAGTTGGCCCATGCTGGGCTTATGCACGGATTGCATCCCTGGCTAATCGATGCCGTGAGATCCTGGAGGACTTGGGCAATGTACGAATCATCACACCTCAAGAACGGCAAGCCGGGTTGGTCAATTTCGTCCCACTCGGCTGGTCCCCCCAAAGGATGGCCGGATTGGTGCGCGCCCTGATCGAACGCGGTTATCTCATTCGTAGCATCTCTCACAAACCTTACTGCCTGCGTGTCAGCACCGGCTTCTACAACACCGAGCAGGAATTACTGGGCTTTCGGGATGCCTTGGGAGAACTACTCGACGCGGGTCCCGAGGCTGTGCAGGTCCCTGATCTCGCCAGGGGGATGCCCGACGAGCCGCTATGGCCAGATGATGACGAATGACGTAAACATACCTATGGGTGGGTTGTCTGCTACCCCTCATCTTTTCAGTTTTCAATGTAAAAGCCTTACGGAGCGCTGATCAATTCAATTTCGGCAAACATGGCGGAGTAATCCGAAACCCGGTCGGGCATGACCTGGCAGGAAATAAAGCTTAGTTCTTCCGATCGTTAAAGAATGCGAATTTTGGCTTCTTTTTGGTCGGCTGCTTACGCTTCACACCTTATTTCTTGCATTGTTTTCTTCTTGTGCTATGCTTCATATGTCGGGCTCTCCGGTCAGCTAGAATTGAGAAGGGATTCATCTCAATCCATACTTTGCCTTATTTGCCTTCCATCTCTTTTCGAACTTCATCTGGGTTTCCTGTTTTGTCAGATCTTCCCCTGAGTCTCGGCACAAAAGAAGGCAGCGCTGAAACGAATTGCATCGTGACCTTCCCAGGTGAGATCCGTCCACGCCTCTGATGATCGCCAGACAGGAGGGACAAATGCCATCAACAACTGTGATCATAACTTCGATTACCTCCTTCTTGGGGTTCCTTTTAGACATCACCATCATGGTCCTAATCCTCCTGCGCGGAAGAAAGCTTTATCATTATCTCTTTGCGACCATTCTTTTCCTTTGTGCGGTTTGGGATTTCGGCACCTTCCTTATCATGATTCGAAATACCCACGAAAGCGAACTCGCCATTTATGGCTATCTGATCAGTGTCCCAGGGATTTTCTTCTCTGTCTTGTTCTACCACTTTACGGGCGCCTATCTCGGCCAGGTAAAAAAGAAAACCACGGCCGCGCTTTGGGTCATAAGTGTTCTCAGTTTTATCATCATGGCGTCCGGGTCGTTGGGAAAGATCTCCGGCGTTTATCATTACCGTTGGGGGAACCTCTTCCGTCCGGATGAAAAACTGCTCCTAGGCATCCTTCCGAGTATCCCGTTGTATTACTTCACCATTGGCGCATCGATTTACTTTTTATTACGCGCCTACAAAAAAGAGCCTTCGCCGGTCACCCGTCGCCATATGCTCTATATTTCGGCTGGCTTTGTCGCCCTTGGGTTGGCAATGGTCAAGGTCATCGCCTTGTACGGTGTGGACAATCCTGTGCTGCTTCCTTTCGGGATGGCGCTCAACGACGTCTTTGCGGCTTTGATCGGGATTGCGATTATCAAAGATCGGTTATTTGATATCACCGTCATCGTTAAGATGGGGACCATCTATTCCATTTTGGCCGCCCTTGTGATTTTCATCTTCAGCTTCTCTGAGCATCTATTGGCAACTTATTTTAGCAAACTTGTGGGCGAGCATTCGACCGTCATGCATCTCATCTCGATCGCAGTCGTGATCGCGGTGCTGATGCCGGTGAAAAATCGCCTAGAACATACAGTTAACAGCTATTTCGCAAAGAGGCAGGTGCAGTTCTAGTTGGGGACGGTTTTCCTACCCGCCAATCGCATTGATGACGAGGATCCCCTTAAATGATCCTTTTGATTGACGCCTCTCAGGGATTCTTCGTCGCCCCTCGCTACAGGCCAATACAAGGAGGCATGTCATTCTGAGCGCAGCGAAGAATCCCTGAGATGAATCGGATTAAAGTCACGTCTCAGAGATCCTTCGTCGCGGAGTTTATCCTGAGCTTGTCCTGAGCCTGTCGAAGGGCGAAGTCGAAGGGCTCCTCAGGATGACATCATGAAAGGGCTGGCAAGATAAGAACGGCGAGAGTGGAATATCGCCCTACGTTCTTGAGGCCACTTCAACGAGGAATAGCGGATCACTCCCTTGGCACGAGTGTCACGACCACCGCTCGATGATCCGACACCCCATCATAGGGCGCCAGCGAAGCGCTGACCGCTCGAAGCTGATCGGAATGAAACACATAGTCAATCCGCGCCAGCCAGCGCAGGACGGGGATGCCGTAGATCTGCGGCGAGCCTTCGCCCGAGGTATTTCGACCAGGATAGGTATGGCCCATCCCAAATCCCGCTTCCATCCAGGAATCCACCAAATCCTTCCTGAGCATGCGATGGACATCGCTGAGCGAGGTCGAATTGGCATCGCCCGCCACGATCACGGGATTTTCCCATGATGCGGTACGGGCAAAATCAAGCAAATACAGGGCCTGCGCTTCCCGAGCGCGAAAGTTCATTTCGACGACATTTAGCCGCGCCAACCCCGTCGCCCACATATGGAAGTTGAACAGGATCACCTCCCGCCCCTCCCAACCCAGCTCTAGGATTTGCGGCGTGCCAACCCAATTTAAAGGCAAGCGCTCCTCCGTCAGGACGATCGGGAATTTGCTGATCGTCCCAATCCCGGTGGCATTGTCCACCGGATCAAGGACCCGGTATGGGTAGATTTCACCGAGCTCATTTTCAATGGATTCTGCCAAACGGGTATGCAGCTCCTGGAGGAAGACCACATCCGCATCGACCTGGCGGATCAAGGCGACTTGCGGCTCGACATCGGAATTCTCGGCAAACACGTTGTAGGTCATCACCACCAGCTTGGGTTGAGCATAATCGCTGTTTGTATTCTTGGGGAGAAAAAGCCTTCCCCATAGAATCCCGAAGACCAGCATGCTTAGCCCCAATCCCAGCCATAATTCACGCCGCTTGGTGAGTATCGCCATCAACGCGACGATCGGCAGAGGCAGGAAAAAGAAATGCGCAATCAGATTCAGGAGGGCAAAAATAGGATAACGATCCCCCGTGAGGATATGAAAAAAGGTCCATACCAAAAGAAGCGTGTAATAAACCCATATCGAAGCGACGACATATCTCTTTATAATGACGCCTATGCGTTTCAGCATGGCTTCCCTCCCGATGGATGATCATCTTCAGCGATCATTGCCGGATATTTCTACAATAAAATGGTCCTTTTGGATAGGCACACCTTTGACTCAATCGTTTTCAGAGTTCATGAACGGATGCGTCAGCTGTGGCCATTGTTTTCTTGATGCAAATCACGCAAAAGGGCGCGAATTTCCGGGACGCATCATTGCTCAGGCCGATTTCTATGACCTCCTGAATATCAAAGCGCAATATCAAACGCTGGTTGATTTGCCCGGTCTTACCTCGCTATTCCCCATTTTGGGTCACCGAAGGCCATTTCGGGAAAATCTCTAAAAGGCGCATATGGGGACAGGTATTAGTCAACCTGCTTGTGCTCCTTCGGTTAAGAACTAGAATCCGGATACCGATTGAGTCATGGCGATGCGCTCTTTCGCTTTAACGCCAAGGTTGATAAGCTTCCTATCTCGTGGAATTGAGTTTGAGCATGGATACAAATCCCCTTGCGGCTGAACCGGAGCTTTTTTGCATATCGTTTTTGATCCCTCTCTCCTTGGCTCTGCTATTCATCGCTATTCGCAGGGTGCCTGAGTATCAGCGCCTGGTCATTTTCAGATTGGGAAGATGCGTTGGCGCTCGAGGTCCGGGTTTGGTCATCCTGATTCCCTTCATCGAAAACGCGCTGAAAGTAGACATGCGCGAGCAGGCGCGCGAGATTTCCGAGAATGTTATGACCAAGGATAAAATGCGAGTCGCCGTCGATTTGACCTGGCGCTTCCAGATCATCGACCCGACGCAGAGCGTGCTTCAAGTTGTCAATTTAGAGGCCGCTGCGAAAGGCATGATTTGCACCGTATTGAGAAAAACGCTGGCGGACATGTACTATGAAGACCTGCGCATGAACCGCAGGCAGATCGCTAGGGAGGTTGAAATTAAGCTGGGCAGGGTTATGCGGCGATGTGGGACGGAACTGAAGGGAGTGGAGATTCAGGAAATCAGCATCATGGATGATGGATAATAAAAGCCGTGCAAACTTGCCTTATGCTCAATCCAACTGCGAAAAACCAATAAGCAGCGTTATCCACTCATAAAAAAGAGACTTATCTATCCCTTTTGAATCATCCCTGCCGAAACACGACATGCGTACAAGCCACAACAATGGGAGACTAAATCTGCCATCTCGCGGGCTTCCATTTCTTCACAGATCACCGCGTAGGAGAGATAGACCGAGGGCGGTTCGCAAACCGCCCTCGGAGGTATGAAACGTTGAGGGCTTCCCTTATTCGTTTCTCATCAAGGGCAGCCAATACATTTTGTGGGAAACACGCCCATCACGGCCCTATCGCCTGGCCACGACGTAGCCAATCGCCGCCCCCGCTAGAAGCGAAGCTAATCCCACCATGATGAAGCCCAACCAATTGGAGCCTTCAGTCGCATGGGAAGCCAATACCGCCGGCAAGGTAGGCTGCGGCGAGAACGTGGGTATGGGTGCGATTTTGGTCGATGTAGGCTGCGGTGTAGAAGTCCAGAGGAATTGTTCTTTGCCTTCTGCTTCCGGCGTGCTTGTTGGCGTGATCCTCTCGACAGCCTCCGGAGTGGGCGTATAGATAGGAAGATCAACAGCGGGGATCTCATCCGGCAATTCGAAGTCTCCAAACACTCTCCTCATTTCATCAAGCAGTTCCAATGCCTTTTGGTTGTCCGGGTTTCCCTTTAGGGCAATCATCAATACGCGCAGGACATTTTGAACTTCCGGATGATGGATATCTCCCCCCTTTAATTCAGACGGAAGCCGCCACCATCGGTTGAACGCCAATTCGGCATATAAATCGGGAGCGCTCGGGTCCAATGCTAATGCCTGCAGAATGGTGTTTTCACTCAAGCTAAAAAGAACCCCATTAACGATATAACCCCTCTCCAAATCGATAATGCGGTAGGCTTCAGCCAGGGCGAGCACGGCCTCGAGATCGTTAGGCCCTTCGCCAATCCTGGCTTCCAGATCAAGGATCTCTTTCCAGTATGATGGCCAGATGATGCCTGCCATGAATTTATCGTAGGGATCCGGCTCATAATTTTGGACCTGCCAGCGAACCTCGTTGCCCACAAAGGTTGTTCCCAGGTGAGAACGCCCCATATACACAAAAGGGACATTCGTAGGGCTCACAGCATAGGGCAGCCGTAGAGTGACCGCGGCAGATCCGATCGGACCGTACCAGCCCGAGCCTGTTCCCAACACGTAATCGATATGGGCGCGATCGCCGTAAGGCCACTCGTCACCATAGAGCTCGGTGGAGTAGCTAACGTTGATGATGACATCCTCACTTGGCGGAAATTCGACCTCGAAGGTAGCCCATGGGATGGGATCATCCTTTTCTGTGTATGATTCATCGACGATATTGAAGGGTACCTGTGCGCCATCCACGCGGACAGAGAAGTCTCTCACCTGCCAATCATGCTGCCCATACCCATCCCCCCACCCATTGGGATTTTCCATTGGGAAACGCACGGCGAGAACCTCCCTTTCCGTGCCCTGGTTCCGCATGGCGAAGTCAGCGCTGATCGACACGTCATTCCCGAGCGAATAAACCCAAAGCAGCACATTCTCGGCGACCATTTGGACCATCGTGCTGCTTCCAGGCTCGATGTTGCTCCCCGGCGGCTGGGCAGGTGGGGCAGCATCGGCCCAGGCAGATTTCCCAAAACTCATTGCCCATCCAAGGGCAACGATCAAGGCAAGAGCCACATTTACAGGGATTTTCGCCTCCCTCATTCTTTGGAATATTCGATGATGAGCCATATCTACCTCCATGAAACGATTTCAAAATTTCAAAGTGTGTATTTATCTAGCTGGTTTTATCCCAGCGCCACACTGCCTTTGCCATTCACACCTGACGCTGAACGATGGTGAGCGATGATCGCAAATCTCCCCTGAGCAACAGGGTGATCCGTTTCCTTCAAGAGGGATCTTTTTCCCCTTAGGCCAGCCTCCTTCCCAACCGGCCCGGATGAGTACATGTACGCTCACTGCAGTCATGATAACGGGTCGGGATTACGGAGTTATGACAGGCAGATGACAGATCTGAAATCTTAAACCCAGACAAAACTTCGGACACAACATTGCTCAATTTATGTTTTGCACATCAACATCTTTAATTCGCGACAAAAACATGTCACTATGAGGCGTCCTTCGACTTCGCTCAGGATAAACTTTGCGTCGAAGAGTCCCTGCAACGATGCCTTGATTCGCCTCATCATAGGGATTCTCCGCCTCCGCTCTGCTTCGGCTTAGAATGACCACAACGCGATGATGAGCTATGTCCGAATCTCATCCGAAGTTGATTGAAATCAGTTGTCCTTTCATAGAAAGTGGCTGTATGATGTAACCGTCTGAATGGTTGCCATTGAAGCCAAACGTCAATGGAATGCATCTTAGAAATGGTCTGCGTGGCATCCTCACCATCGTTGGAAAAAAATCGCAGAAGCCGGTTTGGTATTGCCTGCTGCGGGTCGAACAAGCCATGCAAAAACAGGTCCTTCTTGCTGCGATCCTTCCTGGCATTGTCCACCTGCGAATGATGTCTCTCAATAAAGCAACATAAAGAAAAATAGCAATCCAGATCAGATCAACCGGAGGGATGGAAATGAATGAACAGAGCACACCCACCAATAATCCATTCAAAGCGGACCTCGCCCTGAGCATCCTGCAATTGATCTTCGCCCTCCTTTTCTGTGCCATCTACGTCGTCTTCCTGACCTCCTTCGGGGGCGAATTTCTGATCGTCGTCAAAGGGATGTGGATCTTGCCGATCTTCGTGGTCCTGCTGCTCGGCGCGGCGATCTATTCGACCGTGATGGCCGCCCTAAGCATGAAATCGCGAAAGCTGAGAGGGGTGCTCTCGGATCGCATCCGCAATCCGACCTCGAGGAAGATCTGGCTGATAGGCTGGGCAGCGTGGAATGTCCTTGCCAGCCTCCCCATCCTGCTGGTCGGGAAGGTGCTGGCCTTGGGCGCGCTCGGTTCGGTCCCTAATTTCTTGATCGCTCTCCTCTTCCTTCCTTTCATTGGCTATGCAATCCTGTTCGTCGTCAGCAGCGTTAAGCTCTTCCGAGAAATAGCGCTCCGTCAAGAAGATCTGCGCTTGATGCGAGGCGTGACACTTGCAGGATTCGCGTTTTTATTTGGTTTCGGTGCTTTTGGGATTCTCGGCGCGCTCTGGAATCCGCAATGGACGGCAGCTGTGGAACCTCGACCCCTTTTCATCCCGGGCGAGGAGCCAGGCCGTGGTTATCGCATCCCGGCTATGATCGTGCTGCCCGGTGACATCGTCCTGGCCTTTAGCGAATCGCGTATCAATGCCATGAGTGATCTGTTGGACATTCACCTTGTCATGAAAAGGAGCCTGGATGGAGGCGAGACCTGGAGCCCGATCCAGGTGGTGCAGGATGTGGGGACACATACGGTTCATAGCCCCTGCCCTGTCTATGATCATGAAACTGAGACCATCTGGTTTCCCTTCTGCATCGATTACGAAACCTTGTACATCATGAACAGCATGGATTCTGGTGTGAGCTGGTCAGAGCCGAGGAACCTCACGCAGGAAATGGGAATCACCGGAAAGCAATCGTGCCACAACGGGCCGGGGAACGGCATACAGATATCGACCGGTCGCCTGGTGATCCCGACCTCCATCGGCGAGGCGAGGATGCTCTACAGTGACGACCACGGGTTGACTTGGGTCTTGGGTGATCCGATAGGAAAGGGCGGCGAGCCCCAAGTGTTTGAACGGATGGATAGCATGCTCTGCGCCAATCTTCGATCAACGCGAGGGGGATATCGAATCGTGGCTTGTAGCGCCGATGGGGGAGAGACATGGGGGCCTTGGGAGTACGACGAAGATCTCCCCGACGCTGGAACACAGGCGTCTATCCTCCGCCTTACGATGGAGGCGACACAAGGGAAAAATCGCGTCCTGTTTTCCAATCCTGGAGCACCCTACCGTGGCGAGTACACCCTCCGCCTGAGCTACGACGAAGGGCAGACCTGGCCGATATCGAAGCTGGTCTATGAGGGAGCGGCAGGGTATTCCTCATTGGCCGTTCTTTCGGATGACTCCATCCTGGCCCTATTCGAGACCGGCAGATACGACTTGCGCCAATCGATCACGTTGATCAAAGTAGATCTGGAATGGTTGACCGATGGGGCGGACCACTTGAACTCCGAAGGGGAATAGGTTTGGCCAAAACAAAGGAAAATCAATTCTACAATATCGTAAACCAATAGGCTCAGTTTTCACCGCAGCTTGAATTGCAGAAATGGGGTTGTGATGCTGCGGCCTGCCTATCAAGATTCAGGAGATATCTTCCGAACAGAGCGAAGAATGAGAATGTCGACAGTGATAAAGGTTACGATGCATTGAAAATTCGAGGCGAGAGGCGCGTAAATTCCGGAGATCGGAGTGGCCTATACCAAGGTTTTCTCCCCCCTTGCGCCTCCCCTTAGAAAGACTAGAATCTTATAAAGCGGCAGGGGGCGACAATATAAAACGGATAACATTCCGCTATTTTCCGTAATGTAGACAGCCCATATCCTCATAGAGCGTGAAGTCAGTCATATCTTTTAACAAGGTGCATTGCATACGATGTCGTCATTCTCAAGTGGGTGCAGTCAATTCATACACGCCTGAGGGTAGTTTTGGATTAATTTCACATAACTATTAAGGAGACCAGCAATGATAGGAATTAGGATCATCCCGCAGGCTAATGCCGCAGTTGTTGAGCGTTTGGGTACATTTAATCGCGTAATCTATAGTGGCATACAATTCGTCATCCCCTTCATTGAAACAACTCGGCCGATTTACTTCCGCGCATTGGAAATTGATGTAGATGGGACTCGGAAAATCATTACGAAACATTCTTATCTAATCGATCTGCGCGAACAGGTCCTTGACTTCCCAAAGCAGAGTGTAATTACCAAAGATAATGTGACCATGGAAATCGATGCCGTTCTTTATTATCGGATCGAAGCACCAGATAGGGCTGTCTATGGAATCTCTAACTTAGTAGATGGTATGGAGAAGGTCGTTCAAACAAGCTTACGCAATGTTGTAGGGGAGCTTTCTCTTGATGAAACATTGTCATCAAGAGACACCATCAACTCGCGTATGAGAATGATCCTGGATGAGGCTACAACTCCTTGGGGGGTTCGTATCACAAGAGTTGAGATTCAGGAAATTTCGCCGCCGACCGAGATACGTGTGCGCATGGAATTGCAGATGACGGCAGAACGCGAGAAACGTGCCGAAATTCTGAGAGCAGAGGGCAAGAAGCAGGCTGCAATCTCAGAAGCCGAGGGAGAAGCAACTGCTGAGATCAGAAAAGCTGAGGCATCAAAACAGGCCAAGATTTTAGAGGCCGAAGGTACTGCTCAAGCGAGACTGTCCATTGCTCGAGCCGAAGCAGATGCTTTGGAGTGTATTCAGGATAAAATCGGAAAGCAGAAAGCATCCGACTACCTTATTGCTTTGAAATATCTTGAATCTTTGGAAGAAATGGCTGATGGCAACGCCACGAAATTGTTTTTGCCATTCGAAGCCACTGGTATTCTCGGTGCGTTAGGAGGAATTCGCGAAATGCTTGGCGCTCAAGAGGAAAAGGATGGTGACGCGAAGAAGTCACAGCGAGAAAAGGCATAACGCGCTGAGGTGGGGTCTATCTCGTTCATCATATGTGAGCGTTCTTCCATCCTGAATTGGCTCAAGAGATTATGCAAAGCAATCATGCACGGCCAATAGGATACTGGAGCATCGACATGCCCGAAATCACCAGGAATTTTGAATACCGCCAAGTTGAGCCGTCGAGGCTGTTTGGTCAGTGCCTTGAAGCATTCGGCAATATCGGAGGGGAAATCAAAGGGAGGGGGATCATTTCTCAAAAACCTTTCAAAGGTGAGATTTCAGCATTCATTTCAAGCATCTGGGGATGGGGCGGAATGACGATGAAGGTTCGATTGACAGAGGATGGTGAAATCACGCGTTTAGAAATGACCGGGTATATTGCTCAACTGATAACACGTCCCCTAAAGGAAAAAATGGAAGAATATATAAAAGAATTATCCATGCCTTCCGAATGGGGCGCTGGATTTTCGCCTGCACAGGTTGCTTCCAAAGCGCCAATTGAATCGAGAGCAGCAAAGTGGACAAGCATGGATAAGAGGATGTTGATTTTCGTTCTTTGCATCGTTCCTATCCTTTTTATCGGATCCTTTTTGTTGGGGATTCCAGAACAGTGGATTGTATTGGCTCTCATCCTATATGTATATTATTACTTTAGAAGACTCATAAAGAATTAGTGTTGGGATCCCATCTGCAAGCGAAGATATAGGCCAGATGGTCAACTCCCAACGGCAAGAATCGAGGTTTATGCTCGCCAAGCGCCAACTTCCGTTAGCTGATGAATTTGCATTGACAAAGAGGGTACTCAATTTCCAAATCATGTACACAGCTTTGGCGCAATCCAAAAATCCCGAAACCGCGACTGTATATTTATCGTTCAGCGATAGTGCCCATAAATTCCTATAATCGATGTCGCTACGAATGGAATTTCTTTCGCCCCTTCGAAGTCTGTCGACTGCCAACTTTTCCTCCAGGTTCAGATCCACCAAAGAGAGATGAAGACCCAATCGCTGAATTGCTGACCTTTTTTTCCACCCCTTTTGACAAGTCATTCATGACGGCTGTGCTTCTGGAATTTGCTAGCCTGGCTCCTTGGGAATGGCGCTGGCTCTTATCATGGACTATATTTGGCATGTGAAGATATCATGGACCTGCTATTGAAGACACGAATAGAGGCGATCGCCAGATATCGAACAAAGGAAAGCCCACCGCCAAACATAATGGATAGGAGAGCACATGAAGGACGATATTCCCGTCATCCGCACGCACGATCTTGCCAAGCGGTTTAAAAAAATCACGGCCGTGGACGGGATCAACTTTGAGGTGCATCAGGGGGAGGTCTTTGGCTTTTTGGGTCCCAATGGCGCAGGAAAAACGACAACCATCGCCATGCTGCTCGGCCTGGTGCGCCCCACAGCCGGCAGCGCCGAGGTGCTGGGTCACGATATCCGCCGGAACCTGAGCGACGTACTCGCGCGGGTGGGCGCTATCGTAGAAACCCCCGCTTTTTATCCCTATATGAGCGGGATCGATAACCTACGCATCTTTGCTCGTATCCTCGGCGGCGACGCCGAGAAGCAAATCCCCGCTATCTTGGAACAAGTCGGATTGAAGGGGCGAGGCAAGGACAAGGTTGGCACCTATTCACTAGGCATGCGCCAACGCCTGGGGCTGGCCTCGGCTCTGCTCGGCGATCCCGTACTGCTCATCCTGGATGAGCCGACCAACGGGCTCGACCCGGCAGGGATGCAGGAGATGCGCCTTTTGATCCGTCGCCTGGCCGACGAGGGCGGCAAGACGGTCTTTCTTTCCAGCCACCTGCTGCATGAGGTCGAGCAAGTTTGCGATCGAGTGTTGATTCTGAATAAAGGCAAAGTGATCGCCCAGGGTCGGGTAAACGAATTACTGAGCCAGGCGCACGCAGTTGAGATTCGCATCGCTGAAGGAGGGAAAGCGGCCAAGGTGCTGAGCGGCTTGGACTGGGTTTCAGGCGTCAGCCAGGAAGGGGACCGGCTGCACGTGCAGGCACCTCCGGAGCGTGCGAGTGAATTATTAGCGGCGCTGGCAGTCCATGCCCTCTTTCCCTCCGAGGTACGACCGGTGATCTCCAGCCTAGAGAGCGTCTTTCTCGAGATGACCAGCGAGGGGCAGGAGGAAGACGATGCTTAGATTCGTCTCCGCCGACTGGATCAGAGTGAGCCGCTTTTGGCTCACCTGGACGCTCCTGGCACTGCTGGTCCTCATTCTCATGTTGCAGGTCAATGGGAAGCTGAATGAGCTTGAAACGATGCAAATGGAATTGGAGACCGGCGTATCGGCGAGCGACAATTCACCGCTGACACCCGAACAAATCGAAGCGAGAAGCTTTCTACTCAATTTTCAACTCGAGGAGCTGCGCTACCCGGCCTTCATCGGCACTGCGGCTCGCCTATCCACCGGGCCGGGCTGGTTCATTGTCATCATCTTCACGGCGGTGATGGGGGGAGAGGATTTTGGCCGGCGAACTCTGCGCCTGATCCTGGCACGCGGCGTACGACGGAGCGACTACCTCTTTACGCGCGCATTGGTCTTGTGGTTAGCGGCAGGAGTGGCTGTGGTTGTCGTCACCGCGCTGGCTGCCATTGCCGGTCCCTTCGTTCACAGGCATGTCACTGATAACCCAGTCTCGATTATAGGGTTGGGGGATGCGCTTCTTTGGGTGCTGCGCTGCTGGATCACCTACCTGCCCTTCATCATCGCCACTCTTTTTTGGGCTGTCCTGGCTCGGAACGCGGGACCGGCATTGGGCGTCGGGATCGCTCTGCGCGCCTATGAGTACCTCAATGGATTTGGTATTCCCATTATTGCAACCGTCATCGCCACCTCTGGAGAAGTGAAAGTACCGCTGATTTTCCACTGGATGGTACGTGTCTTTAGCATCACCCTGGGTTATAACGCGGATGTCTTCCTGAATTGGGGAGCTCGCTTTCTTATGGATCCGATCCTCGTCGCTATAACGATAGGCCTCGGCGACGAAACTATATTACCCACTACGCCCTGGCGTGCGACGGCCGTACTGATGGTTTACATCGTCTTTTTCCTTGGGCTGGCAGTCTGGATCCTACGTCGCCGAGATGTGACTTACGAGACATAACAAGCTGGAGCGCCCATGGATTCCCTGAAAATACTGCTGCGATTAACCCGGGTTGAAGTCTTCAAGTTCTGGCGTAAGCCGATCGCCACCGTGGTGATCGTATTGATGCTTACCGGTCCGATTATCGGGGTGACCATCCTGGCACGGCTATCTCCAGGCGATGCGGTTTACCCGCGCGTCACTCAATTGCTTTTCACCGCTGATATGCTCGTGTTCATCGCGCTGGCAACGGTGGTGCTCTCGGTCATGGCATTGGGCAACGACTACGAATTGGGAACCGTGCGCGCCATCCTCAGTCGGGGCGTGAGTCGCTATCAATTCATCCTCTCCAAAATCATCGCCACGGTCCTGGCGGCTTTGGTGTATGGACTCATCTTCATCGCCGCCGGGGTGGTGTCAAGCTTTGTCGCTCACCTTTCCCTCAGCAACGTACCGTTCTTCGAGGCAGCCGGCGAGGACATCCTCTGTCGAGCATTGGGAGCCGCCGGCGTGATCGGCCTGGTGAATTTCGTCCTATCCGGGATCGTGATGCTGGCGCTGGTGTTGGGGCGGAGTTCGTGGGTAGGGATGCTGGCCGGGTTGGGTTATTTCTTCGTGGATTTTACCGTCGGCGGGATTGGATCGGGCTCCGTGCTGGGTGTGCAGGATGCCTATCGCTACACCGTCAGCTACCAGGCGATCAGCATCATGGAGCGCTTCTTCCCCTCCGATCCGAGTGTCTCCTTGCCTCGCGCCTGGATCGAGCAGGGTTTCGCCAACGCGGGATCGGCGGTGATCGTATTATTCCTCTACGGGGTAGTGCTCACCATCGTTTCGATCCTGCTCTTCCGTCGTCAGGACTTGATGGCGAAGAGTTGAACAAGCCGGCTTTGGCTTTTCATCGGATCAGGGCATTGTAAAACGCGACCCACGAATTGGAGTAGGATCGATCCTGCTTCACCTTTGGCTTGCGGTCAGTTATGTTATCATGCGTTATATCGAACAAAGCCGAGATAGAACTCCAGCCCATCGGGTTCTCGGATGAGGCATCAGACTGAGTGCCTGATATACTGAATGCAAACGGGCACACGAAGACAGCAATTGTTTCCCTCCCCTGCTCTAATATTCATTGTTCCAATGCCTCTTAATCAAAGCCAATGTGTTAATGATAGAAAAACGAAAAATCATCAAACAGCGCTTTAGAGAACAAGAAAAACTGTAATGAGCCTCTTGCGCGCAAACAAGGAATGAACGACCATGAAAAAGATCAAAATTATCGTCAACCCGGTTGCCGGCAGTGGATCTGGAGAGCGCGCCATCCCCCGCATCGAACAGCTACTTCAAGAAGGACAAGTTGGCTTTGACCTAGTTCGCAGCGAGCATCCTGGCCATGGAATCGGACTGACACGCGAGGCTGTGGCTCAGGGCTATGATATTGTTGTTGCGGCCGGCGGCGACGGAACCTCCAACGAGGTGATCAACGGATTGATGGAAGCCAAGTTGTCGGGGAAGAAACTTCCCGCCCTGGGCGTTTTAAGCGTGGGTCGCGGGAATGACTTCGCTCATGGCGTGAATATCCCCCATGAATTGGAAAATGCTTGTCAAATACTTAAGGAAAATCATCGCCGGGTGATCGATATCGGTCGAGTTGCGGGAGGAAAATATCCTGAGGGGCGCTATTTCGGCAACTGCGTTGGGGTTGGCTTCGACGCCGTTACCACGATCGAAGTATCCAAAATGCCACGCTTCGGCGGCTTTCTGAGCTTCTTCATCGCCGTTCTTAAAACCATCTTTTTGTACTACAAGGGACCCCTGATCAGCATTGAATATGACGGTCAGACTCTCAGGCAGCGTTGCCTGATGATCTCGGTGATGAATGGTCAGCGGCTCGGCGGCGGCTTTTGGATGGCGCCCAATGCCAAACCCGACGACGGCCTCTTTGATTTGTGCATCGCTCGTGAGACCAGTCGGCGGCGCATCTTCAGCCTCATCCCCTATTTCATGAAAGGGACGCAAGGCACGCAAGAGGAAATCACGATGGGCCAAGCCTCTCGAATGGCAATTACGGCCGTTGAGGGAGTACTCCCGGCTCAGACCGATGGCGAGATCTTATGCGTTGATGGCAATCATCTCGAAATTGAGTTACTTCCTCGGCAACTCGAAGTCGTCTGTTCGGGTGAGGGCAGAAAGGTATGATCCTTTCACGTTGGCTCGTAATCGTCACGCTGAAATTTGTAACAAGGCTTCTTTGCCGTATCGATGACAAGCCATTGGTCCGGGTTCCGGACCGAGGTCCACTGATCATTGTCACCAACCATATCAATATCCTCGAAATTCCCATCATCTATACCCGCTTGCAGCCACGATCATTCAGCGCTCTGGCCGCGGCTTACCGTTGGGATGCGTTGTGGTCACGTTGGCTATTGAACCTATGGGGGGCGATCCCTGTTCACCGAGGCGAAGTGGATATGCGAGCCATGCGTCGGGCCTTGGCGTGGCTTAAAGCTGGCAATATCCTCATTGTCGCACCTGAGGGGACGCGCAGCAGAGACGGTCGTTTGCAGAAAGGACACCCTGGCGCGGTCCTGCTTGCGCTGCATTCCGGTGCGCCTCTGCTGCCGCTCGTTTTCTACGGGCATGAGCATTATAAGGAGAACCTGCGTCGCTTGCGCCGGACCGACTTTCACATCGCCGTTGGTGAGCCGTTTTTCCTGGAAACGAAAGGCATCAAAGTGACCCGCCAAATCCGCCAGCAGATGATGGATGAAGTCATGCTTGAACTGGCTGCTCTTCTGCCCCCGGCCAATCGAGGCGTTTACTCGGACTCAGATGCAGCCAAGAAGATTTACTTAAGGGATAGACCTCTTCATCCGTGACCACTTTACATTGATCCAAGCAAAACATAAAATAGGCTACGTAGTGGATTTTTAATTTCAACGCCCTTCTCCACAAGCTATTCTGGCTCGATTAAGACGGAAGCATATAGGCATTTCGTCTGATAGAATCTCGGCATGGC
>CAYGXU010000040.1:0-4065 GCA_964353875.1 uncultured Anaerolineaceae bacterium | reverse complement strand
CGCAAAGGAATATCGGGATGAGGTGAAGAAGCTCCTGGCAGAGGATTCAAATTAGAATCCCTCCTTTGTCGTCGAGAGGGCGATATGCCCCCTTTCCCTGCAATAATAGCCATTGACGCCTACCGATGAAAAATCGACCTTCGCGGACCCACCAACAAGAAAGCGGAATCGCGGCGAAGGCCGCTGTTGTCATTATCAGCGAAGGGAATGAAAACGGCTTTTCCTCATATCCTGTGGCTGCATAATCATTTATTCTGCATGACCAGAACCTGTTGAGGGGGCAGATCAATGAAAAAAAGGAGAAAATGCCTCCTGCTCTAATTGGATATTATGAGGGGCGAATCCATTGCATTTCTTGTTCGAAGCGTAGATCGGACTCGTGATCCCAGGGACGAACCCGTGGATCCTTGCCAGAAGTCATCAGTCAAAAGGATAAGAATCGATTTGAGCTCATCCGCCCTCTCTTCAAAATGGAACGACTTTCGCTCGTGGCTAACGCTCCCTCGAGGGTTGCTCTTGCTTTGGTTCTTTGGCATCGCCGCGGGATCCGCATTCATGTTGTGGCGGTACACACCTTGGGGCGTTGAGGCCAATCACGATTCGATTTTCTATATGATCTCTGCCGAAAACATCGCTCAGGGCAAGGGTGTTTATTACGTGGGCAGCGGAGGGGTACTTGAGCCTTTGGTGCATTTTCCTCCTCTCTACCCATTCGCGCTTGCCATCCCCACCTTCTTTGGGCTCCAAGTAGATTATTCTGCAAGACTGATCGCCGCCGTCCTACTTGGGTTGAATGTGTCTCTATTCGGTCTTTCGATTTATTTTTTCACCAGGCAGTTCATTGTAAGCGTCCTTGGTTCTGCCCTTGTTCTCATTTCGCCCATCATGCTTGAACGCCACATAGCGGCCATGTCGGAACCGTTGTTCTTTCTGCTATCCTTCACGGGCATGGCTATCTTGGCGGTCTATCTCGCCCAACCAAGACGGATCTGGTTGATTCTGTCAGCAATACTGGTCTCCTTGGCTTATCTGACCCGTTACACCGGCATCGCCCTTCCAGCAGCGTGCGTGCTGAGCATGATTGCCTTGGGGACGAAAGGTTGGAAAAGAAGACTCCAGGACATACTCATTTTCTCGGGCATATCGATTTTTTTGATTGGATCTTGGTTGCTGCGCAATATTGCCCTGACGGGGTCGGCAACCAATCGAACCCTTAGTTACCACCCGATTGATTTTGAAATGCTGAGAGACTTCTTCGATTACATCGCGGCCTGGTTCATGCCTGAAGAGCAATCCACACGTCTGGTGGCAATTGCGTTTGTGGCGATTTTGATCCTGCTCTGTTCAGTCGCTTACCTGCGGATCAGGCGATCCCACGGGCCGGCTCGCTCGGCGCCGATGTTCACGATCATCCTTGTTATCTACTTGGTCCTATACCTGCTGATGATGTTCATCTCCTTTTCCTTCTTCGACGCATCGACGCGCCTAGATGATCGCATCCTCTCGCCCGTCTTCATCGCTGGCGCGTTGGCGATCTTAATCACCTTGGGGTATCTGTTGCCAGGGAAAGCCCAAGCCTTGACCCTGATTGGCTTCATCGCGCTCTGGTTTTTCGGGCCTCTGGCAGGCATGTGGCAGCAATCAAAAGAGAGCCTGACCTCCATTCGAGATGAGGGAGGAGGCTTCACAAGCAGAGCATGGCGCTCTTCAGATCTGATTGAGTGGATCGATGCGACCGATGACGAGGCGACGATCTACACCAACCAAGCCCTGGTGGTTTATTTCCTCACAAAACAACCTGCCTATCAATTGCCCGAAAGATGGGATCCGGTCAAAGCCGTCATTCGATCGGATTATCCAGCGCAGTTGGCGAAGATCAGGGAGAAGTTGAAAGCAGCGGATACGTTCCTCGTGATGTTCAAGCAGAGAGACCTTTCCTTGCCGCCGGAGACAGAAATATCCGCTGGTTTGGAACTCCTATTCTCCAGCGAAGATGGGGAAGTCTTCGTCGATCCTGTTCATCTTGGAACCAATTAATGGATATTCCGCTATGCTTCCCGCGTACCCTTTATCCCCGATAAATAGTGACTTAGAACGCTTCTATCGGGATCGTTCTCCTGCAAATGGACCTCCTGAAAACAGTGAAGGAATACCAACATGGACTGCTTTTCCCGGATAACCCACAATTCTGCCCTCAGTCATGAGTGATTGATCGAGCGGGCACCGTTGCGGACTTGAATTTTGATCCATACCCTCCACCCGATAGTAAAACATGAGGGCACATTCCTAATCATTTGAATGGATTGTCAGTAGGCAGCAATAACTGGTAACACGCCTCTAGCGGATCAATAGGAGGGAGAGTTCAAACATGCCAGCATGGACACAATCAGGCGACCTGGGCATCAAATTGCTCCCACTTGAGAAGGCAGTGCAATGGTCTCGCACACGCTCCATGCGGCCATTGCATTTCGGACTGGCGTGTTGCGCCATCGAGGCTTTGGCCGCGGGCGCTTCCGATTATGATATGGCGCGCTTCGGCATGGAGTACGCGCGCCCGACCCCGCGTCAGGCCGATTTGATGATTGTGGCGGGGTGCATGCCTCGTAAAATGGCGCCGGTTGTACGCCGTTTGTACGACCAGATGACGGAGCCCAAATGGGTGATTGCCCTGGGGGACTGCGCCAGTTGCGGGGGCATTTTAAACAACTACGCCGTTGTGCAGGGCGCAGATGAGGTCATACCGGTCGATACCTATATCGCTGGATATCCACCGCGACCGGAGGGCTTATTGCATGGCATCCTCACCCTGTATGAACATATCCTGTCCGGGGATATCCCGCGGGCTTAGACAGAGTCAGACATATCCGCATGAGTCTGCATGGATGTGGGAGATAGAGATAGGATAGGCGAAGGGCTTCAAGGTCCCCGGGCATTGCTGAGAACCCCTTTTCTGCGGCGCAACCTTTTGTGAAACCAGATTCTATGGGATGTTGATGGGAACGAAGATCTGTTGTGCGCTATACGTTTCCACCTCCATTTTTCTGCGCGGCAATTTCCCTCCGGAGTACACCTAGCGATCGCCTCTAGGAATGATCAAATAAGAGAAGATCAAACGTTTTCGCCCCGCTGATGGCTCATTTTGCATCTTGGTTTGGACTATACGCCACAGTTCCTGACGGAATTCGCGCAGTTCATCGTCGTTTAAATTAAGCTGCAACTTAGTGAAGTCCAATCCGTCCGCTGTCACGTCCATGTGAGCTTCATCCAAGCTATCCAGGTATCGACGAAAATCCCCCAAGAAGTCTGTAATGACCATCGTGCCGGCTTGTAAGAGTTCATCCTTTGAGAGATGCGCAAGGTCTTCGGACGTCAGGCTGGCAGACTGAACAGCATAGACGCGCTCGACAGTCCCCCTCACCGGGTTTTCCTCCACCACGCTCAGAATCCCCCCTTCGGTCAGCGCTTTAATATGACGGTATAACGTCGCTTGCGATACCTCCGGCATGACTTGCGCCAAGTCTTTGACGGTCATCCGGCCCCCTGAGATTTCCATGATGATCCGCATGCGAATGGGATGCAGCAAAAGGTTCGCTTTTAAGTTGCTCATGCAGTATTTTCCCTATTGACATTGCTATCATATATGATTATAATATCATACATGATAATATTAGCAATTACGACTATATTCTAATAAATGATACAGCAAAAAGGCGCTTTTGACAATCCATTCTCTATGTATGTTAGGCCTGTCCGGATCTATTGAAAGGAGAAAAAATAATGGATAACAATGGATACGTCACCAAAATCATGGAGCTCAGTGCGTTCGACCGGCTTGTGCTGCGCGATACCGCCAATTGGGTCGACCTTGTGATTCGAGAAGGGGAGCAGGAGACATTGACCATCCATGCTCCCGGGGAGACTTTGGCCAGAATCAGGGCAAAGGTACGCGAAGGCACCCTCAGGATCACATTAAACGGAACCCTGCAGGACAAGATCGGCGATGCGCTCACCACCAGCCTGACCCGAAAGCACATCCGCTATGAGGTGACGGTCCGCAGACTCGTC
>CAYGXU010000039.1:0-26394 GCA_964353875.1 uncultured Anaerolineaceae bacterium | reverse complement strand
TTGGCGCTTGAGGCCTGGCTGCTCTGTCAAGTCTTTCAATTGATGTAAAGGCAGTTAATCCCCAAACAAGGTCTTCACGTCATCTTGGGCTTTCTTACGTAACGCCTCTCCCTCGATCAGCCCAATGGCGGCATAGAAATCTTCATCATAATCTCTCGCGCGTATCACCACCGGCATGGGTACAGCATGTCCCAAGATCAATGCCTGCTGGAGTGTGTCCAAGCGCGCCAAAACCTCACGTAGCGCCCCTGCACCGCTGACCCCCGAAAAAACAGCACGGATGTCAGCTTCATTATCCAGAAGGCAGGTGATCCGAGTGCCAATTTGACTCATGACTTCATCATCGATCCCGCTCGGGCGCTGGTCGACGATAAGAAGGGTCACATTATATTTGCGCAATTCACGCGCGATGGTGCCAAAGATGGTATGCCCTGCGATTTGAGGATCGAGAAATTTATGCGCTTCTTCGATGACGATCACCAGCGGTCTGGGTTCGTCGGCTCTGCCGCCGGCGGCTTTATTCTTCATATCCACGTAGCGATGGTGGATGCGGCGTGTGAGATAGTTGGCGACGAGCACATAGGCAGCCAGGGTATCCCCATAGCGACCGAATTCGAGCACCACGCTGGTTCCCATCGTGAGTCGTAGGAAGATGTCATCCAGAGCATCATCACCTTCCCCCGGAACGAGAAAGCCCATCCTGCGGAAGAATTCAAACTTCCGTTGAATGGCGCCTAAAGTACCAGCGATGATCCGTCCCTCTTCGATAAGTTGCTGCAACTCATCCGTTTCACCCTGGTCCTGAAGGAGCTTTGCGATCCACTTGCGACCCAATCGATGGCGCAAAAAGTAAAGGGCGCCAATTTGGACCTCGGTAAGCCCAAGTAGTCCAGCCAACATCTCCACATCTTCGGGTTCGACTTGTTCATATCCGATTTTGAGAACACGATCGATCTTGCTCTTGCGCGCTCGTGAGGTTTCCTCATCCAATGTAACTACGCTCACACGTCCGTCCGTGAACAGTTGCCGTAAACCCTTGAATTCCCTGCCGCTCTCGTCACGCACCGCCCAACCATAATCGTTATGCATGTCGAAGATGAGCGCTGAGGCAAGGTTGGACTTAATGATTCCAGATAGAAGTGTCCGCGTGATGAAGGATTTGCCTGTCCCGCTTTTTCCGAAGACCCCTGAGGATCGTTCCACGAAACGCGTCAGATCCAAATTGACATGGACATTCTCCATCTCAAGAGGCGTACCAATGTGAAAGTGGGTTTCATCTTCCTCTCCGAAAACACTGGCCACATCCTGGGCAGAAGCTTCGAAGACGGGCGAGAAATGCGCCGGTATGGTTTTGATCGGGCGGGGAGATCCACCTCCCGGGTCGATCATTAACATGGGGCTCACGTGGATCGCTCCATATCCTACTTCGCCGCTATAGATTTCAAAGACAAGCTCATCGGAAACGTCCGGAGGACGACGAACCATATCCGGGTTGGTAGAGCCAAGGGCGATATCGGTGATCAAGCCAAAGAATCGTCGTCCGCTGCGACCGACGATGACAATATAACGCCCGACAGCCAGTTTTTCGATTGATAACCTCGAATCAAGTTTAACTTCGAGACCTGTGGAGAGCGAGCCACCTACAACGATGCCAAGCGGGATCTCCGAAGGGCGCGGTCCGAAAAATTGGTCCAGTGCTTTTGCTTCAGCCATCTTTCCCTCTATTTCTCAACCGCAAATCGATGGATCAGGTTTTCTAAACGGGTAAGATCATTGACAAGGATACGGGCGCAATATCTGCCTGCATCGATCAGGAAACTGCGGCGTTCGCCCGCGTCCCGAACCCTGGCGGCTGTTTGAATTGAGGCAGCCAATAAGTCATCGCTAGGCAGGTTTTCTGCTGAGAGGATGGTCGGGATAAAATCCAGACGCTTAGTGAAAATGAGGATTTCTTCGTCTCTTAACGTATGAATTGGAGCCAGTGCGAGCGGTGGTTGCGGGGGTAAATTATAATGGAATTTATCATCAGACCAATAACCCACAGCCAGAGCTGCGTATTCGATTGGGACCTGGCGAACAAAGCGTTGATCAGCGAGCTCCTCATCTAAGGGTCGATCAGCCGCCGCCATCTGGCGGGTTAATTCGTCGTCTTCGATGCTGATGTCGTAAATCAGACCAATCACATTGCTCTTCCCTTGCTGGGCCTCCGCCTTACAGAAGGCTCCAAAGAAAGGGATTTCCGGTTCTGGCGCGCGTGCAGCGCCTACAAAACCACGGGTGCTACATCGAGTAACCCTGCCGATGATCGAGGCTTCGAATTTCATCTCCTTCACTCCTCTACAAGCGATGTCGACGCCGCTGTTTTGTCCATAGTTTGCTTTCCGCTTTTTGAGAATGCCTGGTTGAGACTCCCTGATAGAGAAGTGATCTTTGGATCATGGCCTCAAGCGATTTCCGATCCTCATGGGTGACGACCGCAAGCTCATGTGCTCTAATCAGGGCGTATGGGAATCCGGCGGTGGTCCTGCATTGTTCAAGGATCCCAGAATGAACACAGGTGAGCAAATCGGGGGAATGTGCCACCCACTGTGGGATCTCGATACGGGCGATAGAATTGCCCTCACCCGTATTGAGGTAGAAGAAATGGATCTCATGTCCAGCCTTGCGGAAGTCGCGGTTGAGTTTCGCGCTTTGGACGAAGATCGAGCTACGATGACCGGGTGGGAGAAGGTGTTGGAAGAGCGCTCGATCCGGGTACCCGCGGAAAGGATTTGCTCTCAGGATTTCATCACAGAGGTCTTCCACCTCGATCGTAGCCAAGTGGAGCAAGGAAATCACACTGGCATGGCGGGGGCGGTCGATGAACCCGGCCAGTGCGGCACCTGAATTTCGTATGTGAGAGAGTGAACGGAAATATTCCTTCAGAATCTTGTCCACCAGATGGTGGCTACCCTCTCCGGGTTGTATGGCGAACCAGAGTAACAGACTGTTATCCAAGATTGCCAGTGTGGGATCAGATCGACAATTGGCTGCGAGCTCAGCTAGTTTTTCCATTTCTAGGGCATCCCTGCGAGCATTGATGAAGGCGCTACTGACCTCCGCCCCATATTCGTCATAGAGATCCTCTTCCTTAAAATAAAGAAGACCGTGGCTGGAAGAATCTGGAGCGTTCCCGCTGCCGTAGCGAATCAAGATGCCGCCGATGTTTATCAAGTAATACATCGTGGCTGTATGACGATCGGGATGAATTTGCGAGCCATCCGCACCGAGGACATTCATGGTTGTCGGGAGAGGGAGCGGGGGATGAGATGTGTGCAGTGGCTCCTGAGTAGGGATTGCTCCGAACCAACTATCCCCTGCTTTGTCGATTTTTCTTTGGAGCAGGTCCGGATCGATATGAACGATTTCCTCCATGGCTTGGAAGATCTTCGGAAAAAGTTCATCCATTTCTCTGAGTTTTTGAGCGCTGTTTTCTCCCATTTTATGAACTTGAGGGACCAATTGAGGAAGGTTAAGACTCATTTCGATGCCTTTCGAACACCTGTTCCGATTATAACCCCTGCTGGATAAGGTGCAACTGCAATGATACCCTTCTTCTCTAACTCAGAAGTAGGAAATAAAGTTGGATGGCAATGAAGCGAGGGAATCCATCAAAGATCTGCATGTGGTCGGTAGGGCGTGGATGTGCTATACTGCGCGTTATGACGAACGAAGCGGTAGATTCAAAAAGAATTGCAGACTGGCTTCGGGAACGCAATCTGAATGAGATTGCCGCTTTCTTCATTGAAGCAACAAAGCCATTGAATTCATTGGGTGCCCAGGCAGCTTATTTGGTGGCGCCATTGGTTGGTGGCCAGGATGGACCACTGCATGATCTGGCTTGCATCCTTGAAGATCCGGATCAGGTAAGTAATTTTGTTGGTCATCTAAAACGGGGGAGCACATCGGATGGGTGAGAACGGTTTGCTTGGCTTCTTCTTCGTCCTGCTCTTCATCGGAATGATGATCGGTTTTTATTTTATCGGCAAGCGTTGGCCTGTCGCTCTAAGGCCGTTATCTGGTTATCGAGCCCTGAGGAATGCTTTAGAGTGTGCAGTTGAGTCGGGCGAAAGAGTTCACCTCTCACTGGGGACCGGTGAGTTGATCGGCTCTGAGAGTGCGACGGCCTTTGCTGGCCTGACGGTACTGGCTCGATTAGCATCTGCAACTGCGATGAGTGATAAACCAATTATGGTCTCTGCAGGCGATGGGGCGTTAGTTGTATTGGCGCAGGATACTTTACGCACAGCGTATCGTCGTTTGGATGCTGAATCAAGGTACGATGCCACTTCTGCACGCTTGATTGGACCTACACCCTTCTCCTATGCAGCGGGACTGCCTACATTTTTGGACACGGAAGATGTATCAGCTCATCTCATGATAGGTCCCTTCGGTTCAGAAGGCGCATTGGCAGCCAGTTTCGGTCAGCAAAAGAAGGCTTTTGTGCTGGCTGGAACGCAGGATGTCCAATCTCAGGCGTTACTCTATGCCACCTCTGACCACCCCCTGATCGGCGAGGAAGTGTTCGCGGCAGGAGCATATCTGGATATGGGGCCTTTCCATCTTGCCAGTATTAGAGCACAAGATGTGATCCGTTGGATTCTTATTGCACTTGTGCTCATCGGTACTTTGCTAAAGACGGTTGGAGTGATTCGTTGAAAGTAGGGATTCGTCTCCTCTGGACTTCAGTTGCTGTTTCAGTAGGCTTCATTGTTCTACTAGGTTACTTTGTCACCACCCCATTCATCACCGGATTGCGGACAGTCCTCATGCAGTGGGCAGTGATCCTCGCGGCCGCAGCTCTTTTCTTAGGATTGTTCAATCTCTTTACAGTTCATTGGAATAAAGTAAATGATCAAACCGAGGCATGGCCATATAGTGCAGTATTGATCTTCTGCCTTTTAGTTACGCTGACGCTTGGCCTGATCTTTGGTCCTGATTTTAGTGGGATGTTTAACATCAATTTCAATGCCATGCAATTCCTTTTCGATTATATTCAACTTCCGATCGAGTCAGCCTTAATGGCCTTGTTTGCCGTATCGCTTGTTGTCGCCGGGTTCCGCTTGGTTTCGCAACGTAGAAATGTGTTCAGCCTTATTTTTATTGGCACCGCGATTTTGGTATTACTTGGAAACAGCCCTTGGATCATGGGGAGCGGAAGTGGACCTGCCCAATGGATTGGGAATCTTCGCGCATGGGTTGCCCAGGTCTGGTCGGTTGCAGGCGCCCGAGGCATTCTTTTGGGAGTTGCTTTGGGCGCTGCTGCCACGGGTTTAAGAATCTTGATTGGCTCAGACCGACCTTACGGGGAATAGGTTATGGATACAGTACGCTGCCCTATGTGCAGCAAACAAAATCCATCGGAAGCAGAGGAATGTGAGTTCTGTGGCGCGCGCCTGAAACCATTAATCATTCGTCAAGAGCCGGGGCAACCACCCCCCAAACAAACACCACCTCCAACTCCATCACAGCCTCCACCAGATAGGAAACAGCGCCAAGAGACGGATTGGCTATCCCAAATACGGTCGGATATGGGAGAAGAGGAGTCCGTTCTCGATGCTGAGGGAGAAAATGGAGTTCTTGGCGGAGGCACAGATTTACTTGGACGTTTGCGCAAGTTCGTTGCTCCTGGGGAAGAGCAAGTTCCGGAAGAAGGTGAGATATTTCAAGAAGAAGCAATCATCGATGATCAGACTTATAAAGAAGAAATTAAAAAACCTTTAGAAGAATTTGAGGAACTCACATCTAGTGCCCTTTCGGAGGAGGACTCAAGACTGCTTGATGCCCTTGCTGCTGCCGAGAAAGAATCTAAAGAGCTCGATGCCGATGGTTTAGTATTTAAGGAGTCCGAGACGAGTGGCGAGGAGGAATCGGTCCCTGATTGGTTGGCGCGTATCAGGGCACGTAAAGAGGAGGAGCAAGCTCCCCCTCCTGAGCCAGAAGGGGAGGCGGACTGGTTGGCCGGGCTGCGTATACAAGCGCCAGAAGCGGAGCCCTCAACCGAGATAGAAGAACCCAAAGAGGGAATATTCCCTTCGGATTTCGATTTGGCTCGACTTCGTCAGCAACTACCGGAAGATGAACCTTCAAATGAAATCAAAGAGGAACTCGAAGAGGATTTGTTCACTTCAGATTTCGACTTGGCCGGACTTCGTAGGCGACTAACGGAAGCGGAGCCCTCAGACGAAATCGAAGAAGAGTTATTAGCGGACATGTTCGCAGAAGATTTCGGGTTATCTGGGAAGGGCGAGCGAGTACCACAAGAGGAGCTTCCGTCAGATAGCAAGGACGAATTCCCACAGGATTTATTCTCTCCGAAAATTGAGCACGCCGAAGTGCATAAAAAAGAATCAGAAGAGGGACAGGCAACGGAAATTAAAAAAAGCCTCATGGATGATCTGTTTCCCTCGGATTTCCTGCAAACCAATAAAGCTAAAGATAAAGAGTGGCTACCTGAAAGTCTCATCAGCCGCGAGAAATCCAAGGAGGACATCGACGCATTAGAGACAGAGGCTGCTTCTGTTGTTGATGATTTGTTTGCTGATCTTGATATCCCTCCCGAGGAAGAAGAGGTGGATCTCGGCGAAGATATCATAAAGAAGGCAGGTAAGGAGGAATTCGAGCTTAACGAAACTCAGTTGGAGGGGATAGAACCCATCTTTGATGAGCAGTTCCTAACCGATCTTGGCATTGATGCTGCGGAATGGAAGACAGCTGAGAAGATTGAAGCGGATCAAGCCTATGGGGAAATCGGCGAACCGGAAGAGGAAATACATTCCCTCGATGACCTCTTTTCCGATTACACAAAAGAATACGATGCCGGAACTAAATTAGCTCCGGGTTCAGATGCGTTGGTGGAAGAATCGGAGTTGGAAGAGCTTGAGGGTCAAGAGCATATACCGCTTGGCGTGGAGCCATTGACACCAGAAGTGAGAAAGCGTTCTTCTCTGGAAGAAATGCTCGATGGGTTAAAACCAAGCTGGTTGGGGGATGCTGTCCATCCTGATGATGGAGAACTGCCTCATGTTCCTGCTTTGATATTGGATGAGGAAGCCCAAGGCATAGAGTTCGCAGAAGGTGGTGGGGGTGAACCTTCCTCGTTGGAGATCCCTGATTGGTTACAAAACCTTGGGAGTGATGTTGAGGAAGAACATGCGGACACAGGTCATGAGGAGCTCACTGATCTGGTTAAGGCAACTTTGCCATCCTGGCTGGAAGCCATGCGCCCGATCGAAACCTTTCGCACACTTCCCAAGCTGGAGCCAGAAGAAGAGGAGATTGTTGAGGCGGCCGGACCTCTCGCAGGACTTAAAGGGATATTGCTGGCAGAACCCGTTATGGCCATGCCACGTTCCCCAAGGACTGCTATATCCGCTTTAGACATCACCGAAAGCGATTACACCCAGGCTCAAGTACTGCAAAAGATGGTGGAAGAGGAGCAATTGGAAGAGAAAGCCGCGCTGACAAAGCGAACCCGATTGCCCCTCCTGCAATGGGCTTGTGGAATGTTGCTGGTATTAGCGGTAACTATCCCTCCCGTACTTGGGATCCCTTCTTTCGGACGGCCGAAATTGGAGCGTCCTGATTTCGCACCATTATTTGAATTTATTCAAAATACGCCCGCAGACCAGCCTGCCTTACTCATCTTTGATTATGAACCGGCGAATTCCCCCGAAATGGATGCCGTTGCGAGTGGGTTGGTCACCCACCTGGCAAGAAAAGGACAGGCAATGGTGACCTTCTCAACACGCCCATTCGGCCCCTTACTGGCCTCACGGATGCTGCAACGTGTTGGACCAGAATTCGCCATGCAAAATGGTGTTGATTATCTTAATTTTGGATACCTCGCCGGCGGAACGACTGCACTTCAATTGTTCATTACATCACCTAAAGAAGCTCTGATTCGTGGATTTAATATTCCGGAGGAATTAAAAGAGGGAGGGATTTGGGAAAGCGCCATTCTTTCAAATGTCCAAGATTTATCTGATTTCGCGTTGGTTGCGGTGCTCACGGGGGGAGCAGACAGTGCACGAAGTTGGATTGAACAATTACAAACGCAACCAACGAGGGTTCCCGTTGTAATGGTTTTAGGTGCGGGGATTGAACCTCTGATACGCCCCTACTTTGAGGCCAATCCTCCACAAATTACCGGGATACTTACTGGACTTCCAACCGCAGTCCGCTATGAGATGAACAATGGACAAGATGGGGACGCAACTCGATATTGGGATGCATATGGGACGGGTGTGTTGTTGGTCGTCTTTTTCTTGATTACAGGAATGTTCTATGGCATCGCCATGAGGGTCTTTCGACCACAAGATAGGGCACCAGATTGAGGATTTTGATGGCTGAACTTGACGGAGTCGGTTTTATTGGTAGTATCATCGCTGCAATTCTTACAGTGATGGTGCTCAGCTACATCATTGGCGACAACCCCTTATTCCGCTTCGCTACGCATGTCTTTATTGGAGTTGCTGCTGGATATGCGGGGACGATCGCCTGGCATAATATCCTGAAACCGAACTTGGTAGATCCGATCCTGGCGAATGGTCTCGCTGGTCTACTTAATGGTTCCTTTTTTACAAATGTCGAAGGGAGGTTGATCATCGGAGCATGGGTTCTCATGGCCATGCTATTGCTGAAATTATCCCCAGCCACTGCCCGGTGGGGTTCGCTACCAATGGCTTTGATGGTGGGCGTGGGCGCTGCGGTGGTGGTTGGAGGGGCTATCATGGGCACTTTGATCCCTCAGTCTTCAGCAGCTGTAGAGTCGCTCAATCCAAGTGCAATCAATCCCCAAATTGGGGAGCAAGGGGCGGAAAGGCTCATTAATATGCTCGTAATGCTGGTAGGTACACTAGCGACTTTTGCCTACTTTCAATTCTCCGCTAAGCGGGCGCCAACTGGAGAGGGTCGGCGCAGCACCTTGATGACATGGGTTGCCAATCTTGGACAGGTTTTTATCGCTATTACTTTTGGAACTATGTATGCTGGGGTCCTATCCGCTACGATCATTGCGCTTTCCGAACGGATGGGATTTTTAGTCAGTTGGTTCGATAATCTCCTTTCGAGTTTCTGAAAATCTGATGAGTTCATTACCTGAAGCCGAAGTAATTCTTGCCATAGATGTCGGAAGCGCGAACACCCGTGCTAGTTTATTTGATATTGTTGATGGCCGATATCGGTTGGTTGCCACTGGCGAAGCCAATTCCACCATCGGTCCGCCCTTGTTCGATTTGGGTGAGGGTATTCGGATGGCAATGGATCGAGTCCAGATCGTCACAGGACGGAAATTAGTTGATGAGACCGAGACGATCATCCTTCCAACAACAGGTTATGGAACGGGGGTTGACTTATTGGTTGCATCAATTTCCGCCGGACCAGAGATCAAGACCATTTTGGCAGGATTGATGCCGGGCGTATCCATCGAAAGCGCTCGTCGTTTGGCGGCCTCGGCAGCCCTGACTGTCATCGGAGAGATTGCTGTCGTCGACCGTGACAGAATGGGGGAACAAATCGATCTGATCGTATCAGGGCGACCAGACATGATATTAATTGTTGGGGGAACAGATGGAGGCGCTACGGATCCGCTGCTGGAATTGGTTGAGCTCATCAAGCTGTCCATCAGTCTGATCCCGGAGGGGCAGCGGCCAAAAATCGTCTTTTCGGGCAATAGGAGTCTTGGCGCATTGGTGACTGAGCGTTTATCAGATCGAGCAACAGTATCGATAACGGCCAATCTAAGACCAAGTTTGGATCGGGAGGAACTGGCGCCAGCTCGCATGCGCCTGGCTGAGACGCTCTTCGAAATCCGTTCCAGTCGCATCACCGGTTTTGGTGAATTAAAACAATGGGCCGCTGGTTCTTTGATCCCGACCGGGGAAGCGTTTGGACGCATGATTCGCTATCTAAGCAAACTATACGACCCGGATAAGGGAGTTCTGGGAATCGATCTGGGCGCGAGTCAAGCTACGATCGCCGTTGCCTTTGAAGGAGACTTATGTCTCTCTACCAATTCCAAGCTGGGGATGGGATATCCAATTGCGGGGTTGCTTGAGTTGGAAGAACTCTCGTTAACTAAGCGTTGGTTGCCCATGGAAATAAGTGATGCACAACTATTGGATTATATCTATAACAAGGCATTTCGCTTTGATTCTATACCCACAACTGTCGAAGAGATGCAAATCGAATATGCTTTGGCGAGGCAAATTCTCCGGCAAGCGCTTTATGAGGCACGCTATTCATGGCCACAAGGAAAAGATATTCGCAGCACCCTGATCATGCCGCCGATAGAGCCGATTGTTGTCAGCGGCGCCACATTGGCACGCACACCGAAGCCCGCGTATACAGCATTGATCCTGCTCGATGCGCTCGAACCTACAGGAATATCGACAATCGTGGTCGACCCATATTGCTTAGCACCTGCTTTAGGAGCGATGGCAGCTGTTCTACCCTTAGCGACTGTGCAACTCCTGGAGGCAGGTGTATTGGTCAGATTGGGAACAGTGGTTTCCCCGGTTGTGCATCGAGGAGCAGGGAAGCAAATCATGACCTATCATCTCGAATATGAAGATAGATCGCCCAGTAAGAGTGGGGAAGTAGACATAGGGCAAATCGTGGCTTTGCCATTGGGATCGGGCGCATTTGGCAATTTGACCCTCGTCCCAAAGGGAAAAGTGGATATTGGGTCGGGTGGCGTCGGTCGTTCGGTTACGCTTCGTGTGGCAGGTGGGGAATTGGGCGTTGTCATTGATGGGCGCGAAAGACCATTAAATTTGCCGAAGGACCAAGGTCATTTGTATGAATTGAATCAACGCTGGCTCTGGGAAATTGGTGCATTGGAATAGGGTGCTGGCATTGGACTTGCAACAGATTCAGTTTGGAGCGTGTAGTTCATGTATCTTCCGAGGGTTCTGAATGTCTCTCCGCTCACCACGATCCGTAGAGATCGGAGCTTACCGGTGCCTGGTCGAATATTGGTGGATTTAAACCAACGAGTCAGGCCTGGTGATGTGATCGCGGAAGCAGAGGTCTCTTCGCGTCATCAATTCCTTGATGTAGCCCGTCTATTGGGGATCACTGCTCGGGAAGTCCCGCGTTTTCTAAGTCGTGAGATAGGCGAACGGATTGACAAAGGCGAGATCATAGCTGGACCTTCGGGCGTTGCGAGGAAGATTGTCCGTGCTCCACACAATGGTGCTGTTGTAGCAGTGTCAGGGGGGAAAGTGCTTTTTGAGATCCGGTCGGAACCCTTATTATTGAGAGCGGGTTTCCCGGGTGAAGTGATCAATGTGGAAGGGAACCAAACGGTTATGCTTGAGACAACCGGCGCGCTCATTCAGGGAGTATGGGGGAATGGCCGTCAGGATTTCGGCATCATGCGTATTGTAGGAAATGGACCGCGCGAACGCTTGATTACAGACCAGTTGGATATGAGCACTCGTGGTGCAGTCTTGGTCGCGGGGATTTGTGATCATCCCGCACCCCTGTTTCAGGCCAAAGATCTCTCTGTCCGCGGAATCATCCTTGGTGGATTATCTGCTGAGTTGATCCAGGTTGCAAAAAGACTTCCATATCCTATTATTCTCTTGGAAGGGTTTGGCGCGATCCCGATTAATCGGCCTGCTTTCGAGCTTTTAAGCACGAGCCGTGGTCGTGAGGCGGCACTGGATGCGAGGCCCGCAAGCCCTTATGAGGCTCGTCGACCCGAAGTAATCATCCCCCTCCCTGTGGTGAATCCGGTAGGCGTCCCCGAGGAGTTGATTCAACTCTCTCGAGGTGTGCGTGTGAAGGTAACGAGAGCTCCCCATCAAGGGCTTATTGGCATTGTGGAAACGGTCCTATCTCACGCCGTAACTTACCCAAATGGGATTATGGCGAAAAGCGCTCGCGTGGATCTGGATATTTTTGGCAGTACGAATGTTCCACTGGCCAACCTAGAGGTTTTGCCATAAGAAGGGTGCATTCCAATTAATGTTGCATAAACCCTTTGGTGTTGAGGTCGAGGGTGGTGCGGACCGGCTGCGCCGCCCACACCACCACAACTCTCACCGAGGGAGCACAATAAAACGCATTCTATGGGATGCACCCCCAGAAGAAGGCATAGTGGCGCGATGTTGAATTTTATGCGAGGATTGTAGTATAGGGAGTAGATAAGATGGATGAGGATTTTGAGTTTGAGGAACCGCGTCCAAAGTCAAGTTCAAACCGGACATTTAAGATCGCACTGATTGCCTTGGGTGGACTATTAGCGATTAGTATCATTTGTCTTGCGCTTTATTTGCTCATGTATGTACCGATGCGCGAGCAAGCGAGTATCAACGGTACAGCGACAGCGATCGCAGCTACGCAGATTGCACAAGTCCAACCCAGCGATACACCGAAACCAACTGCCACTCTTACGCCAAGCCCAACCAACACTACCATCCCGGTACTACAACCGACCGCCACTGGCGTCGTTGCTGTTGCAACTGAGACTCCGACAATCATCCCTACCATCATTACACCGGTTATCCCAACTCCAACACCAACCGCTCTCCCAGCAACAGGATTTGCGGATGAGATGGGATTACCTCAATTGGTGATTGTAGCGCTATCCCTGGCAGTCATTATACTGGTGGCACGGAGAATTCGATCTGGGATAACGAGCTAATTATTTAGTCCTCCGTTAAAATAGTTCAATTCCGCAGTCTACAGAGTCAACCTTTCGTTGATCCTGTAACTAATTACTCAATGAAGTTGATCGGACCATGGAGATATCAAGATTAACCTTCGCTCCTTTCTCGGAATGTATACTTAAAGATCTCGCGGCAGGGCGCTCCGTTTCGGTGATCGGTTTTAGCAACACTGGCAAATCGGCCTTAATGCGTGGTTTGTCAGGATCATCGGCTGAGAAGAAATATGAGAGAAAGAGGCGACGGCCGGGGAGTCTGGTCTATGTCGACTGCAATCAGGCAGTGGCAATCTCAGCTCAGGCCTTTTATGAAGTAGTTTTACGCTCCTTACTGGAGCGCCTGGAGATCGTTCTCCCCGAGGATTTGATTAATAATCTAAGGGATCATCACCAAGCAGTAACGGAAGCGGAAACCAGTTTTGCAGCCTCGTTGTCCTTTAACCTGGCCCTGACCGAATTATGTGAACAGATGAAGCGTGACCTTTGCCTCCTGCTTGATGAGTTTGATGAAATCTACACTGCCCTTGATGAGAGAGCGCTCCTCAACCTGAGAGCATTACGCGACCGCTTCCGTGATGAGTTACGATATGTTACCGCAACAATTCGGAGTCTACCGAATTTACGTGGGCGAAGTATTGAGGGGGAGTTTGCAGAGCTTTTTTCTCATACGACGTACTCCATGCCGTTATTGGATCCTGGAGAGGGGCAATTAATCCTCTCCGAGCTTGACCTTGGCATGCTTAGCCCGGAAAGGAAGGAAGCCTGCTTCCGCCTGGCAGGGAGCCATCCCGGCCTTCTCATCGCCACAGCTCAAGTGCTTAATCATTTGCCTTCGAACTGGGTAGGGGATCTGCTCCAGGTCACTACGCGTGAACCGCAAATACGGGCCGAGTGCTTAAAAATATGGGAACAGCTTAACAGTGATGAGCAAACGGCGCTGGTAATGCTTGCTGTTGAGAAGAAGGAAGGGATTGCCCCTCAGCAAAAGTCCAACCTCGAGTATATTGGCCTGCTTGTCAAAGATACAGGGGAGATTTTCTCACCGATTTTCACAGATTTCGTTGTTCGTCGGGGGCGTGGGACTGAGATCGATGCGGACGGTGTACATCTGGATCCTGATTCAGGTGACGTGTGGGTGAATGGTGTGCGTATCCCTGTTCTCACTGATTTGGAATTTCGCTTGTTGAGGGTGCTCCACGAGCGTCAAGATAAAATCTCAGACAAGTATCGAATCGTCACTGCGGTATGGGGGGAGTCCTATCTGGGTGAGGTAGACGATGCGCGCGTGGAAAAATTAGTCAGCCGTTTGAGGAGCAAAATCGAACCCGACCCTACCGATCCATGCTACATCATCACCCAAAGGGGACGTGGGTATAAGCTTCTTTCTAAACCGAAAAAGCAATAGTGGCTTTCAGACAAATCCTTCTGATGAGTTGAATTAGCCCAAATTCGGATGTCCGACAGGTGCGACTCCTAGAGGGGGCTGTTATTCACAATAGTTCCCGCTCGATCTTAATCTGAAGGGGCTCAAAAGCTTAAGAGTTCAACCCATTCATCATTATTGGCCACAGCGGAATAACTCAGATGAAAAAAACAAAGATGGGGATGCTACTCATCTAAGTCCGCAATGGATCGTCCATAATCCAGCAATGCCTCTACCATCTTGGTATCACGAGCTTCGGCATAGACGCGTAAGACCGGTTCTGTTCCGGAAGGGCGGATGAGGAGCCAGGAGTCGTCCTCGAAGGAATATTTTACCCCATCGAGGGAACTCACCTGGACGACGCGATTGCCATGGATCGCTTGGGGTACTTCGTTCTGCAGGCGCGCAACCATATCGTTTTTTGCGATGGGGTGTGAAAGGCGAAGATCGAGGCGGGTGTACTCACAAGGCCCCACTTCAGCCAGGAGGGAGTCGACCAGTTCTTCCAGTGGGACTTGCATGCTGGATACCATCTCAACGAGCAATAAGCCCATCAGGATGCCATCCCCTTCCGGGATGTGTCCTCGGATCGAGATGCCCCCTGATTCCTCCCCACCAATGAGGACATCATCCTTGATGATCCAATCAGCAATGTAATTAAACCCAACCGGAGTTTCATGGACTTCGAGATTATATTTCTTCCCTAATCGGTTGATCATTTGGGTCGTAGATACAGTTTTAATGATCTTGCCACGCAGGCCACGTTCTTCAACCAGATATTTCAACACAAGCGCGATGATCTTATGCGGATCGATAAATTTTCCTCGACCGTCCATGGCGCCAATCCGGTCGGCATCGCCGTCAGTAGCCAATCCGAGTTGTCCGTGGCCTGCGGCGATAGCGCTGACCAATGCTCCTAGGTAGCGTGCGATCGGTTCGGGATGGATGCCCCCAAAACCGGGATTCATCTCTCCCCGCACCTCGAATACTTCACATCCGCTACCTTGCAGGAATCCCCGAATTTGTCCCCGGCCTGAGCCATACATGGAATCCACGACAATGCGTGAGGGATATTCGCTGATCTTCTCCAAGTTGATGAGTGTTCGAAGATGTTCGTAATAAGCAGGTGTCGGATTGAAACGCTCGATGAGACCCGCTTCTCTGGCGCGTTCGAAATCCATGAGATTGGGACCACGTCCACGTGCCTCGTTGTCGTTTAAATAGACTTCCACCCTGCGGCATTGTTCTTGGGCAGCAGAACCGCCATAGGCTGCTTTTAGTTTAACCCCGTTATAACGTGGGGCGTTATGGGAAGCCGTGATCATGATTCCCGCAATCGCATTCATTTGTTGCACAGCGTATGAAACGACAGGTGTAGGTATATCCGCTGAGGCAAGATAGACTTTATAACCATTAGCTGCCAGGACCCGCGCTGCCTCTACCGCGTAACGATCGGAGAGGAAGCGGGTGTCAAAGCCCACAACCATGCATTTGGGATCTGGTGAGCGTCCAATTTGATGGCTGTTCAACCACTCTTCAGAAGTGACAGCATCAGCGATGGCCTGGGTGATCAAGCGGAGATTATGAAAAGTAAACGTGTCGGAGATGACACCCCGCCACCCGTCGGTACCAAAGTGAATAGGCATTCCGTACCTCGCAGGATCAGGTTAAGCGACGAGATTGTAGCAGCCCCTCATTCATTGGTCAATCAAATAGGTGTGTCTTATTAATCGAGCTTCACAGAGGTTGTGAGCGTATTCTTGATGATCGATTCTATTAGGCATCGATCCCGTAAAGAAATCATTCAAGCGTACTGATTTGATCGAGAATCATTTGGGCTGCTTCATCCGGTGTCTTTCGGCCATTGAGGAGTTCGATCAGTGCGCTCTGGATGGCGGCCCCGAAAGTAGTTTTTTCAGCTGCTGATGGGGCCGGAACAGCGACGCGAATCAAACGCCTTATTGTTGCAGCAGTCGCCTGATCAGGCCATTCATCCATCGCAACTGAGGTCGCGGGCAGAGATCCAAGGGAATATGCCCATGGTCCGAGGAACTCTGGCGCAAGCAGCCATTCAATCATTTCGACTGCCAGTGCCTGGCGGGTGGCATCCTTACTGACGATTGCCCACGCCCAAGTATTTGCGGGAATAACACCACTTCCGTTACGGGTTGGCCATGGCATTAAGTTGAAAAGACCATCTTGAGCGCTATTTAAAAATCCCTCGAGCGGAACAACTGCACTGTGAAAGGACTGCTGTTGCAGGGTAAAAAATGATTCCTCTGCATTCTCGAGTTGAAGAGCCATCAAGGGCAACGCGCCATTCTGATGGGCATAAGTGTAGAAACCAAAAATCTCTGAAAGTAGATTGATATCGATTGTAGGTTGATCCAATTCATCTTCAAGTTGCCCATCAAGGATTTGATATTGAATCAATGTGAAAATTCCGTCGGGGTCGCCGGCGGGAAAAAGAAAAGTCCTTTTCGAATCGACCAACTGCGTCCAACTCCTTGGCTCTTCTTCGAAATCATCCTTGCGATATGCAAAGGCTTGTACTTCGCTTATAAACGGGACGGCGTAAAATTGGTCATCGACATAGGCAGCCAAAACGGCATATGAATACCAATCAGGGGCAATAGGAGGGGAAAGGAGACCATCCAGAGGCTGAATGAGGTTTTTTATTGCAGCCGAACGCAATGCAGCAGGATCAAGGGCGATGATGTCAGGTAAGGTTGATGGTGCGACTGTACTTGCTGCAACAAGGGTTTCAAGAATACCAGCATCCCCACGATCATCCTTGACACGTACATGGATTGTGACATTCGGGTGGTTCTCCTCGAAAAGCGCTAAGTGTTCTTTCAGCATGCTGCCGGGTGGTGTGTCAGGAGCGAAGCGACGAGGCAGCCAAAGGGTGATTTCTTGCCTGCTTTCGGCCGAAGGAATAGGGGTATAGGTTGGAAGGAGGGGGGTAGGAGTTGGGCTCGGAGTGAGTGTCGGCATGAGCTGCAATGGTTGCATCGTGCAAGCAGTGAAGATGAATGCGAAAATCAAAAAAAAGAATAAATAGGCGCTTTGCCTTGAGGATACCATAACGGCATTATAGCATCATGCAGGCTGGAACTTCCAGCTATGATAAAATCATCTCGAGATGGAAGTTTTAGAGCATTTAGTACCGATTCTTGAGGCCGTACCCTCGAAACCCGGCTGCTACTTAATGAAGAGTAAAGCCGGGAAAGTGATTTATGTCGGGAAAGCCGTTAATCTCAGGAGCCGTGTACGCTCATACTTTCATGACTCTAGCAGTCAACAGCCGAAAATCGCTGAACTCGTACGGGAAGTATCAGACATCGAATGGATTATCGTTGGCTCCGAGCTTGAAGCCTTGATCCTGGAGATGAACCTGATCAAGCGTTATCGGCCTAAGTATAACGTTCGGCTGAAGGATGATAAACGCTATCCCTACATTAGGGTGCATTGGGCCGGTCCTTTCCCCAAGGTAACGGTAACCCGCAGGATGACCGAAGATGGCAGTCGTTATTTCGGCCCTTATACGAGTGTTTGGGCAGTGCATCAAACCCTCGATGTACTACGAAAAATCTTTCCCTACCTGACCTGTGATCGTGTCATCACTGGTGAAGATCAACGTGCTTGCCTTTATTATGATATTAAATTATGCACGGCTCCTTGCATTGGTGCCATCAATCAAACGAACTACCGTGCCATGATGAATGACCTTTGCCGTTTCCTCCGTGGTCATACCGAATTGATCGTTGAACGCCTAAAAAGCGAGATGAAGCAAGCGTCGGATCGATTGGATTATGAGAGAGCCGCTGGTCTTCGTGATCAATTGAATGCCATCGAACGTGTTACAGAAGGGCAACAGATCATCTCACCAGGGATGGCAGATTCGGATGTCATCGCATTCGCTAAAGATGATCGCAATGCGTGTGTTCAGGTGTTCTTCATTCGAGGAGGGAAACTTGTCGGAAGGGATTATTTCCTGCTCGACGGGGCAGACCATGCGACCGATCGTGAATTGGTCGAGGCTTTTTTGAAGCAATTCTATACTGAGGCGACACAAATTCCTGAGAATGTCCTGTTGCCCAACAGTATCGAGGAATCAAGGATCATTGAGGAGTGGCTCAACCAAAGACGCGGCGATGCAAAAGTTCATCTTCTGGTTCCTCAAAAGGGATTGAAAAAAGACCTCATACGCTTGGCAACCGAGAATGCGGCGGAGACACTGACAAGTTTGCGTATCCAGTGGGAAGCTGATCGTAGCAAACATGTCGAAGCTCTGGCCGAACTTCAGTCAACCCTATATCTAAATCAGCCACCAAATCGGATAGAATGCTATGATATTTCCAATTTACAGGGAACTGCGGCTGCCGGTTCTATGGTGGTTTTTGAGCAGGGGGCGCCAAATAAAAAACTCTATCGGAATTTCACCATCAAAACCGTGAATGGTCAGGATGATTTTGCCAGCATGGAGGAGGTTCTCAGCCGACGTTTTCGCCGTTGGCAGCTTGCGAATGAAGAAGCGGAAAAGCCTGGCGGGAAAGTAGACCTGGCTTTTGGTTTTTTGCCGAATCTGTTGATCGTAGATGGTGGAAAGGGGCAGCTTGGCAGAGCCATTCAAGTGATCGAGCGCTATCAGTTGGGGGATAGCATTCCGGTAATTGGGATAGCGAAAAAACATGAAGAATTGTACACTCCAGATCGACCTGATCCCATAGTACTGCCTCAGAATTCTCAAGCGCTCTTTCTGATCCAGAGAGTGCGAGATGAAGCCCATCGATTTGCGTTAAGGCAGCATCAGTCAAGCCGTCGTCGCCAAACCATTGCGTCAATCCTCGATTCGATATCCGGGGTTGGGCCGGCAAGACGAAAGGCGCTGATTAAGGCATTTGGCAGTATCGAAGGGATTCAAAAGGCGAATGTGGAGGATGTTGCTGCCATACCAGGGATAACTCGAGCGATTGCTGAGCGGATCAAAGCTGAAATTACAGGATAATGGAGGCGAGGATGGGTGTTGCCTGGATTATCGACGACGATGAAGAAATGCAGGAAGCGATTAAATTAATGTTGCAATTGCTCGACTATGAAGTTGAGGTCTATCAGGAAGCCCGTTCTGCTTCGCGGGATCTTATTGCTGGAGGTAGACCGGACGTGATCATTTTGGATATCATGATGCCAGAGATCAGTGGCATTGATATGCTTGAGTTTATGCGGAGGAGGCGCGAATTGAGGGGGATTCCGGTTGTGATGCTCTCTTCGGAAACCACAGATGTCCAGGTCGATGAAGCGATGGAGTTGGGCGCAGATGGTTTTGTGTTTAAACCCGTGACATTAGAAGAACTTGAAGCGGCATTACAGAAAGCGATCGTGCGGCATCCCAAATAGGATGAGCGCGATTTAATTCGGGTTTTTCACCACGTCTATCACCCAGTAATTACCCTTCCTTTCTCCCCCTCTTCTCATCCTGAGACAAAGATCCTCTGAATGATTAACGATACGGTGCTGCGGGCATTTATTGTGCTCATTAATAGCAGAGACAGCCAGAGTAGAACTTATATATAGAGCTTCACTAGAGGATTTCAGGCCTATTCGATGCGGAGCAACAAAGCCTGGCTGAAATTTAATGAGTAAAAAGGCTGCACAACGAGAATGTGTTCTTAGAGGATCTTATCGTTCTCGTTGGGGATGATGGCAACCATTCCCTCTCTAGGTCTATCCCTGAGAATTTCTTCATCAAAGAAGGAACGTTTTTTATATTAAACCGCCTACTCTGCAAATCAATAAACTCCGGTCTTGAAAGCGAAATCTAGTTATTGCATCGATGACATAGTGAAGATAGGGATCATAATGCTCAAGGCTTTGCATGGGGGTGGTCTATAAATAATCCGCTTTTTGCTGCGGCGGAACAAAGTTCCTGCCAGTCCTTTTCCTTAACCATAGCAATGGTTGGGGCGAGAATCTCACCCAGGTAACGTGCAGTTCGTCGGTTGGCGCGCAGGCTCTCTAATACCTTTTCATCTTTAACCCGTAGAAGGATCGTTCTTTCCAGATACGCCTCACACCCATACTGCTCCCACCGGGCGATCGCTTGCAGAAGAGGATTTGGGAGTGGGTGATCGAGGAGTTTCTCAAGGATGGATCGGACTTGTTTCACCTGTAATCCTTGAACGGTCGCCCTTTCCAATGCCGAGGGATTTAGGCGAAAAATGGTTCCCTGTTCGGTTCGTTCGATCCAGTCACAGAAGCGGGCGATTTGGTAGCGAAGGGTTTGAGAAGCATTTCGAGGGATCGTGATCTTGCCGTCGGTTGTAATCCGACTCAGAGCCATACTCTCCACGTACTCCGAAATTGGAGCCTCACCAAAGAGGACTTGTAGCTGTTGTGTGAGACGAAAGGCGGAAGGGAGTCCTTGGGGATCGTCCTTGCCGATGTCGATCACTCCAAGCCAATGTAAAGGTCCACAAAGGATAAAACGCAGGAGGGCGCCATCGACTTTATCCCAATGGCTGAAGCCGTGTAAAAAAGCACCCGTGGTGGCATCCTGGATGTACCACGAATCGAAATCACTGCCGGGTCTTTGAAAACCAGGATGTTGTTCTCGAATTGCTCGGACGAGACTTTCCAAATCCCACCAGATATCCGTGGGGATTTGGTGTATATCATTCAGAACGATTTGACGGGTTGTTAGGGGGTCGTTAGGCCATTTCTCGGTTGAAATTGTCAATCCTGGGGTATGTTGGAGGTCATTCCATAGGCGCGAATCCTTCCATGCCAAAAGTAGGCGTGCTAAGGCCTGTTCCCTGGGAAGGTCCAGGAATCTGCGTGTCGCTTCTGGATCGGGTTGAATAGGGCTGGGGGTGAGTATTTCCATCTCGGTGAGCAGGATAAATAGCATCTCGATGGATTGGGAATGGAACAGGAAAGGTCTTAGACGCGAGCGTCGTTCATCATCGAAACCTTCACCCTTCTTGGGGAGGCTGCGAAAATCTGCAAGTAGAGAAGTCGTGTCATCGACGGCTGTGCTCAGAGCGAGTTGAACTAATTTTGGAGTAGAGGCAGGGTGCCCTAAGGGTTGAGGCGCTAAGTCTGCTCCTTTCAATAGCTGTTGAAGGATTTCAGAAGGTATGAAGGCGAATTCCTGTGGCCCTGTGGGTGTATCGATGAAGGCGCGCGCTAGCAATCCGTGGTACCAAAGGACTTCAAGAGGTGATACGGGATTTTGCCATGGTTTTAGTCGATCACGTCGAGCCGTTCCCATCTCACGCAGAGGACCGTAACGCCGAGTCAGATCGGAAAATGGCATTCGACCACCCTGACGAACCAGGAATTGAAGCACTTCCTGCACGTGGGGAGTGATGCTTTCCAATATCTCTTCCATTAAGCTCTCTTCAAGCATGTGATCTAATAAGTACTCTAACGTTTCAGCGAATGAGAGCGAGGGGAGTTCAAATCCCCATGATGCAGCAATAATATGCAAGTGCCCAACATCGTAATCCTGGAGAGTCTTAAGCAACGTGCGCATCTCATTTCCACCTTGTTTTATACAATTGGTGGGTGGGTTGACTTTACCAGATTATTCATCTTGATGGAGTGCCATCAGCAGAAAATACCTTTTGCGTGGCATCTCTAACCCATTGCAAGAAACTTGGAAAAGCACATTTTCCCTTTATTGTTTATTTTTTACGTTTTATTCTTTATGTTTTACTCTTTACGTTTTATTTTGGCAATGATATTCCCTGGGTACAGTGATGAAGGGCTGACGGATCTGGAACTAGTACAATTTTTAAGCATAACGCCGATTGACCTGGGAAAGGAGAGATATTAAATTGATGTTATATAGAGCCTTTCGCCAATTAGGGAATGATCGCACCTCGTTGGCCGAGCTGCCCTCCAGAAGAATCTTTCGCTTTCTCTCGCCTGGGAGGAACGAATTGTAAGCACCGATCGACTGGAGATGAGCCCTTCCTCTCGGCCTGGAGAACGAGGTCATCTTCCGGCAAAAGCGGCAGTGCCGGCTTTCCCTTGAATGGCAGGGCTCTCCTCTCTTTAAATGAAAGAGCGTGATTTGAGTCTGGTTTAAGCCTGCGCCTCGATCATGGTGCTCACTTCTCTGCCAGTTCTCATCAAATTGCCCTCACAGCAGTTCTTTGCTCCGCTTCGTCTCGCTCACAATGACATGAGCGGGACCTTCCCCGTTCAGGAGAGCCTATTATTTTCATAAGCTTTTCTAGATAATTACCCATACTGCCATCCGTCACTCCATTGGAGGATCATAGTCGATCCTTCGGCGACTGCTTGGAGCTGCCCCCAGCGTGGATGTAGCCCAAGATTCCATCCTTGCTCGTATTCGGATAAAGACTCAGGCACGATCAGCGAATAGGCAGGAATCGAGACACACCCTAGACAATCATCCTTATGGCATCCTTTTGCATCAATTTTCAAAGTCGTCGATCTTGAGCCCAGGCCGCTGGACGCCGAGCTATGGATGATACTCGAAGTTCCGTTCGAAAGACGAAGCTAATCTATGGAAATATTCTTGCTGCGGAAATCATTAGTCTGTCATTTCCGTGAAAAAGCCTGATTGGAGCTGGGTGAGGTAGGTGACCAAGTGGAATTAAAATGAATCTTGGATAAATCCACATCCACACCTTGCCAGTGTCTTTCAGCTAGTGTTAGTTTAAACCAGGCCGGGATGATCGTGATGCTCCCAAGGATGGCGGTGAGTAAGAAGGGCGCTTGTGGACCGAAGAATTTCCATGCCTGGCTGCCGATCCATGGAGCGGGCAGAGAAAGGATGCCCAGGCTCGTGGCTACGAGACCATAGGTTAGACCTCTTACACGTTGCGGAACCCCTTTGGCGATCAGAGAACTGCCGGCCGGATCGAGCATGCCGCCGCCGATGCCGAGGAGAATCCAGGAAAAAGCAAATCCCCAAAAAGCAACTGCTACGGCAAATACGAGTCGTGAAATGATCATGATGATCAGACCGATTGTGATCCCGAATCGCTCACTGGTCCGATCGACGAGCCAGCCAGCCGGTAATGTAGTGGCAGCAATGGCGATGCCGAAAAGACCATCCAACAAACCAATCGCTTGTTTTGATAACCCGCCGACTTCACGTAAATAGATGGGCATCAGATCAAAGGACATTTTAAAGGAAATGTCTCGGACACCGTCGACAATCAGGATCCAAGTAACCAGCCCACCCGAGATCATCAGTAAGAAGATTTGACTAAACGAAGCCCGCATGGAGGCGAAAGTCATCGCAGAAGTGTCACTTTTTGAAGTGTCTGATTGGGTCAGGAACATCCCAAGGAAGATCACGGTCGCGAATGCATAGCTTAGGCAGGCAAAACCAAACATGGAGCGATAGCCCAGGTATTGTGCCACAAGACCGCCAAAAGGAGGCCCTAAAACCCAGGCGATCGAAATAATCGTCTCTGACAATCCAAAAACCCGACCTTGTACTTCTTCAGGAGTCTGGTCAGCGATGTAGGCTTTATATGAGGGGAAGATCAAAGCTGTGGTAACAGCCAGAAAGGCGGGTGCGAACATAGCCAGTTGCCAATTGGGAGTGAGCGTGTAAGCTAAGAAGGCGAACATCCCGGCAATACTGCCGATAGCGAGCGATTTTAAGCGGCCAATAGTGTCGGAGAGCCAGCCGCCGAAGATCCGCAGAAGAAGGGGAAAGATGAGAGAAATGGTAAAGAAAAGACCGATTTGTTGGATGCTGGCGCCCAGTTCGCGCAGATAGATTGGGATTTGCACCATGGTCATCGTGCGGGATAACTCGGCGAAAGCCATCGCCAAGAGAAAGATCATCAAACGGGGATTAAGGATAGCCGAGTCCTTTTTCGATTGGCTCATCGATTGTGAACCATCTCTCCTAGGCAGTTGAGCTGGAAGTAGAGTAAGGATATCTGCCCATTAATTTGAAAAATTGTGTTTAATTCGAATTCCCGCCGGCGTGGGGAGACTATTTTGCCATTACTTTGCCTGAGATGCAAATGATTTTAATATTCCTCTCGAGTATTTCAGGGAATCGAGGGAGGATGTTGAGAGAATTTTGATATCGAAGCGGGTTGAGTATCGTGGCTTTCATTGGGAATTGGATCGGGTCGCCTGGCGCGCTCGTTGTGATGCATTAATTTCAGGAAGATGTATTGATTGCGACCGAGAAGTATTATATAGGAGAGGTTCTTTTATGGCCGGCTGGATCTGCCATCGATGAGAATTTCGAATGGCTATCCCTCCGTCTCATCGGCCAGTTGTATTTGAGGTCATAACGAGGATTATATTTTGTATTGTTTTGCTCAGATCGGCAATCTCAATAACTGATTGATTTTATGGATGGTCTCCTGAGGATTCCGGAAATGAAGAGATTGCATTCCAATCGACTTTGCCCCCTCGACATTCTCTATGAAGTCATCGATGAATAATACCTCTTCAGGGGCTAATTGCAGGGTTTCAAGGAAGAGGTGATAAATCCTTGCATCCGGTTTAACAATGCCAACCTCCGATGAAATCACAATAGAATCGAAAGCATCAGCGATCTTCCACTCGTTCTCGATCCATCGACGTGTATCCGGCCATGCATTGGTTATCATCCCGGTTTTTAAATGCTTACGCAGTTGACGGATGAAGGTGACAAGCTCTTCGTCCACTCGGTCTCCAGCGAAGAAATCTTGTTTAAATTTACTGAACTCAGAGTCAGAAATGTTCAATTGGGTCTGAATGGAGTTCCAAATATCCTCTACACTTGCCATACCAAGGGATGCTTTTTGGCTCATTTCGCTTCCAAAGATTAACCGGTGAAGCCCCCACGGTTGGAAGCCAAGATGTCTCTCCCAGCGTTCGCGGTGGCTCATATCTTCCGTTCGAAGGATCACACCACCTAAATCCCATACAATCGCTTTAAGTCTCTCGGAATTAGTCATTGGAGAAAAGACTCCTGTGTTAATCAATCTTATTGTCGCTTGCCGGTTGAAGTTATGGGTTTATACACCGTTTTAATGGGAACTGTCCAGGTAGAATTGCGTGTTTTGCATTTCGATTGGCTATAAATTTTCTCTTTGCATTTGTGATTATCAGCACATAAAAGTTCATGGAAATCAATGCGAAGGTGCTCTAAAGCGGTTATTCACAAAAGGAACAGTCCACCTGGGAAGGATGAAAATTAGTACATAAGCATCAGTGAGAATTTCAATTTAATGCGACATGCTCCTTATTGTTCTTTCCGATGGATAGGGATTTATCTGCCACGGGTGGAATGAAGATCGAAGGGAGATCATATCGATAATTTTGCTATGCTGGTGTATGGAACGTGAAATGAGCTCCTTTTCCCAAGACGGGATCGGAAACTCATTCCACACTTAATGAGTTTTTTTCGAACCTCATGAGGATCTACTCGACATTTAGTTCAACCCCCGGACGAAGCTCGAGCTCATATTGATCGTATTGCCTACGGACACGCATACCGGCTTTCTCGTATAGTCGTGTTGCTCCGGTCCGGTTTTGAGCATCCACACCAAGAGCGACTCGTTTCTTACCTCGCCTTTCATATTCTCCGAAAGCATGGTGTAAGAGAGCGAGAGCGATCCCTCGGCGTCGCCAGGGCTTGCGTACAAACAAGGCTCGAACCCATCCTTCATCTTCACTTTCACGAGAACGGCGACGACAAAGTGCAGCCCCCGCGATTTCTTCCCCATCCATCGCCAAAAACCATAATTCAGGATCGACTTCCTCGTCATTAAACATTTGATGGAGCCAGCTTTGATAGCCCTCTTCAAAAGGCACCTTGATGTATCCCCAGTGTTCTTGAAAAGCCTCCTCGTCGGCTTGGTAAAGGCGAAGAAGATCTTGTTCGCGATCGAAAGTCCGGAGCGAGATGCTTTCAGGCCATGCAGGTTGCGGTCTTGGTCCATTTAGATCGACCACCATCTGCCAGCTATGCCGAATGACTTGCAGGCCAAACCGTTCGAACAGATGCTTCGTCGGTTCATGCTCGCTCGTGGTGATGAAACGTGCCGAAATCCGCGCCTCCTCTGGCACACGTGGGATGACCTGCCTGGCCCGATCGATGGACCAGGACATCAACCTGGAACCGATCCCAAGTAGGCGATGGTTGGGTTTTACCCTCCCCCAGACAAGTGGATGAACGGGAGGATGTATGATATCCCAAATCTCGGTGTATCCAACCAACTCCTTATCTTGATTAAAGACGAGACGAGAGTTTGTTTCCAGA
>CAYGXU010000038.1:0-26924 GCA_964353875.1 uncultured Anaerolineaceae bacterium | reverse complement strand
AATGCAGACCCTGGGGAAAATCAGGGGATGATAGATGGCCGATTTGTTCCTCTCAGCCGAATTGGTCACGACCGCCACCTGGGTCACCTGCGAGCCGGTCCCCGAAGTTGTGGAGACAGCAACTACGGGTAAAGTCTTCGCCGTGGGTTGAGTGTCGCGGAAATGGAGGTAGTCCCAGGATGTTCCCGGATGAACTGCCTCAACTGCGATCGCCTTGGCCGTATCCATGCTAGATCCTCCGCCAAGGCCAACGATCACATCTGCGCCGAATTCCTTGGCCAAATCCGCCCCAGCACTGACAACCTCCGTCGTAGGATTGGGAATGACCTCATCAAAATGCTCGAATTCGATTCCACTTTGAGTCAGGATTCGTTTTGCCCTCGCATGAATGGAGGCCAGGGCATCATCTTCGGGCATCGTCACCAACAAGCAGCGCTTTCCAAATCGGGAAACGACCTCACCCACTTCCTCTAAACGGCCCTTTCCGAAGCGAATTTCAGTGGGCTGATAGTAACCGAATGGTTTCATTTCGATCTCCTGCAATTTCGGATGTCCTTATTGTTTTTTTCTTCAGTCTTTAGAGGAAGAGGCATGGCTCAATCCAGATCGATCATCACCTTCATGATGTTGCCCTGTGCCTCTTCGATGGCGTGATAGGCCTGCCTGTATTCTTCAAAAGGATAATGTGCGCTGATCAAGTCATCGAGAAAGAGCTTTCCACCTGAAACAAGGTCGATCGCCCGCTCATAGTCTGTCCGTTGATACATCAACGTGCCCACCAGGCTCAACTCCCGATCCTGGACCAAACCCAAATCCACTTGAGGCTTTTCTCCGAAGACACCCACAATAACAATGGTCGTCCCCTTGCGGGCGTTTTGTATGGCTTGCGTAATCGTATCCTCGGCGCCCACGCATTCCAGAATCAGGTCAGCTCGATTCAGACTAAAAGAGTTCGAGATGGCCAAATTGAGGTCCACTTTTTGCGGATTGACCACAAAATCCAAACCACACCGCTGTGCGATCTGCAATTTGTAATCGCGAATATCACCGATCAGGACCGCTTCCGCGCCGGAGGCTTTTGCTACCTGCCCGACCAGATTCCCAATCGTCCCCGCCCCCAGGACGAGCACCTTTTTTCTTGAAACACCCCCGCCCCTGGCGATGGCGTGCACCGCTACCGAGATCGGCTCGATCATGGCAGCATGATCAAGAGAAATCGATGCAGGAATCTTCAGCACTTTACTTTCATCAACAGCGAAGAATTCCTGTGCAGTCCCTCCCGACTGAAATCCCATCACCCGCAGGGAATCACAAATATGGTATATACCGTGTTGGCAGGGGTAACATTGACCGCAGGTGATCTGCGGCATGATGGTGACCTGATCGCCCTTCGCAAAACCCTGCACTTCCTGCCCCACTTCAGAGATGATTCCTGAAACCTCGTGCCCCTGGACAACCGGGTAGCTGGTATAGGGATGTAAGCCATGAAAGACGTGAATATCGGAACCGCAGATGCCGATCCTTTTGATTTGAATGAGAATCTCGCCTTTGCCAGGTCTCGGCTTTTCAACCTGGCGGAATTCGATTTGACCCGGGGCAACCATGATCGCTTGACGCATGTTTCTCTCCTTTTATAATCCTTGGATTCAACTATCAAGTAAAACAACGAAAGATGATTGAAAGAATACCTCATTTGGTGTATCGAAATCAAGACGTTCTCTCGGACGCGTATTCAACCTGCATTCTGTCATGATTATTTCTTCATCCGTGATGATTGAGAGATCACAGCTTTTAGGAAAATAGTGTCGGACCAAGCCATTGCCATTTTCATTGGTGCCTCGCTCCCAAGCTGCATAGGGATGTGCAAATTGGATGTTCGCCTCAAGGCTCTTGGCCATCCGCTCATGATTCGCAAACTCTTTGCCATTATCGGAAGTGATGGTATGAACAAGATGTTTGCATGGCTCCGGAAGCTCAATCACAGCATTAGCGACATTTTCTGCTGTGCCGCGCTCAACCTTTTTGAGCAGTGTCATTCTGGATTTGCGTTCGGTGAGGGAGACAAGTGCCCCACGATGCCTTTTTCTCAGGATGGTTTCCGCCTCCCAGTCCCCCAAACGATGGCGCGTGTCGACAATGGCAGGTAGAGTCCGCCTCCCACTCCTTTGTCCGCCAGGATATATTGATAGATCCTTTCGTGGCTTATGTGAACACCCCATTTCTTCTTAAGACGTTCCGAGACCTGCTCCGGGCTCATGTCCTGATAGATCAGGGCCCAGGTAGAAGCCATAATCCGAGGTTTCGACTTATCACCTCTTTCCAACGCCATACGATGAGCTTATTTAGGACGGTAACCGCGAAGTCCACGGTTGCGTCGGAGTTCTCTGCTAACAGTGGGCTTATGAACACCAATCACTTCTGCTATCTCGTTTTGAGTATGGCCCATTCTCAGGAGGGAACAAATCTGATATCGTTGTTCTTCGGTAAGCTGTGTGCAATTGCTCATCGGTGATCCTCTGATTTGATTGTCTAAGAGGCACTGATCTTACCGCAGCTAACCTCTATTTTCGACCGTCGAAGTTGCGCTTACAAGTTGAATCTACGATTCCATTTTAAAAGAATTCGGAAAGAGAACGAGCTTAAAGGAGATGCATGGGGTTTATTGAGGTACATCATTGCATATCTTCAAGTGAAAGAAACCGAAATCAAAGGAGTTATCCATGTCTGATCTAGCAATCTTGGGTGGTGAACCTGTGCGTAAGGAGCCTTACCCGACTTGGCCAGTGTTCGATGAGCGTGATATTGAAGCGGTAACATCTGTGATACGCTCCGGCAATTGGGGTGGTTTCCCTTATCCGGGACCGCAATCTATGGCGTTTGCCAGACGCTTTGCCGAGATGCAGGGCGGAGGGTACCCTGTCTTGATGGCTAACGGGACGATCACCATGGAGGTGGCGTTACGGGCAGCCGGAATTGGCTGGGGTGATGAAGTTATTGTGCCGGCATATACCTTCCAAGCCACGGCAATTGCGCCAATGGCCACCGGCGCAATCCCAGTTTTCGCCGACGTGGACCCAGAGACATATTGCATTTCTACGGAGGCCATCAAGAAAGCGGTTAACCCCCGCACGCGCGCCATCATCCCGGTGCACTCGGGATCTGAGATGGCCGATATGGATGCAATCATGGACATCGCTGCACAGCATCAATTGGTAGTGGTGGAAGATAGCGCTCACGCCCACGGGGCAAAGTGGCGCGGCCAGGGAGCCGGTACCATAGGACATTTCGGTTCGTTCAGCCTACAATCATCCAAGATATTGACCACCGGCGAGGGCGGAATATTGTTATGCCGGACGCCGGAACTGGCAGAGGCTGCGGCCAGCATCATCGACTGCGGGCGCCCTTCCGACCCGGAAGGCAAACACTACACGATGGGAGCAAATTTCCGCATGACGGAGCTTCAGGCAGCGCTGGGCAATGTGGCCTTGGAACGCTTCCCCGAGCAGGTCTGGCAGCGCGAACAAATGCTGGATTACGCTGAGGAATGTCTGAGTGAGGTGCCAGGTGTGAGACTTCTCAAGCATGATCCACGTCACACGACGCGATCCTTTTACCGCTATGTCTTTGCCGTCGACCCCAAGGTGTTTTGCACTGACCACAAGGTGGTATGCGCGGCTCTGAGAGCAGAAGGCATTCCGGCGGGGTCGGGTTACCCGCCTATGCACCATTACGATCTGTTCCAGCCGCAACTCTCTAAGCTGCCTGTGCCGACTGCTTTCCCGGAGCGTTTTAATTTCGAGCAGATGTCATACCCCGAAGCTGAACGAGCGGGCGAGCGCGAGTCCATCTGGCTCGATGAGAATGTGTTCCGGGCTGGTCAAGAGGGCATTGATGATCTGGTGGCGGCATTGCACAAGGTTCAAGCCAACGGAGCTGCACTGGCAAAGAAGGCAGAGGAATACAAGTGGTAGCACGCCCCCTTCAATAGCGGGCCTACATATCCCCCTCACAACATCGCCTGCCGACGCCAGAAGGCCGATTCGCGGTGCCCCAAACGTTCATTAGCCGTCCAACGACCGGAAGCGACCTCCACGACCAATCGATACAGCCTCCTGCCCGCCTCCTCAAGCGGCTCCCCCTCTAGGATGCTCCCGCTGTCAAAGTCGATGATATCCGACATGCGTCGCGCAGTCTCGCTGTTAGAAGCGACCTTGATCACAGGAGCGACCGGATTCCCGACTGGTGTGCCCATCCCGGTCGTGAAGATAATCAGATTGACGCCACTGGCTGCCAGGGCGGAGGTGGAAGGGACGTCATAGCCGGGCGTGTCTAAAAGGTACAAGCCCGGACCGGAGATGGGATCGGTGTAGTCCAGCACTCCGCAGATGGGGGCGTTGCCCGCCTTCTGGATAGCCCCCAGGGATTTGATCTGGATCGTCGTCAGACCCTCACGGATGTTGCCCGCCGAGAGGTTTTCCGTCAGGTGCGTGCCGGAGCGAACGGCATACTCGCGATAATTTTCGACGAGCCTCAAAATCTGCTGGGCGACTTGCGGGTTTGCAGCCCTTGCAGCCAACAATCGCTCTCCGCCGAACATCTCCGGCGTCTCACCCAGGATCACACCGCCTCCCTGCGCCACGATCCGCTCGCTCACTTGCCCCAGGGCCGGGTTGGCGGTGATCCCAGAGAACCCATCCGATCCGCCGCATTCTAAGCCCAAAATAAGCGAGGCGATCGGTAGCTCTTCCCGCTGATGAGATGCAACCTCCGGCAGCATCGCCTTCAAGGCGTCGAGGGCGGAGCGTATGAAGGATGTCTCTTCCCCGTAGGACTGATGCGATAAATATACCACCGGCTTCCAGGTCGCCCCGACCACAGCGCTCAATTCTTGCACCGAGGTCTTCTCGCATCCCAAGCCCAACACGAGCGCTCCAGCCACGTTAGGATGATGGATATAACCGGACATGAAATACAGCAACGCCTCCCGATCCCCCTGCTCCGCCATGGTGCAACCGCTCTCATGCTGAAGTAAGGCGATCTCATCCACTCCGGCTAGACCTTGAGAGCAGCCCGAAGAGGGCAGGATCCCCTCGCGCGCATATTGCACCCAAGGGTCCTCCTTCTCAAAACCGAAAGCCCGGCGCGCGGCTGAAACCACCCTCTCAGCAAGGTGCTGGGCGCAGATCACCGTATAGATCACCAGGAGATGATTACGCGTACCTATGCGATCATCCGGCCGGCGATACCCCAGGAAGGTTGTGGGCAAGCCACTTAAATCGGGCGGCTTCCACGGAGTAACCAGCAAAGACGACTCCCTTCCACCCTTCCTCAATGCCGCCAGGTTCTCCTGGGAGACCACTTCCCCAGCCTGCACCGCTCTCCTTGTGCGACCAACCGGCATGCCATAGAGCTTGGGGCAGGCGCCCTTCGACAAGTCCTTCAGATAAAGCTTGTGCTTGGCGGGCACTGGTGTGCGCAAATACAGCCCGGTCTCGCCTACTCCCACAGTCTCACCGGCCTCGAGTTCTGCCAATGCTACCGCCAGGTCATCTGAGGGGTGAAGCGTTAGCACTCGGCCCCGATTGTGGCCTGTGCGTCGTGGTTGGATGCGGCTCATGGAAACCTTATTCCCGATTGAAAGGCTTAAGCCGGAGATGACCCATCTTGATTGTTCAACGATTCGACCGGTTCTCCTTGCTTATCGACCTTATCCTACCTCAATTTCATCCGGGCTGAAAAGCAGTTCGATGGGATCTTCAGAACCAACTTCGGACAGGTTATGCCTCCATGGACAGAGCTTTTCCGGTCATGTTCTGACGGAGTGCAGGCCAAGAACCCCCATAACGAAATAGATCCTCGCTCCATTAATCAATCTCAACCTTGAGACTAATTTGCGATAAAATAAGTCTTGTTACTCAAAATAAAGTCCCTTTGGAGGATATAAGCATGAGGAAAATCCATCTCGTGATCCCGATAGTTACCATCTTCCTTGTCAGCCTGCTGGCGGCCTGCGGCGGCCAACCCACACCCGCAGCGCCACAGCCGAGCGAGGTCGTCTCAACCGAAGCCATCTCAACCGAGTCGGTCTCCGGCACAACTCTCTTCGATGGCAAACCTGTAGCCGACTTTTTCCAGGGTTCCTGCGCGCGCTGCCATGGCGCCGACCGCAGCGGAGGCAGAGGTCCTGCTCTTCTGCCGGATCGACTTACAGAAACAGACGAGCACTACTTCGAGATCATCAAGAATGGTGAATCCGGCGGTATGCCTGCCTGGGGAAGCCAACTGACAGACGAGGAGATCACGGCGTTGATCGCTTTCCTGCGCAGCGAACCCGAGTAAGTAACCTTGAGATTCGCAACACGGAATTGAAGGCCTGCTTCTGAGACTGGCTTCGCGGGCAGCCCCATCCTGGATCGCATCGGCCAAAAAACAACGCTGCTGGAAACCAAAATCGTCTCGATTAATGCTTGTCGCACATCTGATCGAAGCCTTGATACCTCTCCCCGAAAAAGCTTCTCCGCCAGCTCTGGTCTAATGATTTGGATACCACGTTTTAGCCATCGCGCCGGTCGATGAGAGCATCCAGCAGGACTTTCAGATGTAAGAAGGCCAGGCCTCGATATTCCTCGCGGATGGGGATCTCCTCCGAGTCTTCTTCGTCCTCCTCCATGATCGCTTCCACGATATAGCGCAGCACCTCCGGTTCGGGATAGCCCTCGATCATAGACCAGACCGCACTGTAGAAATCCGCCTCAGTGTCGGAGGCCAGGATTTCCATAAACTCGAGGTTGGCATCCTCGGCTTTCTCCAGGTCGCGGATTCTGACCTTACGCAGTCGACGCTTGCCCCGTTCCATGATCTGCCAGGTGACCAGACCGACGTAATGAATGATCTCCCCTTCGTTGGGGTTGAAAGGGAGACCCTCCAGATCCAGCAGATAATACTGCAGGATGGGCTGCTCCTTCGACATCTGTTGGGTGTAGTCCTTCGCATCCGCATAGTCGGAGAAACACATCCCCTGCCATACCTCGGTCACCGTCTCAAAGGAGATGGGTTCTGTCATCGCAACTCCCTACGGCCTATTTTCAAGTCTCATTACCTATGAACGATTGTACTCCAGCCCGGGCAGCATTCAACCGCCCGAGAAGCGTGGGTTCAATGGTTCCGCGCAAGAATAGAATCGATCGCGGCAACAAAAAGCCCCCTCAGGATGGGGGCTTTTTGTTACTCTCGGGTTTATCGATCTTAGCTGACTATTACATTGGCGGCTTGTAAACCCTTGGGGCCTTGTTCGACGGAAAACTCCACGCGCTGGCCCTCCTCCAGGGTTCGGAAGCCTTCGCTTTGGATCGCCGAAAAATGGACGAAGACATCTTCTCCGCCCTCACGCTCGATGAAACCATACCCTTTGCCGCTATTGAACCATTTGACCGTACCCGTAATTCTTTCTGTCATTTTCAATTGCCTCCTTATGGCACATGATCTTTAAGGTGCCTGTTTCGTTCCCGGCAATCGAACTACTTTTTAACCAATTCAGCCTGAGCTGCATTCGCTCAGGCCTTTCATCTTTCGACTTCCAGACAGAACGTGCACGCAACCTTGTTGACGGATATTATCATATTTCCCGCCATTTGACTAGACACGGACACACGGACACAGGATCCCATAATTGCAATTGCGAACTTTGGCCGCTCAACGACGCCCCTGCTCACCAAGTTCTCCTTTTGGGAATCTGGCAAAATGGTCAAATAGGACTGATATAATCTAATTATGGAGAATCAAATGTCACACTATTCCCCTTCTAAGCTCTTCAGCATGTCTTGGCTCTTCATCCCGCTCTTGTTGGGGATGCTTGTTGGCGCTTGCGCTCAAGCGCTCTCCTATGACCAGCCCACATCATCTGTCACGGTTTCGCCCCTTGACGATGCCAACCCATCCGTTACCGCTTCTCCACAAACCGCCTCAACCCACTCCTCAAGCGCTACACCCGATGGGACCCATTCGATCTCCTGCCCTTTGCCTCCGATCGCGATCCCCACTTTACCCGCAGAGATCCCTGCTTATACCGAATTGGACCCGACGACCGGGCTGCATATGACCGGCGGAGTGAGTGAGATCGATCTGGAAAGCTATCGTCTGCAAGTGACAGGCAAAGTCGATCACCCGCTGACCCTAAGCTATGATGACCTGCGTTGCATGCCGAAAATCGAGAAGCAAGCCACGCTGGTATGCCCGGGATTTTTCGTCGACGTGGCCACATGGGCGGGGGCCTCGCTGGAACACATTTTCCAATTGGCTGGCATTCAGGCCGGCGCAACCCAGATCGTGCTCTATGCTGCCGATGGGTACTCCACCTCGGTCTCTCTGGAAGAAGCTTCCTTCGAGGGGAACTTCCTGGCCTATGAGTGGGAGGGAGAGCCGCTGCCGCGCCTGCACGGCTTCCCCGTCCGTGCGGTTTTCCCTGAGTTGCAGGGCAACAAATGGGTGAAATTCCTGGTGAAGATCGAAGTGCGTTGAATTTTCCCGTCGGGCAGATACGACATTCCCCAATAGGCAATCTGAAGGTGGGCTGGAACGAGTTTGTCAGGAGAGCCTGTCCATCCTCTCTCAGAGCAAACATACGCGCTTTTAGCGGTTCAGACTCGATATGGCAGCACAAGCGTCTATATGACCAAAGGCAAATCAGCTCCCCCTAACCAACCTAAAGCCCAAGCTTCTCGGCGACCCACCCCAGCCCAAGCGCCTCGAGCTTGGAGCGTGTTGGCATGCCGCTCGACACGTCCCATCCCGACTGGGCATAGTGCCAATCCTTGCCCTGCTCGACCTCATCCACGGTCACGAAAAGCCCATCGCTCTTGCCGCCGCGCAAGGATTTTTGTAGCTTCTTCGGCAAGGTGTCTAACTCCCTGCCGATTCCCTCGCGGGCGTTGAAGGCTCGCAGTAGATTCAGTCTGCGCTCGCCTAAAGTAAGCAGTTCTTCGATGGTTACATCCCATCCGGTAACTGCTCGCACAGTCTCGACCAATTGTCCCATGCCGTATAAATGCCAGGCCGGACCGAAAACGAATTGGCACACGTTGAGCGAATCCAGGCATGAATAGACATGTTGGGTGATGCGCGCGAAGCACACTTTCTCCTCATTGAGCACCCGGTTGGGTTGGGGGTTCGTCAACCCGATTTCCGCCATGCGCTCCGGATAGGCCTTGTAGGCGGGATCATGCTCCGAAGATTGATGATCGGCTCCGAACGGGTTGACGGCGTAGACCAATGCCAGACTGCGTTTCACCTGCGGCATATGGGCCGGCAATTCCTGCATCTTCACTGCCACCAGCAGATCTTGGCTGCCACGCCCGACTTTCGACGCCGCTCGAGCCGATCCCTCGGCCAGCAAATCCCCGAAGCCCTCGCGCTTGGCAATCATTTCCGTCATACGCAGCATGGCTTCTGCGTCGCCAAAGCGCAAAGGGATGCCGCCAGTGTCCTCTTCGGTCAACAGGCCCTGTTGAAAGCAATCCATCGCCCAGGCGATCGTCGCCCCGCAAGAGATCGTATCCATCCCGTACTGATTGCAGAGTTGGTTGGCATAGGCCACGGCTTCTAGATCACCGACGCCACAGTAAGATCCAAGAGCCGCCAGCGTCTCATACTCCGGCCCGCCGTAGAGCGGATCCACCTGGTAAGGACCCTCCCGCACTTCCACGACCCGCTTACAACGTACCGCACAGGCATAGCATGTCTCCCGCCGTTTGAGGATCGTTTCAGCCATTCTTGTGCCATCCAGATCCTCGGCTTTTTCAAAGACCCCGCTTTCCCAATTACGTGTGGGCAGGCCGCCTGCTTTGTTCTGGGGCACGATGACTTCTGCCGTCCCATAGAAGCCTAGCCCATGGACATCAGACTCCTCAATATGATCCGCGCCCCACTTCGCCAGGTCGAGCAAGGCGCGCTGATCCGCCAGGCGAGGTTTCTCCCTGCCACGTACGGCCACGGCCTTGAGATTCTTGCTGCCCATCACCGCGCCCATCCCTGTCCGTCCATTGGCGCGGTTGACCATGTTGATGATGCAAGCGAAACGAACGAGCTTCTCACCTGCCGGACCGCATTGGGCAACCTCAACTTTTTCGTCACTCAACTCTTCTCGGAGCCGAGCCTGAACCTCGCCGGTGGGCTGGCCCCACAGGTGTTCAGCGGGGAGCAACTCTGCCTGGCCGTCATGCAGCCACAGGTAGACGGGTCTCTCCGCCCTGCCCTGGATCACAACGGCGTCGAAACCGGAGAATTTCATCTCGGCCGGGAAAAACCCGCCGCACTGGGCATCGCCGATGGCGTTTGTCAACGGGGATTTCGCTAGGGCAGTCATGCGGCTCTGGCCGGAAATCGGCGCACCGGTGAGCACACTCAGCGCCAGCACAAGCACATTCCGTGGATCGAAGGCTTCCACCCCCTGCGCCATGTTATGCAGAAGATAATGCATCCCGAGCGCGCTGCCCCCCATATAGAAACGATAGAAGGCCTCATCCGGGTGTTCGATTTCGAGCGTTCCCCGGCTGAGCTCGACATGCAGGATATTCCCGCTGTATCCGAATGGCATGTTTCTCCCTCCGTTACTTGCCCTTAAACTCCGTAGCAAAAACATCAATTAGATTACGCGGAAGGTTGATGATAACCCGAGCATATCATAACAACCCACAAGATCAAGAAACAGGAGCACGAAAGCATTCCTTCCCCCAATGAAGACATTTTATGCTTTTTCATGCTCGGAATAGCAACCATTTATAAAAACAGTATAAAATAGGCATGGCTCATGACCCACCCTGCCCTTTCAACCCCAGCCACATAAGAGCCCATCCATCCCCGAATGAGGTGTTCTTATGCCTTACGATCCGACAGCGGTTATTCAGGCCTATACTCAAAAGGCAGAGATCGAGGATGAGTCCGAAAAGGCTCCCTCCCTGCGTGTGGAACTCCCCAGAGAGTTCATTAAAAAATACCTCAAACCTTCCGATGTGGTCCTCGATGCTGGCGGAGGGACCGGCATCAACGCTCTCTTTATGGCTGAGCGGTGCAAGAGAGTCACCTTATTGGACATTACCCCCAGGATATTGCAGCTCGCCGAGGGGAATATTCGCAATTCCCTCCTGGTTGAAAAAATCGAACTAGTCCAAGGTGACATCACCGATCTGAGCCGCTTTCAGGATGGTGAATTTTCCTTTGTGGTCTGTGTGGGAGATGCCCTTTCTTATGCGCTTGACAAGCGCTTTCAAGCTGTAAAAGAGTTGGTTCGAGTCGCGCAAAAGAGTGCCATCTTGCTGATCGGCTGTGATTCAAAGTTCGGATTCATGAGGCTGCACCTCGCACAAGGTCTCCTGGAGGAAGCGCTGGAGATCGAGCGTACCTCGGAATGCGAATGCGGCATGGGACCATGGACGCACCTCTACACCGTAGAGGAGATGTCCGAATTGCTGATCCGAGAAGGTTGTGAGGTCCTCGAGGTGGCCTCCACGCCAACCCTCACGGACACCATCGCCCCCGTTGTGCGCGAAGCCTATTACCAGGAGGGGGAATGGGAGAGCCTGAAAGAGCTCGAACGATCGCTTTGCACACGCCCCGAGTTATTGGGAGTCGGGCTCCACCTGCTCTTCGTCGCTCGGAAGAATTGAGAGGTGACAGCAAATGCCCAATCAATGATCTCGTCCCCAGCCTACACCCAAGCCGTCTGCCCACCGTCGACCGGAAAGGCGACACCGGTGATGTATTGGCTCTCATCCGAGGCCAGGAACAGCACGGCGTTGGCGATCTCCATTGGATCGGCGAGACGCTGGATGGGCAAACTCTCAACGAAAACCTCCAACTCCTGCAGGCTGCGCCCGCTGCGGATCATGGGGGTATCCGTCGGGCCGGGGCAGATGCAGTTCACCCGAATGTTATCCTGCAGGTAATCGCAAGCCGCCGATTTGGTCATCCCCGTAATGGCAAACTTGCTCGTGGCATATGCGGCGATATTGGGGGCCGAATCGTGCCACCCCACTGAAGAGGAGGAAAGCACGATCGATCCGCTGCCAACCTGCTGCATATGCGGGATGACCGCCTTGCAAAGCAAGTAAGCGCTCTTCACGTTGACTGCCATCATCCGATCCCAATCCTCTTCCATCGTATCCGCTAATTTTGCACGGAAATAAATCCCCACGCTCGAGAAAAGGATGTCGATTTGCTGGTATGCCTTCAATGTGGCTTTCACCAAGCATTGGACCTCCTCCGCACTCGAGACATCCGTCTGAACGAAGATGGCTTCCCCACCTGCTTCCTTGATCAATTCGACGGTTTCACAGCCGGTCTCCTGGTCGATATCAGCAACCACGACTCGCGCGCCTTCCTGGGCAAAGAGCAGGGCACAGGCATGACCGATCCCCATCCCCCCGCCGGCAACGATCGCCACCTTATCCTTCAGCCTCATGCTTCACCCTCCCTGACCTTCATACTCGAACGCCTCCCCCGGTCGCATGGCCATCGGCTTCATTAATGGACCACCTTCCTCCGAGTGCCTGTTCTCCAGGATGTGCATGAATTTGGTCACATCCTCACGACCCTCAGGATTGAGGTAATGGCAGATGATGGCCACCTCCAGTCCCAGCCAAATCGCCGCCAGGGCGCCCTCGTCCCCGTTCATCTCGTTGCCGAAGTGATCGTATGCGCCCAGAGATTCCAAATAATCCTTCTCCAACTCACAGGCGCAGAGCAGACCGATATTCGGTCGGTACAGCTCGCCGATCAGCTTCAGGTCGCTGAAGATGGCGCTGTCTCCCGAGTGGTAGATACGCACGCCGGGGTCGGCATAGAGGATGAATCCCAGAGGTTGCCCACTCAGGTACTGCCCATCCGGGGCGCGGCCAAAGGAGGTGTGGCGGCATTCCACCGCTCGCACCCGAATGCCCGAGGGATTCACCTGCCCTCCCCAGGGAATCTTGCGCATCGTCTTCGGATCCACACCTTGTTGCTCCAGATAGACCCGCACCTCCGGCCCACAGACCACCGGGCAACGAAACTCCTTGGCAATCGCGGCGGTATCTCCTAAATGATCGCTCGCCAGATGGGTGACCAGGATCAGGTCGACCCGCTCGAGATTCTCCACCTGAACCGGGCTGACCGGGTTGGCGCTCAGGCAAGGATCAATCAGGATGACCTGCCCCTGGGAATTGGTGATTTCAAAGGCGGCAACACCGAAAAAACGGATTTTCGTCGTCATGGGTTATACACTCCATTATGATGGACTTGCAGCGATGTTGTGAAGCGCTTCGGGACCCTCCGCGCCGATCAAGACCGTCCCTCCGATAAAAGTTCCTCCCACCCCGCGTACGCGTACGGCCGGATGGATGACCAGCACCATCCCCACCTCAAGCGGCGTAGAATCCTCAAGCTCGATGCGCGGCGGCTCGGGCAGGTCGAGGCCAATCCCGTGCCCGTAATCCTGCTCGATATGCTCACCATATCCCGCTTTCTCGAGGACCTCCTTCGCTGCCTGGGCGACCTCAGCGCAGGTGTTCCCAGGCTGCGCGGCAGCGATGCCGGCCTGATAAGCTCGATAAGTCGCATGATAAATGGCGCGTTGATCCATAGTCGGACGACCCACATAAAATGTCTGGGCGGTCTGGACCCAGTATCCATCCACCTCCACCGCCAATTCGAAGATGACATTGTCCCCGTCTTCCAATAACATTGATTCCGGCGGGCCGATCAACTCTCGATCCCCTTTGGAGGCAATCACCACCAGACGCTCCCCGGCCCCCAACTTACGCATGGCGTACTCGGCTTCGGTGACCGGCTCGTATTCGCTGACCCCTGCTCGCGTGCTCTCCAATGCAGCCTGCACCCCCACATCCGCTACCCGGGCTGACGCCCGAAGCTGATCGAACTCTTTTGGGCTCTTAATCAACCTCGCCTCGCGAAATAGGTGCTCAGCCCGCACCAGTCTGGCCTGGGGCAGTTCCTTCTCTAATGCCACATAAAGGCTGTGGGGCATTTCGTCCATGACATGATCGCCTGCCACCAGACCGATGTGTCCCGATGCCATCCCCTCCCGCTGTAACCACGCGGCCGCATCCGAGGCCAAGTTGAGCACATTGCCGCTGGCGGCGATGTGTTTGATCCAACTCTCACGTTGGGCACGTTCGAGATCGAAGGGGAAACGGATGAACATGGCTGGCTCACCCACTCGAGGCAGCACCACCAAAGCCACGTTGGCGACATAGTTGGGATAATAGCCTGAGAAATAGCGGATCTGTCCCCGTTTCCAGCCATAGACCAAAAGGACATCCAGACCATCCCTCCCCATTTGAGCTTGTAGCGCTTCCTTACGTTTACGGTATTCTTCGATGGGCAGTTTGTGCACTTGTACTCATCCTGAATATACAGGTTTAAAGAACAGCCGTTGATGTCTTATTCGTCCAGAAAATCCGGATTCTCAAGAAGGCTTCGTATTTCGACCAGAAAGGGTGCAGCGGCGGCTCCGTCCAACACACGATGGTCGATGCTCAAGCGCATGTTCACGATCGGTCGTATTGCCATGCCTCCGCAAACAGCCCAGGGCAACTCGCGCACACGCCCGACGGCCAGCACCGCCGCCTCTGGTGGGTTGATGATCGCCTGAAAGCGATCAACCCCGTACATTCCCAGGTTCGACAGGGTGAAGGTGCCCCCGCTGAGATATTCCAGGGCGATCCGCCCCCGATCCGCCTGCTGTCGCAGTGTTTCAAGTTGGCGCTGGATCTCCCGAATTCGTAGTTCATCCGCACGACGGACCACCGGCACCAGGAGCCCCTCGTCGGTGGCCATGGCTACACCGATGTTCACTTCCCTGTACTGCCTGACCTGTTCGCCATCCAGGCTGGCATTCAGGCGCGGGTGACGCTTGAGCGCCAGGGAGATCGCATTGACGAGAATTGCTGTGTAACTTACATGCGTCTTGTGCTTCTGGTAACACTCCCTCCAAATCCGTACCGCATGCATATCCACGTCGACTTCCAAGATGAAGTGCGGCGCCGATTGGAAGCTCTGTGTCAGGCGTCGCCCGGTGGTGCGCTGGTAGCGCGTCAGGGGGACGAGCTCATAGGGGACTGCCTGCGGGAACGCCTGGACGGAGGCAGGCATTGCTTTCCCCTCCAAATAAAGGCGCACATCCTTCTCGATGATGCGCCCGCCCGGACCTGAACCGACGAATCCACTCAAGTCGATCCCGTGTTCGCCTGCCATCCGTCGGGCGATGGGTGTGGCGATGATGCGCGCCCCTTTGCGAGCCGCCTCCCCCACGCCTTGCTCAGCCGGTTCGACGACAGGCGCCTTTTCCGCTTCAACCTCGGCCGTTTTTGCAGATGAGATCTTGCCCTCAACCTCGGGCAAGGCTTCGCCCTCTTCCAGCAAGTAAGCCATGGTGGCGCCAATGGGGATCTCATCCCCTTCTTTAAAACGCAGCCCTCGCAAGATGCCCTCACCCTCGGCGGGCACCTCCGAGACGGCCTTATCCGTCTCCACTTCGAAGAGCGGCTCACCAGCAACAATGCGCTCGCCCTCTGATTTCAGCCAGCGTACGAGGACGCCATGGGTCATGTCATGGGTAATGCGGGGCATGAAAACTTCAATTGCCACGATGCTCATCCCTTATTGTTTGGATAGTAACAAACCTGTTTAACTGCCCGCACAATCGCTTCCGGCCTTGGCCAGACCTGGTTCTCGAGCGAAGTGGCATAGGGAATGGGGACGTCCTCCCCCGCCAGTCGGACGATGGGTGCATCCAACCAATCGAAACAAGTCTCCATGATGCGCATCCCCCATTCGGCTGCTACACCGACAGTTCGACATGCCTCCTGAACCAGGACCACACGGTGTGTTTTCCGCACCGACTCAAAGATCGTCTCCTCGTCCAGGGGTTTCAGCGTGCGCGGATCGATCACTTCCGCCTTGATCCCTTCCCCCGCCAAAGCATCCGCCGCCTGTAAGGCAAAGTGCACCATGTAGCCGCTGGCCACGATGGTGACATCCTCCCCACGCCGTTTCACATCCGCCTGACCTAAAGGAACGAGGGTTTCTCCCTCAGGGATCTCACCCTTAAGGCTGTAGAGCGCCTTGTGCTCGATAAAGATCACCGGGTTGTCGTCGCGGATCGATGCCTTAAGCAGACCCTTGGCATCATAGGGAGTGGAAGGGAAGACCACCTTAAGCCCGGGGATATGCACATACCAGGCTTCCAGGCTCTGGGAATGGTGCGCCGCGGCGCTCTTCCAGGAGAGACCGCCTTGCGGCAAGCGGATCACCACCGGCGCGGTCGTCTGCCCGCCATACATGTAACGCACCTTGGCCATCTCGTTGCAGATCTGATCGATGGCCAAGGCGGAGAAATCCATGAACATGATCTCCACTACGGGACGGGTGCCGGTCATGGCCGCACCCAAGGCGGCGCCTACGAAGGCGTTCTCTGAAATCGGCGTGTTGCGTACACGTTCAGATCCAAACTCCTCCCATAGTTCCAGTGTCACCCCAAAACCGCCGCCGTTGCGAGCCACATCCTCCCCCATCAGAAAAACGGTGGGGTCGCGGCGCATCTCTTCCTGGAGCGCCTCACGCAAGGCAAGCATGTACGTCACTGTCCGGGAAGCGCTGTTCTGCTCAGGCATAGACATATTTCGCCCACTCATCTGGCGCAGGTTCGGGGCTATCCTCAGCGAACCTCAAGGCCTCCTCAACCGCCTGGCGCGCTTGAGCTTCGATCGCCTTAAGCTCCGCATCCTCAACATCGACCTCTTCTAATAAGTGCTTAGAAAAAATAACGATCGGATCCATCGCCTGACGGGCTTGTTGCACCTCCTCGCGCGAACGGTAGACTTCGGGTTGACCGACGTAGTGACCTTCGAAGCGATATGTCTGTGCATGGAGTAGGCTGGGGCCTTCACCCGCCCTGGCGCTGGCAATCATGTCCCCCGCGACCCGGCAGACTGTAAGGACATTCTGCCCGTCTATCTCCTCGCCCGGCATTCCGTATACCGAAGCCAACTGACGCAGGTCACCAAAAGCCAGGGTGCTTTCCGAGGCGGTAGAGACGGCGTAGCGATTGTTCTCGCAGACGAAAACCACCGGCAAGCGCCAGACCGAGGCCAGGTTGAAAGACTCGTGCAATGTACCTTGCCCCAGGGCACCCTCGCCGAAGTAACTGACCACCACCGCCTCGCGTTTGAGCAATTGAGCAGAGAGCGCCGCGCCGACGGCCGATGGGACTCCTGCCGCCACGATGGGAAACGCTCCTAAACTGCCCACATCGAAAGCTGCCACATGCATCGAGCCGCCCCTCCCTGCGCAGTAACCCGTGGTTTTCCCCAGGATCTCAGCCATCAGGCGCTTCAAATCCGCCCCCTTGGCGATGTGATGCCCATGGCCGCGGTGGGTGCTGGTGATGTAGTCCTTGTCCGTCAGATGGGCGCTGATCCCCACCGCCACCGCCTCCTGGCCGATACAGGTGTGGATGCCCCCCTTCGTCAACCCGCGCTTGTACAGATTCCCAGCTGCTTCTTCGAAGAAGCGAATCTCATACATCTTACGCAGCATGTGCAACTGTTGCCCACGATCGGGAAAAGGCGGATCGATTTCACGACTTTTCGCCATGATGGAGACTCCCTGCCTATAAGTCTAATAACAATGCGGGGTTATCCCCCGCCATGCGACGGATCTCCCCTTGACTGAAGCCCTCCGCAGCCAACTTCGCCAGGTAAGCCATCATCCCTTCTACCGGAGAGGGGTTGCCCGCTTGGCCGAAGTCGGTCGAGAGCACCGTCGATTCTACACCAACTTTACGGATATGATCGGCGATCTCGTTAACGCTCACCGTCGCCTTCATCAATGCTGTGGTATCCACAAAACAACGCTCGAAAAACACCCCCTCGCCAGCGAACTCGCATTGCAGCTCCGGTTCCCACCAGGTGAAGTGCGCTTCCGGATGGGTGACGAGGATCTTCCGCAGGCCATGCGTCCTGGCCGCCATGATCAAGCCGACCGACTCTTGCGGCGAGATATGTCCCGTGCCCAGAATGGCCTCCGCCTCGCGGATTAAATCCAGGATCGCATGAATCTCGGGACGGACTTTGCCCTCGTCGGTAAGGATGGTAATACCACCCAGCAAGCCATTCGCCCGTCGGTTTTGAGCCGCGCTGCGGGTGGGCATCCATATTTGCCTGGCGCCCATTTTCAAGGCCACTTCCACCGCGGCAGGATTGAGGCCTCCCACGAATTCATTGAGCACCAAACCGCCAAAGACATGGATCCCTCCCACCACCTTTTCGGCGATGGTGGCGCGATCGCTGGTAAGGGTCTTGTGCGACTTAATCAAAATTGCGCGCATCCCAGCCTCTTTCGCCGCACGAACGGTATCGATGTCGTCGGCGTATCGCGGCTGCACATCCGGCGCGGTATGGATATGCATGTCGGTCAAATCGGTTAAGTCGTATTCCATCTTTTATCCTTCTTTCATGATGCCCCCTTTAGCATGATGGCGATCGCCCGTACGGGCGCGTCATCCATTCCTTCCGGCTTCAGGGGCAGAGCCATCTATGTCACTAATTCACCTGCGCGTAGTTAATCCCGATGAATCAGGCCATCATCCAGGAGGATCCCGTTGCATCGCCCGGTTGATTACCAGGTCTCCGTAACTTTCCTCAGCCCTCGTGGACGATCCACATCGAGACCACGCACATAACCCAAGTGCATGGCGAAAAGCTGGCCGGGAACGATGGCGGGGATCGGTGTCAGCCATTCGGGAACCAAGGGCGGCATAACCAGCCTAAAATCGGCCAGATCGAGAAATTCCTGCTGATCGCTCACTGCCACTGTCACCGCCCCACGTGCCCGAAGGGCGCTCATGGTACGATTCATCTCCGTCATCATCGGTCCCGATGGAGAGATCACGAAAGCGGGAAATCCCCGCTCGATGACAGTCAAGGGACCATGAAAGAAGTCCGCACTGCTGTAGGCCTCGCTGACTACGTGGGTCAATTCCATCAATTTCAGGGCGAAATCAAAAGCGGTGGCAAGATTGTAACCGCGCCCAAGCACGACGCAATATTCCATCCCTTGAAAGCGATGGACAAAGGAAGGGATATGCTCGTTGGCGGACAAGGTAAATGCAACCCATTCTGGGACTTGCTTTAGCGCCTGCAGCATGGAGGCATCTTCAGCCATTTGGGCGCTCAAGAGGGCCAAGGCTGTCAACTCACAGGTGTAGGTTTTCGTCGCCGCCAAGGAGCGTTCCTCTCCAGCACGCAGGTTAATCACATAATCCGCTTCTTGAGCCAAGCTTGAACCGATCGTGTTTGTGAACGCTGCCGTTAATGCCCCTTGGCGCTTGCCCTCCAACAGCACCTGGATCACATCCGGGCTGCTCCCGCTCTGGCTGATACCCAGCACCAGAGCCTCTTTCAGTGAGGGCGGTTGATGGTAAATGGTGTACAGGCTGGGTGTGGCCAGGGAGACAATCAACCCGTTCATTGAGCCAAACAGGTATTGGGCATAGCGAGCAGCGTTGTCGCTCGTCCCACGCGCGGCAATCACCATTTGGCGAATCCCGCGCTCGCAGATCGCGCTTGCAAGCCGCCGAATGGCATCTATTTCTTCTTCCAGGAGCTGACGCAGGACCTGCGGCTGCTCCTGAATCTCGCCATAAAGTAAGGTCTTTTCCACCATCGCAAGAACATAACCTCCAAGAGGATCAACAATGGGATCTCACGACCCCGTCTCAAGCTTTCGTTATCAACATCTACTCAACTAGTCGCAATTGCCCTTCAACAACTCCTTCGTGGAGCAAATCAGGGGTTCACGCAGCGTCGCGATCTCCAACCCTGCGCTCTCCATCCCCAATAACACCGCACCCACAACCGGAGGCACCTCAAGCAAAACAAACCTGGCTTTGGGCGCTACATCGAGAACCGCCTCCTGCAGCGAACTGATCAACAAGGATCCGCCTTTAAAGAGGCTCCCAACCAATACAACCTCGAATTCGATGGTTTCAAAATGCAACTGCCGTATGACCCCGACTGCCAGGCTGGCCAGCTCCCGACCCGCCCAGCGAATCAGATCCTGTGCCACCCCATCCCCGGCCTCGGCGACATGGAACACAATCGGGGCGAGGTCGGCCCCGATTTGAATCTGCTCCAGCGTAAGTCCTTCCAGCAATTCCTCCACGTTTTTTGTGCCTGTATGCTCGACAAACGCCTGTGTTAAACGCGTGGGCGGTCCACGCAGACTCCACTGACTGGCAATGGCCTGGATCGCTTTGGTTACCAACTCATAACCACCAGCGCCCTCCCCCAGCGCGGAGAAACCTGCTACCCGCCCCATCCGCCTATGAATGTCCCTGCCCCGACAATTGCAGCTGGTCCCCGCTGTTACAGCCACACCCCAACCCTGCGAAGCGCCTGCCACCAGTCCGATGATGGCATCATTCACCAGGACAGTAGGCGCATGGAGATCAAGTTGATCGATTACGTTTTGGTAGACCTCTTTTTGTGAAGGCCAATCGTAGTCGGCGAGGCCGAAGCCGGCGCCCCTCAAATCCGCCTTGGAGATCCCTGCTGAAGCGAGCGTCCTTTGAGTGAGGGATTGCAGCACAGCCGCCAAACCTTCATAACCGACTCGCGAAGGGGTTCCCGGTCCTAATTTCGCATAACTCAGTGCATGACCCTTGCCATCGGCGATCAATCCGGCACTCTTGCTGGCTCCAACATCGATTCCGAGGAAGTAATCCGTCATGATCTAAATCCTATCTACGAATTTTAAAATGTTTGAGAGGGGGCATCCTTGACTTCTATATAAATTGAGGCAAATAAGCCCGGTTCGTCTTCAGAAGATCCTCCCAAACCGCTTGAATCTTGTCCGCCGATGGACCAAGGGGATTGACCAACAACGCTTGATACGCCAAGTCCCGATCGCCATGCACGGCAGCCTCGACCGTCAACAACTCAAATGATTTCATCGTTGCCAAAGGACCGTAACAAACCACAGGTAAAGGCGCCGCAGGCAATGGATGAATGCCCGCTCGATCGATTCTACAGGGGAGTTCCAAGACCCATTCCTCAGGATATCCATCCACCGAACCGTTATGACGGGTATTAGCCGTTTGGATCATTCCCAAATCGTTGTAGTGCGAATAGATCACATAGGTGGCCAATGTGGAGTAATAGGAACCTCCGCGTTTCAACAAGTCATCGGGTAGATTGGCGCCATCCCCACAGGCATACTGATTCATCAGGTCCGCTTCGACCTGCATCACTTGCTCAGCACGCGAGGGCGGCCATTGCTCCTGTTCGTTGAGCATCTTTTCAGTGTAATAGTAGTATTTCAAATAGGAGTTGGGCAACATGCCCAGAGCCTCAATCGTACGCACATCCCACGGGAAATCCACATGCGAGGGATATGCCCTAAGGAGCCTCGGTAAGAAATTTTCACCATGAATATTCAAGGCGCGATACCAGCCAAAGTGGTTCAGACCCAGGCTTTCCAGGAACGCCTCGCCTGGATCTATCTGAAGGTCCTGTTGCTCCTGCAAAATCTCAAGCAGCCGCATCTCGGTTGTGATCGGACCGTTACACAGACCAACGCTTCGGATCTGCGGCGCATAGCGCTGCAGGGCTTCAGTGATGATCCCGGATGGGTTGGCGAAATTGATCAACAGCGCCTCGGAGGCGAGTTCGCTTATTTCTCCAGCAATTTGCAGGATGACCGGAATGGTGCGCAAGGCATTCGCCATCCCTCCCACACCATTCGTCTCCTGACCAATCAGGCCGTGTCGCTTACCTAGATATTCATCTTCGCGGCGCGCCTGCATCCCTCCAACCCGAATCTGAGTGACGACATACTCCGCATCCTGGATGGTTTTACGTCGATCGGAGGAGAGATGGACCTCGAATGGCGACCCGGCCGCCGCCACCATTCTCTGGATAAACCCACCAACCACCTCCAGGCGCTTAGGGGAGATATCCATCAGCCAGAGCTCCTTCAGCGGCAGGTGATCGATTTGCTGCAGCAGGCCGCTGACCAACTCCGGTGTATAGGTCGAGCCGCCCCCGATCACGGCGATTTTCATCCCACTCCTCCTTCATTCATCTCTTCGGTCCTCACCCGAATAGGCGAGCGTCTTACGTAAGAGTCGTCCAATCGAAGATCACTCCTAGCGTCTGAGAGCGATCTCGCACTAAATTCTCATAAACTGTTGGCGCCTCCAGGGGAGAATAGCGATGCGTTACCAAACCGGAGACGTCCATCCTGCCCTGGTTCAGGTAATCGAAGAACAAGGAGGTCATCTCGCGCCCACTCCAGGGCGCAAAGATGGAATACTCCGCAGGACGAATGCTGGCATGGACGCCGAGGATGGCAATTGAATTGCTCACCACGCCCGGACCAAGATGTTGCTTGGAAGGCATGGGGGTATCCCCGAGAAGGACAATACGCCCTAACTTACGGAGTAATAGGATTGAAGGTGCTAACACAGCGGGATTGCCGGTGATGTCGAAGACCACATCCGCCATGCGCCCATCCGTAATCTTTTTTATCTCCTCTGCAGCCTCTCGGATATCCACAGACAACGTATGGGTTGCGCCGCAAGCCTTCGCGGCCTCCACCCGCAACGGTGCATTATCAATGGCGATGATCCGCCGCGCGCCAGATAGAACCAGGTACTGAATCACGAGGAGTCCCAAGATCCCCAAGCCGACTACAACAACGGATTCGCCCAATTCGAGTTGCGCCCTGCGAGCTCCGACTTGGGCTATCAGTGCCAGCGAGAGCCAGGTTGCATCTTCATCGGTTACAGAGTCAGGGATGGAGCAGGCCACGCTGATGTCGGCTTTTACGACCTGCTGATGCGGATAGGGCAGCGCTACCCGATCCCCGGCCTTGAACGTTGTCACACCCTGACCCACATCGACCACACGGCCAGCCATGCTGTAGCCGGGCCGAAAGGGGTAATTCACCCAGGCTGCCCAATTAGTCCCCGGCTCGAACTCTCCAAGCAAGCAATAGGTCTCGGTGCCAGTGCTGACGAGCGACTTCTCGGCGACGCACAGGATCTCACCCTCGCCCGCGCGTCCGACCGTCTCCTCCCCCAGAGCGACCTTGCCCTTCTCTGGGAACACGATGTATTTCGATTCCATGATGATATTCTCCACAATAGCCTGTATATCCACCTTGGCGTGGCTGATTATATTCCTTCAGGATGACGAGAGGCCAGGCCTTCAGCGTGATACCCTTGTCCGGCGGCGCGTAAGTGCTGCAGGGTTGCGGCTCCGCGGGGTAAGCAGGGACCGGCCTCGTGTAACGCGATCATCACCGAGTCGATCCGCAAGCTGCTACAGAGTATCATAGCGTGCTACCACTCGCTCAACATCCGCAGGGACTGATCCCCATATTAAAATTGCTCCTCGCTCAAATCGTGCAGTTCGTGGGGATCCTCGATCAAATTTAAAAGCATCACCAACTTCAGATCCTTGTACCCATCATGGCAAGTCTTCATGCAGAGGTAGGCTCCAAAGCCGGAGCGCTGCGCTAAATGAGATCAGGTAGGTTGGTCAAGTTCTGAAAAGGCACTCCCCATACAGCCCATCCTCGCCATCAATATCAGGGTTGATACGATCGATTTAAGCATATATGCTTTTGGCCTCACCGGAAAGATAGCGGGCCAAATCCAGACATTAAATCTCCTTTTCACCTTCATATTGATCACCACGCCATCGAAATCGCTTGGCGCCACCGACTCGCCGGTGAATCCGATCGCCATCTGCTGAGATGTAGCTTATAGCGAAAAGCAAGATGCCGACCCTTACTTCAGAAATCGCGCACGCTGTTGATCAGCTTGCCAAGTCACAAATCCGCGTTGAAACAAATATTATCACGGGGATCAAAACTTACCAGGAGGCCTATTTCCTCAAAACCCGGCTACTCCCCTTTAAGACGACGATCGAAGAGGAAAGGTTGCGGTTTACCAATGTGAACATGGGGAAAATCGGGGTGCTGCGGGTTGAGCAGGTAATTATGCTCATGAGGGATGATCACACTTGGCATTCGCAGAACCGCCGAGCGCCGCTCTGCGACCCATCGGTCTCCAATCGCTTGAACCATGGGTGGAGGAGGGTCAACCCTCCAGCTTTTCGGGAGAGTTGCAGGATCCAGACTTTCGACGAGGCTTTCATCGAACTCAACTTGAAAAAGTACATACTCTTCGATCAAGGCGCTGTTGTTTAAATGGACCATAATCTCGAGCACGGTGAGCGATGCGGTTGCGGAGGTGTACACTATCCTCGTACCCACACTGTTCCAACGACCGCCATAAAGCCGTGCCCCCTCCCCATTGAAGGCATCCTGCGCATGTTTCGCCTTGACAATACGCCAGGCTTGGAGACTCATGCGTACACGCCGTGCTCAAGACGACCGATGAGGTTCTCCACTTCACGCGCTCCGATATCGGTTTTGGCAAAGGACAAGGGAGTTTTTCCGCCCAGCGCCTTCTTCGAAGCCGTCAGCCAGATCCTGGCTGCCTTCTCGTCCCCTTCAAATAGCGCTACTGCCTTTTCAAATATTCGGGCAGCGCGCAGCAATCTCTCCGATTCATCCGGCTGAAGCTTCCCCTCCGCCTTGCGGCGTGTGAGCGTCCTGGGGTTGATTTGCACTAGCTCCGCCAGCAATTTGCTGGTGATTTCAAGGGCGTCCTGAAGACGTTCGAAAGTGTAGAACGGAAAACCAGCCTCAACCTTTTCAATCAACGCCAAGGTGTCCTCAGCCTTCACGCCAAGGCGATTGAGATACGGAAACGAATTCACCTCGCTTCTGCGACGGGATATGCCCTCATGGCACACTGGTACACCACTCATCATCTTCTCCTAAATCGCAATTTGTCTATATTATATACGCCACTTGGCACTTTTTCAAGCTTCACAACGGCTAAAATGATCTCCGCATGAGCTTTTTGTATGAAACGACCATGGAAGCGGAAGAAATAATCATCGATCACCGCCGTTCCTCAACCGACCACGAATCCTAATTCATGACATAGCACAATCCTTTATGAGCTGCCACTCTGATGCCGATTCCCTCTCCCACGGGAAAGCGCTACACCCCCCTGCAAGGTTATATCTTTTAGAGGTGTTGAACAGAAACTTTCAATCCCCCTGCTCTCTTGTCACAAGGCCTTTCCTTCCCAATTGATGCAATCCCAACAGTGCCAGCAGTAACACCATCAGGCTCACGATTTGAGCGCTACGTAACATGCCGAAGACAAGCGCACTGTCTCCCCGGAAGGCTTCCAGGAAAAGGCGTGATCCAGCAGTCATTCCTAGCCAACTGAGGAAAAGGAAACCGGGGAACGCCTCCCATCTTCGCAGGCGCCAAAGGGCAAACAAGACAAGAGCTGTTAAGAGGATCTCATAGACCTGCGATGGATGGCGGTGTTCACCCCACAACTTGATTGCCCACGGCAGTGAAACCGGCGCGCCGAAGGCATCCCCGCTGGCCATGTGCGAGATTCCTAGGGCAACACCGAAGGCAGCTAACCCAGGTGCGAGAACATCCAATGTTGGCCAAAGGGTTAACCCCTTACGCTGTCCATAGATCCATACCGCCAATAGACCAGCTAGCGTTCCCTCTGTGGGAGCCAGGGTGGAAGGATTGAGCGACAAGAGTCCCAATGGCTCTTCCCAATATACCTCCCAAAATCGTAGCGCATACCCCAGCCGAGCGCCGACGATCCCCGCCAGGAGCCCCAGTAGCACCAGGTTATTCACCTTCGATGCCGAAAGCTGACGGCGCGCTGCCTCCCGCTCGGCCAGGATCGTCCCAACCCATATCCCAAGCAAAAGGATTAAACCAGGCGCTTGAATGGCCAACGGTCCTAAATTAAATACGGGAAACATCAGGGAGCCTCCCGCAACAATTCTTCGATCTTTGTTTGCAACGTGACCTCGCTGATGGGACCGCCGAGGATCACGCAGCGGATCACCCCTTGGCGATCGATGAAAAAAGTGGTGGGCATTGCTCGTATCTGATACTGCCTCGCCACCTCTCCTGTCCTCTCTATGAGAATCGGAAAACTCAGGTTATTTCGATCTCTGAAGTCGATCATCTCAATTTCGCTATCCTGATAGGTGGTGTTCACCGCCAGGATCTCCAGGCCGCGTTCCCGTTCATCCTGATAGACCCGCTGCAGCGCTGGCATCTCCGCCCGGCAGGGCGGGCACCACGAAGCCCAAAAATTCAGCACAACAACCTTGCCGCTTAGCTCAGACAGGGTCATGCTGTCACCTTCCAACCGCTGCAAGGTGAAATCCGGCGCTAGAAACCCCTCCCGCGGGCTGGCAATGCCCCCCGCTGCCGCAGTCGGGCTGGGCGCAGCCGACAGGCCGATCCAACCTCCGCCCAGCATGAAAACCAAGGCCATCAGCCCCAGCCAGCGCGGCCGATTGACGATCAGTCCTGTTATCTTCTCCGACATCATCACTTCCCTCGTTCCATGCCTCTATTTCACCACAGATCAAACCAAGATGAAGACACGTTATCAATATTTCTCACTCCATCTAGATGATGATCCATTCACGAGCGCGTTGCGTTCTACGCTCCCGCAGGCAGAGTCGGGACTGCCTTGGGTATGTCCCAAAGGGGCAACTCATTTTACCAGTATGAACCATTTCCAGTCAGTATTGTTCACCTTACCCACCCCAACCCCTCCCTAAAGGGAGGGGCTTTAAAGTCCCTTCCCTTCAGGGAAGAGATTTAGGGATGGGTCAATTCACCACTCCGAACCTCCCATCAAATTGAGTATCTATAAAACTCGACATCTCACGCACTCGACATCGTAACATTGGGATATTCCATAGCGTAGCTTCCAGCCATGCTATGCAATATTAGAA
>CAYGXU010000037.1:12208-28141 GCA_964353875.1 uncultured Anaerolineaceae bacterium | reverse complement strand
ACACCGGCTATCCCCCTATTTCCAGACAAAGGCTGTTTTTTTAAAGGGATTTGTGAGTGAAGAATCAAGAATGGGAGAGGATTTTATGCTGTTGACACCATTCTGCCAATAAATCAGGATAGGTCTCGAGACCGGCTTGTTCGGTATAGCGTAGGATCGCTTCACCATCGAGAGGGTAGCGCGGATGACACGAGGTCGGCCATGCGCCTTGTGGTGCTTCAACGACTGCATGGACACTAGGTCCGATAATGTCTGCCTTTTTAAGGCGAGGGACAACTTCCTCAGCTGTAATGATTACGCAGTCTGCTACCAATGAGAGCTCTCGATCGACTCCCCAATTACTTCCGATGGCTGCATTGCCCTGTATATCTGCCTGGAGGGCATGAATGACGGCCACATCGCATTGAATAGCTGGAAAGGCGGTCAACTCCTCGCCTCGATAGGGATCCACGATTGTTTTAACATCAGGCCGTAATTTGAACAGGTCAGTTCCTTGCCATGCATGAGATGGCATGAAACCCACACCTGCGAGTGTTGCGCGTAAACCAAAGGCGAGGCTGGCCTCGGTCTCCTCCATGATGTTGATGGCTCCCTGGCCAGCAGCGGTTGTAAAATTGGGCGCCAATCCGAAAGCCTCTAAACCGAAATAACAAGTGCGGATGGTTTGGACCATCCCTTCACCAACTAGGATGTCGCTCTCCACTCCGGCAGTAAAGCAGAGAAGGGTTAAGTCGCGCGGGATCTGCTTTTGTTTATAGCGAGCATAGAGAGCCAAGGCATAGGCCATAGGGCGACGGTAAAGCGTTACGCCACCCAATGCCAGCGTACAACCTTGCGTTGGAACAAGGTCGATAGCCTGCTGCAGGGATAATCGTTTATCCGAGATCAGTGGGGTCTTCTTCATCATGTTCTTTCTGTAACTCATCTACTCGATGTCGAAGTTCCTTTATGGCTTGATCATCTTCAGCCCATGGCTTCTTTGTCACCTGGATTGTCTTACCTATATTGCGATAGTCTCTTGCTGAGCCTGCTCGAAGGAGCAGGATGATTGCACGAGCATTAATGAGGATGACTAGCAACAATGTTCCACAAAGGACGAGAAAGACATTATCTGTTTTCATCGAATTTGTTGTTTCCCAGCGTTGTGGTTAAGCCTGGGACTTTATCGATGAGTTCGTGTATGGATGAGATGATGTAATCTACGCAAGGAGCTTGATGATCTTCTCCAACGAGAACAGTCGTCATTCCCAATTCCTTTGCCGGTGATAGATTTGAAAGACGATCATCGATTAACACACAACTTCTCGGCTCGGGATCGCCTGTCAAGCGAAGGGCGCGTTGGTAGGCCTCAGGTTTGGGCTTGTTGTAGAAGTCCAAGGCGACAATATCAATGATCTGATGAACCAGGTCATCCAGATGTAAGTGACGGAGAACACGCAAAGCATGGGCCTTACTTGCATTAGTGAAGATCACTCTTCTTGGCGCCAGGCGTTGAAATACCTGCCTTAAAGGAGGGTCGGACACGATCATGTCTTCCACGGGAAGATCATGGACATATTCCAGATAGTCGAATGGATCGACGCTATAATTTTCAATCAGCCCGCCTAGCGTGGTGCCGTAAGTCTCCAGAAATTTTTTGCGTAAGGCTCCTGCCCTTTCTGGAGGGATCTGCAGTCGATCGACGAGATAGAAATTAATTCTCTCGCTGATGTTTTCCCAAAGCCCATTTGTTTTGGGGTAAAGCGTTTCGTCTAAATCAATAAAAAGTATCTTCACCGCTTGCATGTGCCCTCAATCATCGCTGGATGGAGGTGAGATTGGATGATCCTGAGCGTAAAGTGTAATTTCACCATTCAAAACAAGTTTCGCACGAAAGTATTCGGGCAGTTCATTTGTGGTTCCAATCCATTGATGCTTCCAATGGATTGGAACGATCATCTTGGGATTTCGATGATTGAGCCCCCCACTCTTTTTTTTATGTAAGAACATGCGATCCGAATCCGTAGGCAGTATATGCTGCTGTGGGTAGAAGTGTCAACGGTGGCGAGCAAGGTTATAATCCATTTTAGCAGGAGGAAAACGTGCCCATCCGAATTTTGCCTGAAAAGGTTATTGCTGCAATTGCCGCAGGGGAGGTGATAGAACGTCCCGAGTCGGTGGTAAAGGAACTGGTCGAAAATTCTATTGATGCATCGGCGACACGAATTCAGATCTTTGTAGAACGTGGTGGACGGAAGTCGATCGAGGTGATCGACAACGGTTGTGGTATCCCAGCCGTTGAAGTGCCCCTGGCGGTTGAACGACATGCCACCTCAAAACTCTCAACTGAACAGGATTTGTTTCATATTGAGACCCTAGGTTTCAGAGGGGAGGCTCTGACCTCAATCGCAGCGGTATCACGCATGGACTTGGCGACGCGTTCGACAGGAGAGGAGATTGGTATAAGATTGACTGTCGTGGGTGGCCAGATCAGGGAACCACAACCAATTGGTGTCCCACTTGGGACCCAGGTAAAGGTTCGGGACTTGTTTTTCAATCTTCCTGCACGCTTGAAATTCCTCAAATCGGAGTCGACGGAAAGACATCGAATCCATACCCTCATAGCCCGTTACGCGATCGCGTATCCGCATATTTCATTTCAATTAATTCAGGAGGGGCGTGAGATATTCCATACAACGGGGAGCGGGGATCGACGCGAGGTCCTTGCAGTGATGTATGGTCTGGAGACGGCCAAAAGCCTCATCCACTTGCCTGAGATGGAAGAGGCTGCAATTCGTGTTGGAGGTTTTATTAGCCCACCCTCTGTTCATCGTGGCACACGGCGTGAGATCACTTTCTTCGTGCAAGGACGATGGATTCAGGATCCTTCTTTGGCTGCAGCGGTGATACAGGCATATCATGGATTACTGATGGTGGGACGCTATCCGCTGGCAGTGATCCTCTTAGATACACCACCAGAGTTCGTCGATGTAAACGTCCATCCGGCCAAAGCGGAAATCCGTTTTCGGGATCCGAGTCTGGTTTTCAGGACGGTTCAACGTGCGGTACGAGGGGTACTGCTTGGACAGACGCCTGCTCCGGAAGTACGATTGGAAACATCCTGGTGGCGAGCAAGCCCGGCGCCTTCTTCCACAGTGATCGATCCAGCCTGGGAGATGGCCCAGGAAGTAGAGCAGGATTACCCTCCAGTTAGAATTCAAAGCAGTTTGCCAGAGGGGAAAGTTCCCCTGTTGCGAGCAGTGGGGCAGGTAGGTGCTGCCTATCTGGTGGCAGAAGGACCTGATGGCCTCTACTTGATTGATCAACACGCTGCACATGAGCGCGTATTATTTGAGCGTATGATGAAGGATTTTGCCAACCATAGACTTGAATCACAACAACTTCTCGGAGCTGAGACCATTGAATTGGCAAAGCAGGAAGCTGAGATCATCGAAGAGAATATCGAATTATTGCGGTCTCTGGGTTTTGAGGTTGAAGCTTTTGGAAAGAATGCCTTTCGCCTGCGCGCCGTTCCAGCGGTTCTATCGATGACCGATCCGGAACAATCGCTGAGGGTGGTGGTGGAAGATATTGGGGAGGATGAGACGCCATTAGCGAATGAATTTGAAGCACGAATCGTTGCTAGGGTCTGTAAACGTGCAGCGGTGAAATCCGGTCAAGTCCTTTCATTGGAAGAACAACGAAAATTGATTCGAGACCTGGAAATTTGTAAGTCCCCCAGAAATTGTCCTCACGGGCGACCCACGATGATTCATTTATCGGTCGATGCATTGGAACGCCAATTCGGCAGGCGTGGTTAAAGGGGCGAGGTTTTTTACTCCACGACCTATGCCTCTCCGCCCTGGGGCAGGGCTCTAGTTGATCCTCTATTAATAAGTAGAGAAGAGGTTGTTTCTAATTTTGACAATCGAGGAAAAGCCCCATAGGTCAGAGAGTCTTCTGAAGATGGGATTGATTCAATCCTGATTGGTTATAAGTCGGTTATCAGGAGAGAACTACAAACCGCTATCCGGAGGCAATCGCAAGGTGAAGGTGCTGCCTTTGCCCAGCTCGCTATCAGCCTGAATTGTGCCGCCGTGATTCTCGATGATCTTTTTCGCAATTGCCAGGCCTAATCCGGTGCCAGGGATCTTCACTTCCTGCGTTGGTACGCGATAGAAACGATCGAAGATCCGTGGCAATGCCTCTGCAGGGATACCTCGCCCCGTATCCTGAACGATCAGGAGAATATTTTCTTGGTCCCGATTAAGACGCACAATGACCTTACCCCCTCGACGGTTGTACTTGATCGCATTCGTTAGGAGATTTAGCAGAACCTGCTTCAGACGATTACGATCCCCATGGACAGGAGTTATGGAATGATCAAATTTAACTTCGAGTGAGATATCCTCTTGATCCGCTTGAGGTCGAATAATCTCTAGGCATTCCTCGACTAACCCACCGAGATGAACGGGTTCACGTTTAAAGCGGAACCGACCAGACTCGAGTTTGGCGAGCTCTAGGAAACCACTGGCCATTTCATTGAGTCGTTTCACTTCAAGGTTGAGTGTGTTGGCCAATTTATGCCGTTGTTCATCAGGGAGGTCATCTCTCTGCAGCAGGTTGGCAACTGCCGTCAAGGCTGTGAGAGGCGTACGCAACTCATGAACCATCTCGGCTACTAAATCATTTTGTTGAAATAAGGTTGTGTTTTCGATTGCAATTGCTGCCTGTGCTGCCAAGGTCTCCAGCAGTCGACGATCTTCCTCGTCGAAAGATCCCTCGATCTTATTAACCGCTTCGATCGCTCCCAGGGTCTTATCTTTTGTACGCAATGGGACGCCCAGGATATTGCGGGTCTGGAAACGGGTAAGGACATCTACTTCTCTAAAGAAACGCGGATCCTGCAATGCGTCCTCAACCAGAAGAGGTTTGCTGTGTGAGAAGATCCAGCCAGCAATGCTATTGTCTGTTGGGACCGCCGTCCCGCCCAAGCCCTCAACAAGGAGATCCGTTGCTGCCTGAAAATAGAGGTTTTTGGATTGAAAGTCATAGAGGAGGAGGGATGCGGCCTCGCATTCAGTCAATTCCTTTGCCGCTTCGACAATACGATGAAGGAGGATATCTAGATCTAGAGTGGAGGCGAGGTCAGATGAGAATTCATGTAGGCGGGCATAACGATGAAGGAGGCGCGGATAATCCGGCACCTGATTGTCGCTCTGCTGTTTATTTTTGGATGGGTTATTCATTTATTACCTCATCAACTAGCGCGGGTAGGATCTCGGCCAGATCATGATGAATGATGACATCTGCCCTCTCATCCAGGTATGTGGCTTCATTGTTGATAATAATCAATCGTGCACCAGCATTCAAGGCATCGAGAGGAAAGAAAGCGATAGGCACAACCTCTAATGAGGAACCGACTACCAGGATGAGGTCGCTCTTCCTGAAAAGCTCCTTGGCATCTTTCACAACTTGTATTGGGAGTTGTTCTCCGAACAACACGATATTGGGTTTAAGGATACCACCACAACGCCCGCATTTGGGGATAGCCTTTCCTTCGGCAAAAGCCTCCAGTTGATTATGTGTGGATACTTCTTGGAAGCAACGCACACAGGTCGCTTGACGCAAATGACCATGGATTTCCAAGACACGTTTTGAACCTGCCTTGTAATGCAGGTTATCAATGTTTTGTGTAATCACAGCGCAGAGAATCCCCACCTTTTCAAGGCGGGCAAGAGCGAAATGAGCTTCATTTGGCTCGGCAGATAAGATTTTTTGCGCTAAGGGTCGGGCCCATTCGAAAAATTGCTCCGGATGATAACGAAAAGCAGCGAGGGAGGCGACCTTCATGGGATCATAGCGTTCCCACAGTCCGGATCCAGGTGAGCGGAAGTCGGGGATGCCTGAAGGGGTGGAAATCCCAGCACCGGTCAGCGCGACAATTACTTTTGATGAGCGAATTAAAGCAACTGCCCGTTGGATTTCATGAGAGTACGTCTCGATCTTCACAAGCGAGCTCGACCTTGTACTGGCGGAAGAAATGTTGAAACATGAAGTGCAATCTTATGAATTTGATCGCTTACGAGTCCTGCAGGATGGAGTACGAGGAGTGGGGTTCCAGATTGAGATGCCTGATGAGCCTGATCAGGCGAGGGTGAGATGATTCCTGCCAATTCCACTCCCAGATCATCGGAAATCTGTTGCCAGGGAATTTGTAAACTAGTCTGCTCTCGACTAACCAAAATCAAGCCGATTTTATGTCGACCTACACCACGCGTATCAAGCTCTTCAATCAAAGCATGGCCAATCATATTTGTGGGGTAGGTGGGTTCGACAATGAACAGGATGCGATCACATTGCCTCAGCAGAGTATGGGTATAAGGGCGCAATCCGGATCCCAAATCAAGAACCAAGGTGGTGCACATGGCAGATAAATTGCTGATGACCGCTTCGATTTGAGGGAGCAATTGTTCATGTTCGATATCTCTCGGTCGAGACGAGGAGAATAGGATTCGTAGACCGGTTCTGTGGGTGAAAATCTCCTTATCAACCGAGCGGAGATGAATGTCTTTCAAGGAACGGGTGAGCAAATTGGATAGACTGGGGGGTTGTTTAACATTAAGCTCCAAGGCAAGCGTCCCTTGGCCTGGGCGGATTTCCGCAAGGAGCACATCATGCCCTCGATGCTGCAAGGAAATACTGACATTAAGTGACAACGTGGTTGTTCCCAAACCACCACGAGCACCCAGGAAAGCGATCGCTTTTGCCTTTTCAATAGGCTCCGCTCGCGCCTGTGCAGTTCGGGAGAGTACAGCTTTGACATGGGCTATTAACTCCGCTGGATGGGTTGGTTTGGTGAGGTAGTCATCCACTCCCGCTTCAAAACCGGCGACTTTATCGTCGACCATGGTTTTCGCCGTGAACATAATAATGGGGATATGCGCCAGGGAATGATCAGCCCGTAAACGCTTTGTTACTTCGTACCCATCCATATCGGGCATCATAATGTCAAGCAAGATCAGGTCAGGTTTCTCACTTGCAGCTTTCGTCAACCCTAAGGTGCCGTTGCTGGCAACTGCGATATGGTAACCTTGCCTCTCGAGCATCAGCCCGACAAGCTTTAATGTGTCGATATCATCATCAATGATGAGTATCTTTTCTGCCATGGTGGATACTCCCTCTAGGGGTCGGCACCGTTCCTCAAGCGCAGTCTAGCATAAAGCTTGTTATGCGGCAAGCAACCCTCTTGATATAAGTTATAGGAGAGTAAGGTAATCCTAAAAGCTCATGGACTTCACTTGCCTCTCTCGTTAGATAATCTCCTGGCACGCATCTGGTTGTGAAGGAAAGTTAGACCTTTTTCTATCATTGGAGGCCAGAAGAGTTGATGCTATAATTCCCGGCACATAACTTGCAACTGGTGTATTATGGTCTTTGTGTTATGGGGTTTCGAGGGGACCTTCTCCCTCAACTTACCATCAAAACCTCTTGGATATGCACTTGTGTTTCTATACCTCCTTGCTTTGGTTTCGATGGTCCTCCTTAGTCGACGGCGAATCCGTTTAGACCCTCCCAAAGATCGGAAGCATTCTTTCCTGTCTCTGCTTTATTTTTCCTTAGCGGCAATTCCGGCAGCTGGTTTATTTCATGTTCGACTGCCATTATCAAGCCACCTCACTGAGTTAATCATCCCGTATCAAGTAACCATTGCTTTGCTCAGTGCTCTGCCATGGATTCTGGCAGGTGGTTTATTAGGGACACAGCAGGCGATGATCGTCGGCTTGATCGTTGGAGTGGCCGAAGGTGCATGGAGCACGCACTCCATTTTCACGCCCTTGCACGTCACTCTGCAGGCAGGAGTCATTACCTGGATGATTCGCTGTGATTATGATGATCTCATCGGAAAGGCTTTACGCCACCCAAGCATTAGCGGAATTTTGGGAGGGGGCATCTTCGGTTTCCTTGCTGCCATCGAATTCCTTATGCACTTGGAGGGGAGCCTAGTAGATAGCCTCGGAACGATATTGTCTAATATGAATAATTTCTTGCTGGCGGAAACGGCCGAATTGGCTATCGCAGGATTGCTTGCTGAAGTGATAAAAAGCGTTTTTCCGCACGAATGGTTCTCTCCTCGTTGGCTTTCTCAGGGTCCTTATCGAAAATCGCTAGCAACGAAACTGCTGCTTGCATTTATATGTCTGGGGCTCTTCTCCAGCGGATTAATTTTTATTGCCAATCGGCTATTCTTGAGGGATTTTGCGCAGGACTCAGCTGCGCAGGAGATGGAGCAAAGTGCAATTCAAATTGGCAGCACTATACCTGACTTTATTCGAACCGGACGGACATTAACTCAAACCTATGCGGATGAACTTAGTCCGAATATTGGGGATCAAGTTCAGGTTCAGGAACAGTTGGACCGAAGGGTCAATCTATTTCCATTCTTTGTTCAACTGGCTGTTATCGGTAAGGAGGGCAATTTTATTGCTCAAACAGGGGGTGTAAAGACTCTGTCGGAATTTTCTCTTGAATTTAGAGATGCCCTGGATGAAGCTACGAATGGAATACCCGTTCAAGTGATCCTACCCCCCGATCGAGCTCAACAAGCCGCACAACTGGTTTTCCTGGCACCAATTTCCTTAGAGGATGGTGCAATCGAGGGCGTGCTTGCTGGATGGACAGACTTGAGTGTAAATCCATTCATGCGTCCAATATTCGATCGTTTGAAGCAATTTTCAGAGGGTAAAGCCTATTTGCTGGATGATGTTGGAAGGATAATTGTCCATTCGGATATCGCCATGGTTATGACTCCTTCCGATGTGGATGTGGAGGCAGCCAACCAGCTCCAGATACATGTGATTGACGGAGCGAAGCAGCTGGTTTATCCCTATGCTGTTGTTGGGTATCCTTGGTATGTGGTGATTGAAAGACCATACAAAATAGTCGATAGCCTGACATTGAGTTTAAGTTTGCGAATCCTTGCCGTGATCGGGGTAACGGGTATCATCATTATTGCTGTTCTCTATGGAATCGGCCGGCAACTCACACGCCCGTTGAGGGAGATGGCTGCGATCGCCGAATCAATCGCGCGTGGTAAATTAAGTCAAAAGGTTCCTGTTACAGGAGCGGATGAGATCGGCATCCTGGCAGCCGCTTTTGAGAGAATGCGTTCTGCGCTTCAGGCAAGATTGGACGAGATGGATCTCTTATTAGCGGTTAATCAGCAAATCGCCTCAAGTCTTGAATTAACCAATGTGATTCCTCCCATTCTCGATGGGATCCGTGAACTGACCAATGCGGACATGGTTCGCTTGATCCTTGTATCCGCTTTAAATGAGGGACAAACCAGGGAGAATTATATGGCTGGGCATGATCCTGGCAATTGGTCGGATCTGGATGAGCAGATTTTCCAGCTCAGTAAGGAGAGAGGGCATTTCATCCTTGAAAATCCCTCGCGAGCTCAGGCGCTATTGAATCTAAACCGTCTGGAAGCGGAGCTTGAAGCCCTGTTGGCTTTACCCATTATCAATGAAGGTCAATTTTTAGGGTGTATCTGGATTGGACATCGTGAACCTCATGCCTTCTCAGGTAGTGAGAGAAATTTACTCTCAATCATAGTCGGGCAACTTGGCATAGCGATTGCGAATGCTCGTTCTTATCAGCGCGCAGAGGAAGAACGAAACCAATTGGAAGCGATCTTGGAAGCCACTCCAGATGCCATTATTGTGATTACGAAAGAGGGGCGCATCGCCCTTGCCAATCCGGCATCAGAGGACCTATTCACCATACCGGTTACGGAAGCAAGCGGGAAGTTGCTCGCCGAAGTTACGGTTATTCCCGATGTCGCCCAATGGGTATTAAATCAAGAAGGCGAAGCGAAGACACGTGAGATTAGTCTCGAGGGAGGGCGATCCCTCTTTGCTGCAGTGACACCCATCAGGGGTAGGAAGCAGGATCTATCAGGAAATGTCTGCGTTCTATGGGATATCACACGCTATAAAAAATTGGAGATGATGAAATCCGAATTTGTCTCAACCGTGAGTCACGACCTGCGGAAGCCACTATCATTAATGCGTGGCTATGTCACTATGCTTTCAATGGTTGGCACTCTCAATGAACAGCAACGTGAATTCAGTCAGAAGGTTTTAGATAGTGTTGATCAAATGACCGAACTTGTCGACCACTTGCTCGATCTCGGTAGAATTGAGGCAGGCCTAGGTTTGAAACATGAGGAAATCCGGGTTGAACGCATTATCGATGAGGTGCTTAAGACCTATCGTCCGTTTGCCATAAACAAGCAGATTTCTCTCATGGTCGACATGCAGGGTGAAATGGAGCCGATCACAATCGATCCCACATTGGTTCGACAAGCATTAGCTAACCTGGTGGATAATGCCATATCTTTCACGCCAGCCAATGGACGTGTGACTATTCGTGCTGGTCAGAGAGGCGAGGTTCAGTGGATCAGGGTTGAAGATACAGGTGTTGGCATTGCACCTGCAGATCAAGCCCGGCTTTTTGAAAAGTTTTATCGTATTCGTAAGGAGCATATTCCGAATGAAGAGAAACCAGGTTTGGGATTGGCCATTGTAAAAACCATTGTTGAGCAGCATGGCGGGCATGTGCTTGTGAGTAGCCAACTCGGTGCCGGAAGCGCTTTCACGATCGAGTTGCCCATCCACCCTAACTAGTCGTTTCTTTCCGGAGCTGAACAGTAATCAACTTTAGATAGCCTCGTACGAAGGGCTTTAACAGAAAAGGGATAAGTAAGGTCCAATATGTACCTTGACAATTGCATTGAGTGACATATAATTCTGGGGAATGTATGCAAAATGCGGTCGGCGCAATTAAAAAGCGCTTGAGGAGAAATGATCTCATGCGCTTCTTTTAGTTTGTCTATCGATTAGCACGTTTGTTCGAATTTTCGGATCACTCTGATCGATGCATAAGAGATCATCTCGGGAGGATTTTGGGTGGAAGCCAAAGGTTTTCGAGCGTTACGCATTAGTCTTGCCTCTCCAGAAACAATACTGAGTTGGTCATATGGCGAGGTACTGAAACCGGAAACAATTAATTATCGTCGGTTACGACCAGAAAAAGATGGATTATTTTGTGAGGCGATCTTTGGCCCAACCAAAGATTGGCAGTGCTATTGCGGAAAATATAAAAACATACGTTTCAAGGGGATCACTTGTGAAAAGTGCGGAGTGGAGGTCACACGGTCATCCGTGAGGCGTGAACGCATGGGGCACATCAGCTTGGCAGCCCCTGTTGCGCATGTTTGGTACACAAGACGTGTGCCTTCTTATTTAGGCTTGCTTCTGGATATTTCCAGACGAAACCTGGATCGCGTGTTGTACTTTGCTCAATATGTAGTGACACATATCGATGAGGATGCCAGGCGCAGAGCGTTGAAGCGCATCGAGGAAGAGATCCATCGCCTAGAAAAGAACCGCCAGGAGACCCTCGAGCTGAAAATCGAAGAGGTCAAAGGAACTTATCTTGAGCAATTAGTGGCGCTGGAAGAGAAAAAAAGGAAAGCGATCGAGGGTTACGATGAAGAAGTTGCTGCGCAAATTGAACCAGTGATTAAGGAGGGTCAGCGCCTCGAAAATGAACTCTCCACGAAATTAGGGAAGACAATCCGCGTCCCCATTCATTTAACGACATTGGATACGCTGATCGCGGATAAAGGGGAAATCATCACGAATGACCATATCACACGCGTACAAACTGCAGTCAAAGCTCATTTGGATGAGATTGAAGCAGCTCTCAAGGAGAAACGCGATCGAGATGTCTCCGTGATCGAAGTGGAGATCGAAGAGATAAAAAAGGTGCTCGAAACAGCAATTGGTGATGTCGAAGAAATGCCCGATGAAACGTACCAGACAACTGGTGATGGTTTGCGGCAAGATCGGGAGGAGTTGTTTGGAATTCGACTATTGTTGTTTTTGGGTGAGGCTCGCTACCGGGAACTCAAAACGAAATGGGGGCAAGTCTTTCGTGCTGACATGGGAGCGGAAGCGTTTTACGAAATTTTGCAGGAATTGGATCTCGACAAACTAGCGGAAGAATTATGGAATGAGATTCGTACAACTCGGAGTAAGCAGCGCAAGAAGAAAGCTACCAAGCGGCTGAATGTCGTCGAATCTTTTCGCCGTTCACGCAACAGACCAGAGTGGATGATCTTGACGGTCTTGCCCGTAATCCCTCCAGATTTGCGTCCCATGGTTCAGTTGGATGGCGGACGTTTTGCAACTTCTGACTTGAACGATCTTTATCGGCGTGTGATCAATCGTAACAATCGCCTAAAACGGTTGGTTGAACTTGGCGCTCCGGATGTGATTGTACGGAATGAAAAACGGATGCTGCAAGAGGCGGTCGATTCCTTGATTGATAATGCACAACGAGGCAAGGCGCTTTCGCGACGTGGGCGTCGTGAACTTAAATCCTTGAGCGATATGCTGAAAGGTAAGAAAGGACGTTTCCGACGAAATTTGTTGGGAAAGCGAGTGGATTATTCTGGCCGCTCTGTGATTGTGATCGGTCCCCATTTGAAACTATCTCAGTGTGGGTTGCCGAAGACGATGGCATTAGAGCTTTACCGCCCGTTTGTAATCTCAAAACTGGTTTCCTACAACTATGCGGCCAACGTGAAAGGTGCAAAACGCATCATCGAACGTGAGCGTCCTGAAGTGTGGGAAGTGTTGGAAGAGGTCATCAAAGATCGGCCTGTTCTGCTCAACCGTGCACCCACACTCCACCGCCTTGGGATTCAGGCCTTTGAACCCCTCCTTGTGGAGGGGAAGGCGATTCAATTGCATCCCTTGGTTTGTGCTGCATTTAATGCGGACTTCGATGGCGACCAAATGTCCGTTCATGTACCCCTTTCTCACAAGGCGGTGGAAGAGGCGCGTGAATTAATGCTTTCGACGAAGAATCTGCTAAAACCCGCAGATGGGGACCCTATCGTTGGTCCAACCAAGGACATGGTGCTAGGGGTTTATTACCTGACGATGACCTTAGATGGCAAGGACTGCCGTGGGGCAGGTCGCAGTTTCGTCGATTTCGATGAAGTTGAGATGGCGTATAGCCTTAGTGTGGTTGAGGTTCATACGCCTATCAAGTTATTGGTCGAAACTTGGTATGATGAAAACGATGAACGTCTGGCAGAACCGGAGAAACGCATACTCGATACGACCGTTGGACGAGTTTTATTTAATCGCATCCTCCCACCCGAATTGCAATTCGTCAACCGGACTTTGGATAAAGGATCGATTCAAGAATTGGTGGCTGAGGTTTACCACCTTCTGCGTGAGGGTGGTACTCCTGCGGTTGTGGATGCGATCAAGGATATTGGTTTTGAATTCGCAACTCGATCAGGCACGACCATTGCCATTTCGGATATCACCGTACCGCCTACCAAAGATCAGATTCTTGCAGAAACCCTGGAAGCGGCTGAGGCTGTAAGACAGGATTACCAGCGCGGCTTACTCACTGAGCAAGAACAGAAGGAGCGGATCATTGAGCTCTGGCAGGAAACCACACGCAAAGTGGCAGCGGAAGTGCGCAAGTACATGGATCCTGCGGGGAACCTAAGCTCTATGGCCATCTCGGGTGCCACCAAGGGAGGATTTGGACCGATCTCCCAGCTGGCAGGAATGCGTGGTTTAATGGCTGACCCAGCAGGTAGGATCATCCCATTGCCCATTCGATCCAGCTTCCGTGACGGTCTGACAACTCTGGAATACTTCATCTCTACTCACGGCGCTCGAAAAGGTCTTACGGATACCGCATTACGGACTGCAGATGCGGGTTATCTCACCCGTCGCTTGGTTGATGTCGCCCAGGATGTCATCATTAATTCTGATGATTGCGAAACAGAGCAGGGATTATGGATTCGCCACTCAGACAACGTGGCCGATCAAGAATTTAGTACGCGAATCTTCGGTCGCATTGTTGCAAAACAAGTTGTCGATCCGAAGACAGGTGAGATACTAGTAAAGCGGGACGAACTCATAACTCGCGCTTTGGCCACTCAACTGGAGGAATCTGGAATTCAAGAGATCTATGTGAGATCGCCGCTCACGTGTGAATTGCGTTTCGGTTTATGCGCTCAATGCTATGGTATGGATCTCGGTCGAGGCAAGCCCGTGCAGCTAGGTGCAGCAGTTGGGATCGTCGCTGCTCAGTCGATTGGCGAGCCTGGTACTCAACTTACCTTACGCACATTCCACACTGGTGGTGTCGCTGCTGGCGGCGATATTACTACGGGTCTGCCGCGTGTTGAGGAGTTATTCGAAGCGCGTAAAAAGCCCAAAGGCGAGGCGATCACGTCGGATATCGCCGGAACTGTTCATGTCATCTTTCCGGATGTCCCAGATGGGCAAAGAATGGTTAGTGTAGTAGACAGCCGACTGCTGAAAGATGAGTATCACGTTCCGGGGAATTGGTCGTTGAAAGTGTCTGATGGCACCGAGATTGAAGAAGGAGAGATTATCGCTACACGCGGCAAATCCAAGATCGTTGCCTCTCATGCTGGGCGTACTCGTCTCGAAGACCAAAAAGTGATTGTTTCTTACGATGAGGTTGAAGAGCATGAATATGAGATCCCCGCGAGTGCTCGTTTATTGGTAAGAGAGGGTGATCACATCCTGGCAGGACAACGACTAACAGAGGGCTCTCTCAATCCACATCGTATTTTACGAATTAAAGGGCGTGAAGAGTCTGAGCTTTATCTCATGACCGAAGTGCAGAAAGTATATCGCTCACAAGGTCAAAATATCAACGATAAACACTTCGAAGTCATCATACGCAAGATGCTCTCCAAAGTCCAGGTGACTAATCCCGGGGACACGACGTTACTTCCCGGGGATCTGATTGATCGTCTCTACCTGAAAGAGATCAATGAGCAGATCGTTAAGCAAGGAAAACGTCCAGCACGGGCATCACAAGTCTTGCTTGGAGTGACCAAAGCATCGTTGAGTACGGAGTCTTTCCTCTCCGCATCCTCTTTCCAGCATACGATTAAAGTGCTAGCGGGAGCAGCGATCGAGAGCAAGATCGATTACCTGCGAGGCCTAAAGGAGAACGTCATTATTGGCAAACTCATCCCAGCAGGCACGGGTTTTCCTGGTGAGAAAGTTGTCCTCCATGATGATCGGCTCGATGGTGCAGAGGGAGTCAATCTTGGGGATACGGAGATGGTTGCGGCCGATTGATATCTGCCGGCAAATATTCATGTATTGACACTGAATGGAGCGCCGTTTATAATCTTCCAGCCTGCCCCTCCTCTATCGGGTGGGGCGGGTGTGTGAATCCGCCACTTCCCCGTCAGCTGGCGATTGGCGCGAGCGGGATGGCGAAGCGAAGTTGGAGGAAGAGGATGAAATATGCCATTATCGAAGCGGGGGGAAAGCAGTATGTAAGCCGAGAAGGCGAGACAATTGAGGTAGATCGTCTCCCTCACGCTATCGGGGATAAAATAATCTGGAAGGAGGTGCTTCTTCTCGTCGATGACTCGAAGGTATCTGTAGGCCATCCGTATGTTCAGGGCGCCTCGGTTGAAGGCAAGGTTTTAGCTCAGATCAAAGGTCCAAAGATCCTTGTCTTCAAATATATCCCCAAAGAACGATATCGACGGAGAAGCGGACATCGGCATCAATATACGCGGGTTCTGATCAGCAAGGTTGGCTTGGCCTCCTCAAAGAAAACTACTGAATTATCCGCTGAAGTAGACGAACCAGCTCAAGTGAGGGAGAGTACCAAAGCAGGCCTAACCGCGATTGAAGAGGAAGCTAGAAAAACAACTCAACCTGCCGCGAAAGAGAAGGTTCGCAAGGCAAGCGAGAGTCCTGCAAAAGAAAAGAGTAGAAAAGCAAGTCAAGCTACTGCGAAGGAAAAAAGCAGCAAAGCAAGCCAAACAACTGCGAAAGAGAAAAGCAGCAAAGCAAG
>CAYGXU010000037.1:0-12108 GCA_964353875.1 uncultured Anaerolineaceae bacterium | reverse complement strand
AAAAGCAGCAAAGCAAGCCAAACAACTGCGAAAGAGAAAAGCAGCAAAGCAAGGCAGACGGAAGCAAAAGTGAAAAAGACGACGCCTGTTTCGAGTGAGAAAAAGAAAACCGGCGGCGAGAAAAAACCGAGTTCAAAAACGAGCAAACCTACCGCGCAAACTTCAAAGAAATAACCAGAAAGTGCGGGGAGGAGGGATGAAATGGCACATAAGAAAGGTGGCGGTTCAAGTAGGAACGGCCGAGACAGTCAATCAAAACGTCTAGGGGTTAAAAAGTATGGGGGCGAGGTGGTTCTTTCGGGGAATATCCTCGTGCGACAACGTGGGACGCGCATTCATCCGGGTATCAACGTGGGTATTGGCAAGGATGATACCCTATTCGCGACCATGGATGGGATCGTAAAGTTTGATTTTGCCCGTGGCGGGCATAAACGAGTAAATGTTATTTCGCTAGAGCAAACCCAATAGAGTGGACTAAAGGAAAGACCCATAGGTTTTCATCGGAGCTAAAATCCGGTAAAGGTGAATGGTCTATCCCGGGAAAGGATGAGATTGAATGAAAGAGGGTATTCATCCCAAATATTTCTCTGAGGCGAAGATAATTTGCGCTTGTGGCAATACATGGACCACAGGGTCAACGACGGAAGTGATTCATACGGATGTGTGTTCCCAATGTCACCCATTTTATACGGGTGAGCAGCGCATCGTTGACACAGAAGGTCAGGTTGATCGTTTCTACAAGAAACTTCAAGCGCGCGAAGATTACATGAAAGAGATCGTGGATCGAGAAGCAGCACGGACTTCCCCGGAGCTATCTATTGCTGAGCTGGAACTTGGGAAGAGACCAACGACAGCATTGGAGAATGCAGGTATTATAAATGTCGGTCAGGTGCTTGAGCTTCTGAGTGAGGGTGAGACGAAAATATTGGCAATCGATGGCTTCGGTCGTAAAAGCCTGGCGGATTTAAAACGTAACCTACGACAACGAGGTTTCGAGTTGCCGGAAGCAGCTTTAGAGCTCAAAGTCTATTAAACCTTTTACGACATTTGAAGCTTGGTGTAAACTCAAGGCAGGTGTAACGTACCTGCCCTTTTTTATTCTATCGGCGTTGGAGGAATGGAATGAAGCATGGCAACGGTTTTGTGGAAGTAATCACTGGCTCCATGTTCAGCGGTAAAACGGATGAACTGATCCGGCGTTTGAGAAGAGCAACAATCGCACGTCAGAAGATCCAGGTCTTTAAACCGGCTATCGATATTCGCTTCTCAACCGATAAAGTCACTTCTCATGCTGGCTCGGAATATGAGGCCACCCCTGTGCCCTCTTCGGCTGAAATCCGAAGCCGGATTGAGAAGGATACTACTGTTGTAGGGATCGATGAAACCCAATTCTTCGATGCTGGGATCACTCAGGTCGTACAGCAACTTGCGGATGAGGGCATTCGCGTGCTGGTTGCAGGTTTGGACACTGATTTCCGAGGAGAGCCATTCGGCCCGATGCCAATCCTCATGGCGCAAGCCGAGCATGTGGATAAATTACATGCTATTTGCATGGTATGTGGAGATTCCGCTTCCCGAACACAACGACTGATCAATGACCGGCCGGCCAAGTATGATGATCCCGTGGTTGTGGTTGGAGCGAGTGAGCTTTATGAGGCTCGCTGCCGATTACATCATGAGGTGCCAAGGACATGAGTACACTCGATTACCATCGTTTCATGGAGGGAATTCTCATCCCGGAGGAACAACTCCAAACGCGCATTCGTGAATTAGGAACGGAAATCAGCCATGATTATCAAGGGAAAGATCTTTTCCTGATCTGCATTTTACGAGGAGCGGTGATGTTCCTGACTGATCTGATGCGTTCGATCAGTGTTCCCCATACGATCGACTTTATGGCTGTCTCCTCTTACGGGACTGGTGTAAGGGAATCCGGAGGCCACGTGCGAATCTCTTTTGATCTTACGACCTCCATCGCCGGGCGTAATGTGCTCATTGTGGAGGATATTATCGACAGCGGGAAAACCATTGCCTCGGTGCTCGCCATGTTACAGACCAGAGAGCCTAGTTCATTGAGAGTATGTACTCTATTGGATAAATATGAACGGCGTGAAGTGGATGTTCCCATTCATTACCGTGGTTTTAAGATCGCAGATAAATTCGTTTTTGGTTATGGTCTGGATCTGGATGAGTATTACCGCAATCTCCCATTCATCGGGGTCGTACAGCCTGGAAAGTACATTCAACCTGATTGAATCGTTTGATCTAATGGCTCAGATTCGTTTTCTGCCGGATTGGCTGCTTAAAGTTTTGGTGGATACCCATCAAAAAACAAAAATATGGCTGGTTGGAGGAGCCATTCGTGATCGATTGCTTGGGCTCGAGCCGATGGATTATGATTTTGCAGTGAAGGGGGAGGCGCGGGAAGCTGCCAGGAATCTGGCGAATCGCTTGGGAGGGCATTATTTCGATCTGGATCGGGAGCGCGATGCAGGCCGTGTGATCCTTCATGATACGAAGGGGAGATATTTCATTGATTTCGCTCGTTTGAGGGGTGAGGGGATTGAGGATGATTTATTCTCTCGCGATTTCACAATCAACGCCCTGGGAATCGACCTCTCTGAATCAAGCCATTTGATCGATCCCACCGGAGGTCTGCAGGATTTAAAAGACCCCCTCTTGAGCGCATGTGGATCGACCAGCATCGAGGCTGATCCGGTGAGAAGCTTGCGGGCAATACGGCTATCTTTTCAATTCGATCTTCAGATTGATGGTCATACACTTCAGCAAATCCGTGCTTTTTCTCCCTCTCTCCATCGAGTCTCTGCGGAACGGATCCGTGATGAATTCTTCTGCATCATTGACCTTCCTCGCCCAGGTCGCGCATTTCGATTGATGGATCATCTCGGATTGCTTTCGATCCTGTTTCCCGAGCTTGATGCTCTCCGTGGTTTGCAACAATCGCCTCCGCATGAATTCACCGCATGGGAACATACACTAGCCGTTGTTGACCAGTTGGGGGTTCTTCTAGAGGTCCTGGCACGCAGTCACGATCCCAAAAGAACATCCGAATTAATATGGGGCGAGATCGCCTTTCGCTTAGGGCGATTTCGAGCTGGGATCAATGATCACCTGGAGCAGGAAATTGGTTTTGGCAGAACATGTCGTCAGTTGCTCTTCTTTGTAGCGCTTCTTCATGATATAGGTAAGCCGACCTGTTTCGAAATTCGCGAAGGACGTATCCGTTTTATCCGCCATGAACAGGTGGGTGCAGATCTTTCGCGCTCACGCGCAGAACAATTGCGGTTAAGCAAAGCAGAGATCCAATGGCTGGAGCGAGTCATCCGACATCATATGCGGCCGGCCTTCCTGGAGCGTGAGAAAGAGATAACCCGCCGGGCGATTTATCGTTTTTTTCAACGAGTGGGGGAGGCAGGGATCGATGTTGTCTTGCTCTCATTGGCCGATCTGCTCGGTAAGCAAAATCCACCGATGAATCTCGAGCTCCTTTCGGCGCGGGTAGAAGTAGCCAAGAAATTGTTATCGGCCTATATCGAGCCATCCGATATCCGCTTCGATTTACCCGCATTGGTTCGTGGAAATGAACTGGCGGATGCCCTTGGAATCACCCCTGGCCCTGAGATTGGTCGAATGATGGCCGAAATTGAAGAAGCGCGCTATTGTGGAGAAATTGCGACCCAAGAAGAAGCGCTCGAACTGGCGCGCAAGTTACACTCTAAAAGATCGGATGTTAAAAGAGACAAAGATGAAGAAGGGGAGGATCTCCCTGACGACTAAGGATAAACCTCTTCGAGTTTTGGCTCATAGAATGAGCGGCAACCGAGGGGGTGTGAGCAATCCAGGAGGGGCAACTCCGGAACCGACTCTTTATCGTATTCCCCTTCTAGATGTCGGCAAGCTGGGCAGGCGTCTTGAGGTACGATCAGCCGAATCCGGCTGACCCTTGGATTTGCCTTGAAACGTGCCAGTGCTGCCGCTGCCGGATGCTGTGAAAAGTCTGTGATACGTTGCTTGGGCTGGAGAATCTCTTCAAAGTTAGACGTGGTTTTATTTAATTTTATGCTCACAATTTGTCTCCCATCAAGGTGATTAGATTATAACGATGCTTATCAGCATGTCAATTGCACGATTCTCACCTTCGAACATGTATTCGGAAAAATAGCTATATGGATTGTTCGCTTCGTGACCTTGGTCTTTTTGGAGTGGTGTAGGGAAATTTCGATCACGGATCACTCGGAATTTCCTGCAACAATCCTTGTGGCTGTTTTAGCCGAGGGCTTCATCGTTTCGGCTTCGCCTGGGATTAGAATATGCCTGGGTGTATAGGAAAAAAGTATGAGCTCTCGTCTCAATTTTGGGAGGGGTGGGTGACACGGAAAATCCTACATGTCGATCTTGATGCCTTCTTCTGTTCCGTTGAGTTATTACGTCATCCGGAATACCATGGGCGCCCTTTTGTGGTCGGAGGGCAACCAGGTTCGCGGGGTGTCGTCTCCTCGGCCTCCTACCCAGCGCGTGATTATGGAATTCGATCAGCAATGCCAACCGCACTCGCACTGCGGAGATGTCCGGATCTGATAATCCTGCGACCTGACCATAAAACCTATCTAAAGGTTTCGCATGAAGTGATGGAGCTGCTACGTGAATCTGCCCCAATCGTAGAGCCAATCTCCATTGATGAGGCTTTCCTTGATGTGAGCGATGCACTTGAAACTGGAGAGGAGATCGCTCGATATCTCGAGAGACTCATTGAAGGACGCTTTCGATTACCTACTTCCTGGGGGGTGGCAACCAATAAATTGGTTGCAAAAATCGCAACTGAAGTGGGAAAACCACAGGGTTTGGTTGTCGTTCCAGCTGGAGAGGAGGCGGATTTTCTTGCACCCTTGCCCGTGGATATGCTTTGGGGGATCGGTCCGAAATCCAAAGAAATTTTATTGAGAATCGGGATCACCACAATTGGAGCAATTGCAGCCCTATCAGAACGGCAATTGAAGGAATTATTTGGTGAACGTGGCCCGGAACTTGCAGCAAAGGCAAAAGGTTACGACGATCGCCCCGTGGAAGAGAGCCATACAAGACGATCGATCTCTAGTGAACATACTTATCCGAAAGATGTATCAGACGAAACCCAATTACACAGGACCTTGTTAATCATGAGCGAAGAACTTGGCGGTCGTTTGCGTCATGAGGGATTGGCAGGAACTAAAGTGAGGATTAAAGTACGATGGCCTGACTTTAATACAATCACTCGACAAATGCGCTTGGATCAACCGACTGACCAAGATGAAGAGATCTACCAGACTTCGCTCCAGCTTTTTCAAGCAGTATGGAAAAAGGGAAAAAAAGTGCGTCTGTTGGGTATTGGCGTCTCGGATCTGGGAAGTCCAATGCGCCAACTCCATCTTTTCGATCGATCTTGGGAAGAGGAGAGCCGCTTGCTGGAAGCGATTGATGCCATCCGAGACAGATTCGGTCGCGACGCGCTTCGTAGAGCAAGTGCGTTGAGACAGAAAAAAATCACACCGAGTATGAGATGAATACTAAATATAAGAACTTGTTATTCCCTCTATTGGTCGATAAACTATTTCATTGCAGTTTGGAGGTCATGAGATGACTCTCTCTGGAAAAGGTTATTTCATTTGGAAAATACCGAAGGTTCTGAATGGTGATCCACATGCGATTGCCGATAAGGCGGCAGAAGCCGGTCTGTCACACATTTTAATCAAGATTGCGGATGGTTTCGATTGGGTCTACAACTTCAATTACGATGAGGAGGTTGATTTGGTGCCGCCACTTCGTGATGCTTTATGGGGGGCAGGGATTAAGGTCTGGGGATGGCATTATGTTCGTGGAAAAGATGCGATGGGCGAGGCTCAATTGGGAATCAGACGGATGAAGGAATTGGGCTTGGAAGGATATGTCATTGATGCGGAGGCCGAATATAAGCTATCGGGCAGGAAAAAAGCAGCGGAAATCTATATGGAGGAATTAAAGAAAGGGTTGCCTGATGTACCGATTGCATTGAGCACCTATCGATATCCATTATTCCACCCAGGCGTGCCTTATGAGGCATTTCTCGAGAAGTGTGATCTGAACATGCCACAGGTATATTTCGAAGGAGCACGCAATCCGGAGAAGCAAATTGAACGTTGCCTTGAACAATATCAAGCTTTAAAAGTCACTCGACCCACCATTTCCACTGGCCCCGCCTACGCGACCAAAGAATGGCGACCAACAGCCGACGAGACTATCCGCTTTATGACAAAAGTCAAAGAGCTGGGACAGACTGCAGTCAATTTTTGGTCCATGGCAAATGCGCTTGCCCCTGAGATGGAGGAGGTGTGGAAGGCGATCGCTGAGTTTGAGTGGCCGGATGAGACTCCCAAAGTCGACATCGTGGATCAACTTATTGAGAGGCTCAATCAAAGGGAAGGGAACGGATTGCTTCAACTTTATCAGCCAAACGCTGCTCACATCACTGTTGCTCGTACCGTGGTTGGCCTAGAAGCCATCGAAGAATGGTATCGGGTGTTCTTCGGTCAATTATTGCCCAATGTCACCATTGAACTCAACGAGAAAAGAGGTATGGGCTCAACTCGTCATTTTACTTGGAAAGCGACCAGTGATCGTGGAACGGTATTGGATGGGAGTGATACATTGGGCATTCGTGATGGACGCATCCAATATCACTATACCTATTTCACCATCAATTGATTTTTGCTCCATTTTTCCGTTCGAACAGAAAGGCATATCTCGCATAGAGAAGTTAAATTATTGATTTCGGTGAGGTTTCATAACTGGGAAAATGCATGTCGAGCACGTGATTTCGATTGCAGCTCCAGATGGCTTTGGTTTTGAAATTAATCTTAAGAATTTCCAGCTTCTTTTACGAAATATGTATGTTGAATGGGCATAATCTTGGAGAGCATTGCCTGAGCTGGGCAATATTGGGTTTCGGAAAGCTCGATTGCTCTTTCTATTGCGTCTGCGTCGACTTTATAGCCGGTAACGTGATATTCGATGTGAACCTCCGTAAAGACACGCGGATGTTCCAAGGCTCTCTGCGCTTTAACCCGAACTTCAAATGCAGTAACTTGTTGTCGTTTTTTCATCAGGATAGAGATCACATCCATGGCGGTACAACCAGCTAGGCCGAGCAGAATCAATTCCATCGGTCGAAAACCATCGTTGTCTCCTCCAACCGCTGTTTCCGCTCCCAGAGGGAGTGAGAAACCTGTATCAGCGGTGCCAATAAAACTGAGACGTCCTTTCCAAGTCACATTCGCATCCATTTTCATTGCTCCTTTAGGTTTGTTGCGATTATGGTTGGATTTACTTGTGGAACCCTAATTACGATGTGATCCCATCCAATGCTCGAGTTATCATTCAGTGGGCAAATGGTTTGCTTGATTCTACTATAGGGGCAGGATATAAATCCTGGCCTTTCTCAGAAATATTTTTGGCACGAATACGTTATATAGAAGAAGAGTGCGATAAAATCTTATCAAAAATCCTTTTGGGGGGTTGCCTCAGTTGAAGAGCTAGGCTACAGTATATCCCATGAAGCAGGAATTACCTGATTTGGTGCATCAATTGGCCTCCACTTGGCAATCATTAACTGCGGGTCAATTGTATATAATCCATTCAGACGAAGATCTGAAGGCGATTGCTGACGAAGTAGAACTTCCTCAAAAAGTCCCACGCGCCTATCGAAAATTCGAGACTATCCTTGGTAATCAATATAAAAGTCGTATATGGTGGCTATTGCCTCTGGATAGCTTTGCTCCCGGCAGCAGCTCACTCCTTGCCTGGGCATCAAAAAAAGGTCCTTGGGAATCGATTCTATCCGATTGGGCTAATTTACTTTCAGCTGTCAATCGTGAGAAAAAAGTCTCCATTGATCTTTCTGCTGAATTGGTCAAGGCCTGGGATCGATTAACCTTCTTATACGAGTTAACAAAAATTGCTGGCGGTTCAGTGAAGTTGCATGAAATGCTCGAATCAATCGTCGCTTCACTGGCGCTGGTTATCGGTTCCGGGGATGTGTTTCTGGCGATTGAAAATAGCACAGGCAAGCCAAATGTAATATCATCAGGTCAATCGATATACCTCCCCTCGCGACTTTATCAACGGCTAATCGAAATGGGACGCCCCATGAGCCTCACGGAAGTGCGCGCTCTCTACGATGGCAATATGGATCTTTTTGCAGAGGTTACGGATTTAATTATCGCTCCTCTGGTCTCATCTGAGGGAGCTTGTGGTTTGCTTGGTTTCGTCAATTCTGAGGAAGGTGCTTACGATGCCAATGATGCACAATTATTGTCATCGGTCGCTGAACATGTAGGCGCATTAATTGAGGCCTCCCAAGCCCGTAGAGCACGTGAGGAACGCGAGCGTCTGGAACGGGAATTGTCCATTGCGGCCGAGATACAATCGAATTTGCTGCCAATTCGTTTACCTGAGGTGAAAGGTTGTGAGCTTGCAGCGCGTTTGCGACCCGCTCGTAGAGTGGGAGGCGATTTTTATGATATTGCTCATACTCGGACAGGTGAACCCATCCTCATGCTCGCTGATGTTGCTGGAAAAGGGATGCCGGCCGCGATCCTCACAGCCGTGGTTCATGCGACGTTTCATGGTGAGGCTCCTTATCAACGCGACCCAGCCCAATTACTTGCAGACATCAACCGTTCTATTTATGCTGATCTTGAAAAGGCTCAGGCCTTTGTCACCGCTGCGGTTGCACGGATTGACACCAAGCCTCTGCGCGTAGCCTACGCATCAGCAGGTCACGTCGAAGCTGCCGTTTGGCATAAACAGCAAAGTTGGATCGAATTCCTGCCTGCCACGGGGTTACCGATTGGCGTTCAACAATTTTTAAGTTGTCGAACGAGAGGATTGAGTTTAGAGCCGGGTGACGTTTTCCTACTCTATTCCGATGGCGTGACTGAAGCGGAGAACCCTATTGGGGAGGTGTTTGGAGCTCAACGCCTATCGGATATAATTGAAACCATTCATTCCGCCAAGGCGGAAGATCAGATTCCAGTGATTGTTAAGGCGGTTGAGGTATTTTGTGATAGCCTGCCGATCCGAGATGATGTAACCATGTTGTTGCTCCGAGCAACCGACAGTGATGATGAATCACAGAAAGTACTACCCTTTGTCCTTCCGAGTAAAATTTCAGCCATCAGTCCTTTCGTAGAATGGGCTTGGCAATCATTAGGATTAAACCTTCCGGAGAGCAGCAAACCCGGAGTGATCGATGAGTTTGCGTTAGCCCTTTCTGAGGTAGTCACAAATCAAGTTGAGCATGCTTATCGTCACGGGACTGGATTGATCATGGGACGACTCACCCTCACCTCGGATTGGTGGCAGGCAGATCTTTATGATCGCGGGATCGATTTCGAGTCATTTTCAGGAATTGAATTTAATATGGATTTGAAAGATCCACCATTGCACGGCTATGGACTGCGTTTGATGCGATCGTTATTGAATACATGTACCTATCAACGCTCCGATGATGAAAGGAACCATTGGCATCTATTTAAAAACCTGAATGGAGAGTAAGACGAATGAAAATTGAACTTGAACATCCAAGTTCTGAACATGTCGTTGTTCGTCCGATGGGACGCATTGATGTCGAGTCGGCGCCTGCATTAAGGGATAGTTTGAAGCAGATTGCGAGTACCTCTCCGACTCTCATTGTCGTTGATTTAGATAATGTTGATTTCATCGATAGTTCTGGATTGTCCGCATTGGTTTCTGGGTTGAAAGCGACACGCCAGGCCGGTGGATCCATTTGCTTAAGCAGACCCCATCCCCAGGCGCTCACCGCTCTACGGCTTACATTGCTGGATCGTGTCTTCCCTATTTTCCCCAGTGTTGAGGAAGCTTTAGAGCAGATGAACCCATTGCTGCCCTAAAGATGATCATGAAACCACGAGTGCTTGTTGTAGATGATGAATTCTATATCTGCCGGATCATCCAGCTGGTTTTGGAAAAAGCTGGTTATGAAGTCCTGCAAGCCGCTTCTGCATCCGAAGGTCTAAGATTGCTTAAAGAAGAACATCCGGATGCGCTGACTGTTGATCTGATCATGCCTGGGATTAAAGGGTCCGAGTTTGGGGGTTTGGAGTTACTCGAAGAGAAGAGATTGGATCCTGAGATCCGTGATATTCCCTCGATCATTTTAACTGCTGCAGGGATGCGCGCAGATGTCGCTTTGGAAAGAGCGCTTTCCTTGGGAGCGAATTCGACGTTACGAAAACCTTTTAGCCAACGCCAGTTGGTTGAAGCTGTTAAGAAACTCGTTGAGGCATGAATCCCTTTCGGATTTCCTCTGATTCATTCGAATTTTTGATTAACTTTCCTGACGCTTTTTGGGGGATCTTCCCAAACCAACGCCAATTTCCTTGGCTTGTTTCCAAGCCAATTACGCTTTTCTGGCACGATCGAAGCGGACGACATTTTTGGTCCGCTGACCAGGAAGCGAAGCAAGTGATTGGTCCTAAGGGTAAGAACGACAACCTAGGAGAGGTTGAATCCCTGCAACTGCATTGGTCTTCGCCAGAGAGAGCATTGGAAGTGAGCCTTGAATATGCCCTCGACAAAGCCGTGCCTGCACTCGAATGGCGTCTGATGGTGAAGAATGTGAGCGAGCACTCGGTCCACTTGGATCGTGTGATCATGCTTGATACTCGGAAATCCCATCGTTCCATATCTCAATCGAAACCATCTTTGAAATATCATCCTTCGCATGAACATAACCTTGAATCATACGGGGTAGGATTCAATTCTTCGACGCATGACTTGGCATTCTATTCAAATGGCTGGCAAGCATGGAATTATGCCGGGGTGATTGGTGCAGAGGATCATTTCCCTCGATCAAGGTTAGGACCTCTTAATCTGCCAGCACAGCTCAATGCTGGTACCCCAAGACCCAAACAACGCGGCTATGCCGTATCCGACATGTTTGGGATTCTTGGCGATCGGTGTGGCAAAGGGGGATTGATAGCTGGATTTTTGTCTCAAAACCAAGCCTTTGGAACATTGGAATGTTGGTTGGGTTCTTCTCCACCCTGGTTGAGAATGTGGATGGGATTGGACGCTGTTCGACTGGATCCAGGGCAGAGTTATTCGACAGATTGGGCCTGGTTATCTTTGGTTGATCTTGAGAACACCAATCCGATGGGGACATATCTCACTGCAGTGGGAACTGCCAATCATGCTCGTCGAAATGGGAAGTCGCCCGTAGGGTGGTGCTCATGGTATCAATACTTTGAAAACATAACTCAAGTTGATATGCTTGACAATTTGGAATGGGCGAAGAAGCATCGCGAGCGTGTGCCCCTTGAAGTAATTCAATTGGATGATGGCTTTGAAACCCAGGGGGGAGATTGGAGCCATTTGAAAGACAGTTTCCCGGATGGCCTGGAGATGATCAGTAAAAGGATCAGAGAGGAGGATTTCATTCCAGGATTGTGGCTGGCTCCGTTTGTCGCCAAACGGAATTCAAAGATAGCGCGTTCTCAGAGAGAATGGATCTTACGCAATCGCTGCAACCTGCCTGTTAGTCCGGGTTTTCTTTGGAATTCCTTCCCCTTCGTCTTGGATGTCACCCATCCGGAAGTTCTGGATTATATCAAAGAACTTATCAGATCCGTGGTACGAGAGGAAGGATATAACTATCTGAAACTGGATTTCCTCTATGCGGGCGCGTTGCCAGGAAAACACTACTTGCCCACACTCACCCGAGCCCAAGCGCTTTCTCAGGCACTTCAAGCAATGCGGGAGGCAGCCGGTGAAGAAGTGCAAATCCTTGGCTGCGGATGCCCATTGGGCTCCGGTATTGGTGTATTTGACGCCATGCGCATCAATCCCGATGTAGCTCCAAGATGGAAACCAGCCTATTGGGGGATTGAGTCCGTGCTTCGGGATGAATTGGCTCTTCCTGCTGCACGCAATGCCCTCATCACTACCATCAACCGATTGCAATTGCATCAACGTTGGTGGGTCAATGATCCTGACTGCCTGCTGCTACGTTCAAAGGATACTAATCTGACTCAAGCTGAAGTTCAAACGTTGGCT
>CAYGXU010000036.1:0-28195 GCA_964353875.1 uncultured Anaerolineaceae bacterium | reverse complement strand
GGACGCAAATGAGCGCCCATGGCGATTTCTCGTGACGGAGAAGCCAGAGGAGACGGATTCGTGGCAAAGTCCGGGATATGTGCGGATGTACTCCCAACAGCAAAGACAATTAGGAAAGCAAAAACGCCGATTACAGCACTAATCCTCAAACCCACGCTTTATCCTTTCCTGCCGCGTGAAGAAAACCCTCCAACTTTGAGGGATCCTCCCCAAATTTACCCCTACCCATCCACCCAAAACAGTGGCAAAGTGCCACAACGGACTTCGTATCATCCATTTTATACGCTGTAATGCAGTCGTATGGGCGTGAAATTCAGATAAAAACTGGAATCGGCTATCCAGCCACACCTCGCGCAGGATATTGAGAAACGCTCTTAGCCAATACCACAGACTTCGGATTTCGCCTGGATTGAACAACTCCACCATTGCATGGGTATGATCCACGTTTTGGCGGAATTGTTCGAGAGTACTATAGTCATGGGAATGGATGACGATAGAGGAGGGTTCAAATACGATCTTATAGCCAGCTCGTAAAACTCGGTCAGCCCACTCAGCGTCTTCGGCAAAATTAACTTGTCGAAAAGGAAACTTTTGCCAGATCTCTCTACGGATGGCGGAGCTGGTGTTGGAGAAGTAGATGTAGAAAAACTGATTGGCTTCATACTCTTCAATGCTTGTCGGCATTTGTTTCACCAGACGTTGTTCGCCACCCGTCTGCCAGCGTGTAGTGAGTTGCCGGACGAGCATAGGGGAGGCGCCCGGGCGCGGGACATGGCGACTGAATGTCCCCGCGACCTGTGGATCAGCCATCATAGGCGCAAGCAGATTTCCCAACCAAAACTCATCCTTCGGCAAGGCATCTTGAGAGAGGTAGACGATAAATTGCGACGAAGGATTTGCTTCGCACACGGCGAGGTTGCGTGTTTCACCATGATTGAATTCTTCGGGGGAGATTTCGATTAGGCGGACAGGATACTTGAAACAAATGTCTCGCGTTTGATCTTGTGAGCCAGAATCGATGATCAGTGCTTCAAAAGTTGAATCCAGCTTTTGTGCCAGGATCATATCCATAGATTGGGCTAAATACTGCTCTGCGTTCTTGGTAAGGAGGGCAATCGTGGCAAGGGTACGACTCATGATATTCTTACTCTGGTAATGATTGGAAGGCCTATTGTCATATCCATAAATCAATTGAGGTATGTTCTGGATATACGCGATACTTATTCACCATTTGAATTAAAACGCCCTCGCAATAGTAACCAGCAATGCATAAAGATTCGACAATGCTATGGCAATTATTGTAAGGGAAAAGATTAATCGACTCAGGAGAGGTGCCAGTTTCTTTTGGCCCAGCCTCGTCGAAAGCACATTTACCAGCAAAAGGATTGAATGACCATAACCAATTGTGAATAATATCACTATTGCAGTCAAGCTATGAAATAGGTATCTGCCTTGAGGTTGAGAGGTTATTGTATTGAAATAAATTAATTGAAGGATTGACAATGCGATCGCGATGATCAAAGGAGGTAATAATCCAGGCTCTAACATTTCAAAATTAGATCTAATGGGCTTAATCAAACACAATCCTAGCCCTATAGAACTCAGGATATAAATAGAAAAGTAAAATTGATAATATATGGGAGCAGGAAGAATACTCATATGGCCAAATTTGCCGACAAACGATTGGCTGACATTTTCCAAAAAGAATGAGCTCATGAAATATGGTGAAAGTAGAGATTTTGGATCATATTCCCAGCTTTGTCCTGCTGGATTTACATTCCATGGTCTCGCGATTATGTCACCATAAAGCTGGTAATTGCGATAGAACCACCAACCTGCGATCAGTGCAAATCCAAAACAAAATAGAGCAAGATTAATGAGTCTTTTCTTCCAGGATGTCCTCAGCTTAAATAATAGCCAAAGGATGATGGGGGCAAGCGATAAAAGACTTATTTTTGCCAGAACAGATACCCCTTGAAGTAAACCGAGAAGAAAAAAATGTCGTCCATTTGCAGCATGAATATTCTTTTGCAATAAAATCACACTATAAAGAAGAAGAGCCCCCATTAAAATGGCCGAATTATCATTCGTCGTACTAGTCGTGACATAGGTGAATTGTGGTAAGAACGCCATAGATCCCGCAGCAAAGAGTGAAAGAAGGAGATTACTCCTAAAAACCAGCACCGATGTTTTAAATGCAAATATTAGACTTACGGTTCCCAAGAGAACGGAAAATAAACGAAGCATCAATAGATCATAAGGATAAGATTTGCCAGGTTTGAAGATGGTTTCAGGGTGTAAAAATAAATTGTGTTCTTTGTTTGTCTGAGGGTTGTTCCAAATGTAGTTGGGATTGACTCGTTTCAACCAAATCCCTAAGTCCGTATTTGGCATACCCATTTCTGTCGCCACAGTGTAGAGGACAGCAGATACCCCATAATATAGCGGTGGATGGTGGGATGCTGCAATAAAAATAAAACCATCATCGCCAGGCCTTGGCAATGATCCCCGCTGTGACATATATTGAATATAAGAAAAGTGATTTACTTCGTCGGGTGACTCAAAGGGCGGATTCACGATTGCCCAGGTGACCGAAAGGATAATATAGCATATTAAAATAGCTGCAACGGGTAAGCATCTTTTTTTATTCGTATCCCATATGACTTCGAACTTGCGCATCCTGCTCACATGATAAATCAAGTGTTGGACTTAAGAGCCTGTTTTGGATAATTCGATTCGAGTATTGAGAGAGACTAATCACCCTTGTTGACGGACGAAAAGATCGCATCTACCCACTCAGGAGCCCTGTCGTGCAGCATGCAGTTGTTATTAACATACCGTTGCGCGTTCCGCGCGATTTGAATTCTTGATCCCCTCTCCCTAATGATACGTTCTAATGTGTCCTCCCATGCCATGACAGATTCATCCACTAAATATCCTGTCCTATCATTTTCAACAACCTCCTGATAAGCAGGTGATTGGCTGTAACACCCGGCAATCCCTAGGATGCTGTAATCGAGAAATTTAATATCCGACTTGCATCTATTCAGCTCATTCTCGGCTAGCGGACTTATGGCGATATCCCAGTCGACATTCGATTTCATCCAGGCTACAAATTGCGGATACTCCACTGCATCCTCAGGCACTGGCAGAAGACGAAACGATAATCCTTCAAATGCTTTTAGAAAGCGGGGATCAGCTATACCTCCGATTAGTTGGAACTCCAGCTTTTCTCCGTGTCGCCTTAATACAGACCGAAGCGCCTGAAGAACCATCATTAAATCCTCATCATGGGTATAAGTCCCCATGTAGCCAATGGTCACCTTTTCACGGTTAGATGGAGCCTTTCGATTAATATGTCCATCCCCACCAAATAACCTTTCGTCTAAAGCATTTGGGATGACCCATATCTTATCGTTTAGTTTCCTCAGGCGTTGCTTGAGGTTTTGCGTCGAAACGAAAACCCCATCTGCTTCCCGGATCCAAAACCGAATAGCCATTTTTTTATCGATAGTTACATGTCCTAAATCGAGCAAATTATCATCCAGGCTGTAGATGAAATGAGCACCATTCCGTCGGATATGTTCAAGAACTTGTTCTGCTTGATCCAGTGAGATATGCGGCTTCCATGAACGCTCAAGGATTACGACATCCGCCGGGGTATATTCGATTCCCCAACTAAAATCGATTCGATCCGAGTTTTGAGGATGCGTTAGAGGTTGTATTAAGCGAATATAAGAGCACCCATGAGGTCGCAAATCCGCACTATGTTCATAGAGCACATGGACACGTATTTTATCCAACGCCAACTCCGGATTCGGATCCTGAAAACAAGGTGCTGAGGAAACGATAGGCTGCAAGCTCGGGGGGATACTTGCAGATAGCGTGAATCGACTGCTGCTGTAAATGGTGCCGTAAATCCGCCCCCAGGATCAAACGCTCGAGGCCATCAATGCAAGCTTCTCTTGAGTTGCTATCGACAAACAATGTGTTGTCCTCGTGAGAAGCGAAGCAATCTGAGCCGCCTTCCAGAGGAACAATAACACTCACACCACAAGCCATTGCTGCCATGGCATTAAGACCCATCGCTTGAAAAAGGGAGAAATCAACGAAGATGTCCAGCTCATTAAATAAATAGGCCAATTGTTTACGATTGAGAATTCCAGCATGCTTCCATGGGAAATCAGGTTTGACATGCATGAGTTCAGGATCATCCATTTGGCATCCAAAAAGGATAATTTCAATATTGACACCATGCCTGCGATAGATTTCCGAGAGGATATCCAAGGTCAATCCCGCTTGACGTCTTTTTGTGCTTGGTCGAATCATGGCACAGATACGCAAAGGTCGATTGGGCCAATCGAGATCCTTTCTCCGCCGAGGTCGAAACAGATCGATATCGATACTTGGCCCAATCACCTCACAATCCACACCAGTTTCCTGCAAGACCTTCAGACGAGTCCATTCTGTCTTAGTGAGGCGGATCAAATCCGGGAATAATTTATAGGAACGGATCGCATCCTCATAGGCTAGCGACTCTTTATCAAAGAATTCCGGTTCGAAGTCCTGGACGTAATAGCCTCGAATGAAAGGGGGCGTTTCTGGAAATAAAGGCTCTAAACACGCAACCGTGTTGTAAACGGTTGCTACGACAGCATCAAACTTCGATATTAGCCCCTTTGCATGACTCAGGCTATTGACATAGATGACAGGCAGATCATTTTCTGGGTGGCTTCCCTGAAAAGCGTCTCGATTTCGATGTAGGTTAATCAAGCGCACATCCACACCCATCTTACGCATCGCCTGACCCTCTTGGATGACAACATGCCCGCCGCCCCCGGGCTCAATAATCGGGAGCAGAAATCCCACCCGTAGGCCTTCCCATTGTTCCAGCCCCCTGGAGATCATTTCTTTTCGCAAGTGCATTACTTTGCTTCGCGCTCGAATCCCTTGGATAACACGATCCTCTCGGCAGATGAGCGCCCCCTCACTAATCACTCCTTGTCCATGCTTCAAGGCAAGGATGCGATTGGACTTTTCGGTTAATCGGCGGCGTTTTTCATGGCTGTAACTGCGCGATTGGGCATGGAAAATATAAACATCATCTGCTAAAGCCAACTCCCAACCGGCATTTTGCGCCCTCAGGCAATAATCATTCTCTTCACCATACCCTTCTCCAAATTGCTCTTCATCAAGATATCCAATCTGCCCAAGTAGATCACGTTTTAATAATAGACAAAAGCCATTCAAAAATGGGATACGTGGATATACCTTTCCAGAGAATTCGGCAACGAATTCTGCTATTCTATCAATCGATAAGTCTGCAGATAGTTCATTTGAAGCCCAATCGCCGTCTTGCCTGAAAACCTCCGGAATAGATTGCCAAGAAGCCGTGTTGGAGAGAGGACCGACCATGCCGATATTGGGACTCGATTCTGCACATGAAATCATACGATCCAGCCAATATTCCGTCACAACCGTGTCGCTATTTAAAAGGACGATGTGTTGGGCTGTCGCATGTTTCAAGCCCTGGTTAGCCGCGCGGGTGTAGCCGTGCGCCTGATCATTGCAAATCAAGATTGCATTTTGAGATTGGGAAAAACTTAGTAAGTATTCCACCGTTGGAGGATCACTGCCATCATCTACAAGAATTAATCGGTAGGGGGGCATCGTTCGACGTACAATTGATTCAAGGCAGCGCTTTATATCCTCCAAAGCATTATGCACACAAATGATAATATCGACGTCCGTTTCATGAAGCTTTATAGGAGACGGAGCTTCGATCTCTTTGATGTCAAATGGAAAAACCTTCGAAGGAGCCGAAAATTGCATCGGCATCCTTTTTACCTCTTCTTCAACACCCGCATTGAAGTCAATTCTTCCCCGACTATTGCTAACGGTTGTACTTCCTCCCTGAGGCTTTCCACGTAAACCGCCTAACAGCCAGTAAAAAATCCTTTCCCTTCTACTCTCTTTAGGGATAATCTTTAGCCGGAAAGCTCGCAAATATTTAATAATTCTCCATCCTGCTCCTTGCTCTAAGTCATCCCAATGCTCTTCCCACTGACGAACCTGCAATCGTAATTGATCATTGACCTTGATACTTTCTTCGGTCTGTTGCTGCCATGTTCGAAGATAATGTTCCCTACTTTCGCTTTCAGTCCTAAGCTTCTGAATGGTTCTTTCGCTCTCGGTTACTCGATCCTGGAGTAACCAGATATTCTGGTCCTTGATTTCGTTTTCTTTGGTTAAACTCAGAATCGTCTCTCGATCTTCTTCCAGGCGACCGAATATCGTTCGAACAGCACGCTCCTTCTCTTCGATCTCAACCCTCAATTTGGAGATTTCATCTTCGTATCGAAAACGTATTTCTTCTAGTTCCCCTGCAAAGGCTTCTCGTATCCTCTCTACTTTCTCCTCTTCGTTCTTTTGAACATGATCTAAAGAGTCTCTTAAATCATGCAATTGAGCAGTCAATTGAGATAATTCATTTTCCTTATCGACCAATTGATTACGGATCTCAAGCGATAAACTCCTTAAATCCGTGTTCGACTTCAGCAATTCCCACAGTCTTCGCTCATAGGAGCGGATTATATGTGGGAATGTGTCTTGGCTTTGGCGGAATAGAATCGTCCATGGAGTGATATGGGTGGCGTCATAATCAACATTACGGAAGAAATCATGACGCGCAAAAAGCTCAACCCAGTATTCGGTTGGCTGCACATTGACATGTGTGATCTCTTTGTAATCATATGGGGTTGAGGAAAATAGGACGGATCGCCCATGCTTGCAGAATTGTGAAATTGCTTTTTCTGCCTCTCGAGCTGTCAAATGCTCAAGCACCTCGATACACACAATCAAATCGTAGTCCTGGTCAAGCGGCTCTACGACTGACGCAACCCGACAAAAAGGACGGATATCCTCATGGACATTCTCGATGGCATATTCGGAGATATCAATCCCATACGCTTCTACGCCACGCTTACGCAGCATCTCAACCAAAAAGCCCATGGCACAGCCGGCATCCAGCACAGTCCGAGGACAAATATCATTGACGATTCGCTCTGCAATAGAATCAAAAAACTGCAGCCAACTCTCATCGCGTTGGTAGGGCCGTCCACAATCGTGAGCGAAGTAATAAGCATCGAATAATTTCGACTTGCCCTTACCCGGCAACACCCACCTCCTCCATTGCCCATTTTAATGCCAACTCCCACTCTGGCAGACGAAGACCGAATGTCTTCTCAAGTAGCTGGCAATCCAGCGCCGAATTGGAAGGTCTCTTCGCCGGTGTGGGAAACTCTATACTTTGAGCAGGTTGGATCTCTTCGACTACTTGCTCCTCAGGTTTTGGATCAAGCCCTACGATCGCTTTCGCCCATTCAAATCGACTTGCTTGGCCGCGCCCGGCCAAGTGATAGACCCCCGATCGTTCAGCCAGTTGTTTTTTGGAATACCTGGAGATAAGCATCGCCGTCGTCATAGCCAGCATGCGCGCCCAGGTTGGGCTACTGACCTGATCATCCACGACCCGCATCACGCTTTGCGAACGAGCCCACTTGAGGACTTTCATGGGAAACGATGCCTGGCGCATGCTGTACAACCAGCTTGTACGCAGGATGAGATATATGTTCCCAACAGAGCAAATAGCTTGCTCCCCTTCGAACTTTGTCCAGCCATAAGCATTCAAAGGATCAGGTTGATCCATCTCATGATAAGGCTCTTTCTTTTCGCCATTGAACACATAATCTGTCGAATAGTGAATGAGAATCGCTTCGAGCCTTTTCGCCGCTTCCGCCATGATGCCCGGGGCCTCAGCATTGATGGCCTTGGCCAGGTCCGCCTCAGTTTCAGCCCGATCCACAGTTGTATAGGCAGCAGCATTGACAATAAAATCCGGTTGTACCTGAAGACAAAGTTCGAGGATCCGACTCCCTTCTCTGGCCAGATCAAGATCCTCTTGGTCAAGGACAATCACATCACCAAGGGGTGCAAAGCAGCGCTGCAATTCCCAGCCAAGCTGACCACGCCCTCCAAAAAGAAGTAGTCGCATCAACTTCACTCGTGATTGAGTCCAGGCATGGGCTCTTCTAACAAACGCATGAGATATTTACCATAGCCATTGTTCTCCAGCTCCGACGCCTGGATTCGTAACTGTTCCGCGTTGATATACCCAAGGCGGAAAGCAATTTCCTCCGGACAAGAGATCATCATCCCCTGTCGTTCCTCAATGGCTTGAATGAAGTTCGCTGCCTGGAGAAGAGACTCGTGTGTACCCGCGTCCAACCAGGCGACACTCCGCCCCAACACTTCGACCTGCAGCGCTCCCTTCTCCAAATAAACCTGGTTAACTTCGGTGATTTCAAGTTCTCCCCGTGCGGAAGGTTTTAAACCTTTTGCGATTTCAAGTACATGGTTGTCGTAAAAGTACAATCCCGGAACGGCATAATGGGATTTGGGGCGTATCGGCTTTTCCTCAATGCTCACCGCTCTCCCTCGGGCGTCAAACTCAACCACACCGTATCGTTGCGGATTGCGGACAGGGTATGCGAAGATCAGAGCGCCTTCCTTAAGGTTAGCAGCTCTCAGAAGCTTCCGATGGAGACCCCCGCCGAAGAAAATATTGTCCCCCAGAATTAACGCCACGGCCTCTGAACCAATGAATTCCTGACCGATGATAAAAGATTGCGCCAGACCTGCTGGCTCGGGTTGCTCAGCATAGGAGAATTTCAAGCCCCATTGGCTACCATCCCGCAGTACCCTTTGAAAAGCGGGCAGATCTTCGGGCGTGCTGATGATTAAAATCTCGCGTATCCCTGCCAGCATTAACATGGCAAGGGGATAATAGACCATGGGCTTGTTGTAAAGTGGCAATAACTGTTTGCTGACGCTAATCGTTAACGGGTAGAGGCGCGTACCCTTTCCGCCCGCAAGGATGATTCCCCTCATACACTCCCTCCCTTCATTAAATAATTTTCCTCAAGCCAAGCATGATAAGTCGGACGTTCACGAATCGCAGCTGCCCAGTCCTCATGGAGAAGATACCACTCCACGGTCTTCTGCAAACCGCTCTCTAATGTCTCCTTTGGCTTCCATCCCAATTCTCGTTCGATCTTCGTCGTATCGATCGCGTAGCGTCGATCATGACCCGGACGGTCTCTCACGAAAGTAATGAGATCATGATGAGGGCGATAGCGCGATTCCGTTAGCCGTTCGTCCAAGATCCTACAAAGCAACTCAACCAACTCCAGATTGGTGGGCTGATTTCCGCCTCCGATTAGATAAGTCTCACCTAATCGGCCCTCCTTTAGCACCATCCAAATCGCTTCACAATGATCCTCAACAAATAACCAATCCCTAATTTGACCCCCATCTCCATAAATCGGGATGGGTTCGCCGGACAGAACGTCGAGGATTGAGAGAGGGATGAGCTTCTCCGGAAACTGAAAGGGTCCATAATTGTTGGAACAATTGGTAAGCGTAACCGGTAGACCATAGGTTTTTGCATAGGAGCGTACGAGGTGATCACTGGCAGCTTTTGAGGCAGCGTAGGGTGAATTGGGCGCGTAAGGTGAAGCTTCGTTAAAGGCTGGCTCTCCTATTTCTAGCGATCCAAAAACCTCGTCGGTGGAGATGTGATGGAAACGAACTTGCTTCGCTGTATTGGGACTACTAGACCAAAACATTCGAGCAGTTTCAAGTAATTGGAATGTACCGATGACATTGGTTTGAATGAATGGAGCAGGACCAAGGATTGAACGGTCTACGTGAGTCTCAGCCGCAAAATGAACCACAGTATCGATTTCGTAGATACGGAAAGTTTCCCCCAGCAATTGGGAATTACAAATATCCCCTTCGATAAAAATGCGCCTCTCAGGATCAGGAAGTGTGGCGAGATTCTCTCGGCACCCAGCATAAGTGAGAGCGTCGATATTTACAATGCGAAGTTGGGACTCTCGTTGGATAAGAAATCGGATGAAGTTCGAGCCAATAAAACCTGCGCCGCCTGTCACCAAAACATTTTTCACGCCCAAACTCCAATCAGGATTTTCAGATCTTTACACAAATAACTCGGCTTCCGATAGCAATTTGCCGCCTGCATCTCTTCTCGATAGGAGCGGTAATTTCCCAGTTTTTAAAGGCCATTGAATGCCGATGTGCGGGTCATTCCAAAGCAAGGTCCGTTCAAATTCAGGGGCATAGAAGTCCGTTACTTTATAAACCACTTCTGCCCAATCGCTCAGAACATAGAATCCATGCGCGAATCCAATTGGAACCCATAATTGTCGATGATCCTCTGCCGAGAGTGTCACTCCGACCCATTTGCCGAAGGTAGGCGAACTCAATTTTAAATCTACCGAAACATCGAAAATCTCCCCAACGATAACACGTACCAGTTTTCCTTGAGCATGATTGATTTGATAATGCAACCCTCTCAATGTCTCTCGTCTTGAACCCGTATGATTATCTTGGACGAATTTATCCGGCAGGCAGGCGTTGGAGAATTGTCTTGCGTTGAAGGATTCAAGGAAGAAACCGCGTTCATCCACAATAACCTCGGGTTCGAGAAGGAGAATTTCAGGGAGTTCTAAAGGTATGACAATCATGAGCCTGTACAATAACGATTCATCGAACCATTCGGTCCTCGCCAGGATTGGATCATGCCATCAAATTTCTCTGGCCTTCAATCCCTCCATAGCAAGAACTATGCCATTTTATCCTGTCCAGAGGAAAAAGCCAAAGGAACCCTTCTCTCTTCAAACGGATTGCATGTCCTTTATATCCCCCAGATAGCTCACCCGCCGCGATAAAGACGGACAGTATCCTCAGGATCGCCTACAGCTTTGAGGGTCCCCTGATCGATCCATGCTGCGCGTTGACAAATAGATTGCACCACTTGGGTATTATGGGAAACCAAAAGAACTGTGGTGCCATGTTGACGAAATGATTTGATCCGCTCATGACATTTGGCCTGAAATGCTTCATCCCCCACAGCCAAGACCTCATCCAGCACGAGCACATCCGGTTCCCATGCGGTTGCCACTGAAAATCCAAGTCGAGCGACCATACCGGTCGAGTATGTCCGTAAAGGTGCATCAATGAAATCGCCAATATCCGCGAATTCTTTGATCTGGCTAAATCGCTCTTCGACTTCCCTTTGGGTATGCCCGAGTAATGCTGCGTTGAGAAAAACATTCTCGCGCCCCGTGAGCTCGTGATGGAATGCTGCTCCTAATTCCAGCAGCGGTGCTATGCGCCCTCTCACCCTCACCCGTCCGGCTGTTGGACGGAGCACCCGAGAGACGACCTTCAACATGGTAGATTTCCCTGCCCCATTTCGTCCTACGATGCCAAAAACCTCACCCTTGAAAATCTGCAAATTGACATCTTTGAGTGCCCAAAAATCCCTATAGTTAACCTTACCTTGAAGCCGGCGGATCATATACTCCTTGAAGGTTCCATAGCGCTCCTCTGGTACACGATATCGAACCGAAACGGAGTCGAGCTGAATTACCGCATCTTGCCAGCTTGCTGTGGGCTCGTTCTTCAACTGCTCAGATACGATAGGCGAACTCATCAGACCTCCGGGCAAAGATGATCCAACCGATAGCCAACACGAGGATGGAAATCCCAAATGCAACCACCATGCGGTTGATATCAGGAAGGGTGCCCTCATATATTGGACCGCGGAACATGTCGATTAAGTGGTACATCGGATTTAAGGTAAAGAGCCATCTACGTAACGCCTCCGGGATGATCTCTTTCGGATAGATAATTGGTGTGAGGTACAGCCAAGCAGTAAGTACAATTTGATACATTTCTGTCACATCATAGAAATAGATTGCCCACGTCGAGAGCAAAAGCCCCACACCAAGGGAAAAAGCCGTCAAACAAAAAATGGCGAGAGGCGCAAATAGGATAGTCCACCGAAGCGGAGTCCCTGTAATGAGCAGGACGATCATTAAAGGAATAATCGAGAGCAAGACATTGACCAGCCCAGTGCCAACGGAGGAGAGCACGAAGACCGTCCTGGGGACGTAGATCTTTCCCAACAACGATCCCCCCCACACCATTTGGCTCATCGATGCCATGGTTGTTTGAGAGAAAAAATTCCAGGCGATCAAACCTGTCAAGACATAAGCGGGATAAGCGCGTGTGCTCTGAAAGATCTGGGAAAAGGCAACCGTCAGGACGAGCATCATTCCTAAGGGATTAAGCATTGTCCATGCGACGCCCAAAAAGGAACGTTTATATCGGGTAAGCACATCACGACGGACGAGTTGAAAGATTAAATGGCGATATCGATAGGCCTCGATCAACTCCTCCAAAGCCTTCGATCGCTTCACGCCCGAATCATAGACCAATCGATCAATCCCAATGTTTTTCACTTGTGCTTCGCCCTTCTTCCCCAACCGGCCTGCATTCTAGCTGCTCAAGCAGTGTCTTGTCAATGCCGGTAAATCATTTCAAAAGATGCGCTTGTTTGCGCTTACGCATTGTGATTCTTTTATGGCAGGTGTGTCTCGTATCCCTTCCAAGCAAATACCATTCCATACGCTGGTACTTTACCCACGAAACGCTCCTCCTGCAACAGGATCAGATTCTCTTTCAGCCATGTTTCCTCACGCTGCAGCCCATAATCGGGCGCCTCTTGCGAAGTGAGGTAGATCAAGCGAGCATAGCTGACACCAACCTCTTGAAAGAGTTGCAGGGTGGCTGCAGCGGGCTCAGCTCCAATTTCCCAGCCGACTCCTTGCATCCCTGGGATTTCAAAAGGCAAGGAGTACCAGGGAACAGGAATATTCCAATCGTTCATCATCTTATGCCAGAGAGGCAAACCATAACTATCCACGACAACGATATCGCCAAATAGTGCTTGCTCCTCCGCCCAGGAGACCAGATCGTTCAATTCCTCCCTTCCGCCCCCAGCGCTTGGATCTTGATCAAGAATCCAAAGACCCGGATAGAACGGCATCACGACCGTCAAGAATAATACAATGCTCACGATGATTTTGCCGGTTGAATTTCTCAATCGCATTGACAAAAAAATTCCGAACCCTGCCACAAGACCTGCAAGCGCTAAGAATGGGATCAGCAAAGCCCAAGGATCAGAGGCGAGGTTGCGTACCCAAGCGATATCCCAATATTGCGGATTCAAGAGGGCATACAGATGAATGGGAATTACCTGGAAGCGGGGATCCCATACCGCCTGCGTGACGTAAGGGTCCCAGCTTTTCGATTGCCACACAAGAAAGGGAACAGACCAATCGACAATGACTCCTGCTAACTGAATAATGAGGCTAATCAGTATCAATCCAGCGAAAATTGCAATCAACCAGGGACGGTTAGAAAAAAGGAAGCTTTCGATCGAGGGTGCAATCAGAATAGTTAAAAGCGGGATAGCTGGAAGCATATAACGTAATCCCCAGAATAAAGTCCCTGCCCATTCTTGGCGAAGGTGTAAGGCTTGACTCAAGGCCAACAGCATCACAGTTGCGAGCGCGGGAACGCAGAACCAGGACATCCGCTTCCAGGCGGGTACGATTGCAAAGGGAAATAAAAATAGGAGCGGATTGAAGAGTAAAATACTTTTCGTCGGGCTGAAAAATGGGCCCAAGGTCGCTCTAATCGTCTCGAAATCCAGTGTTCGAAGATAACGCTGTGTTAGACCAATAAGATGTGAGAGCGAAAAGCGAGATAGAGGTCCTTGCTCTGGGACGCACACAGCCACAGCAACAAGGATGAATACAGGCAAGGTAAGAAGCAACCAAGTCCTCCTCGATCGCCTCATAGGCTGGAATCTCATTCCCGATACGAGCGCTCCCATGAGAAAAGCCGGCAATAGAACCAGCATGTTACTCTTAACAGACGCTCCAAAGACTATCCCTGAACATAAGATCACCATCCCGAACACCTTGCTCTTCCAAGCGTTGCCATAAAGCAAAACCCAGCCGAGGAAAGCCATGAGAAGCGCAAACGCAGCCAGGGGATCGCGGAATCCTGTTTTGCTATAAGGCCAGGCCATGCTGCCAAAACCATAGAGCATGGCGCAAGCCACCGCAGTAACTCGGCGAAAATTAAGGAACTGAATGATGAAGTAGACCAACACTCCGGAAAAGGCAGTCGCATAGATGTTTTGAGTTAAGAAAGCCTGCGCTCCCCCTATGTTAAATCTCGACGCCAGCCAATAGAGAAACGAACCCAGCACGGCCTGTCCTGGTTCGATGGCGACCACTGGCGGAGCGGATTGATCGGGAACAGTGGAAAGAGGTCGAACGCGTTCATTGCCATATATTTGCGGGAAGGTGAGGTTGCCCCAAAACGCCAGGCTCTGAGCGCGAGCTGCAAGAATATGTTCATCATCGACGTGGAGAGTGCCGCTATAGGTCAATACATAGACCGAGAGTAAACATATGAGAATCGCGCAAGCATCAAAGAGGAGGGTATTTTTAGGATGAGGGCATTCTACTTTTGCCTGTAACGTCACAATAACCGCCAATTATATCCCTTGTACGAAATTCTCATTCCTATTTCTATTTGAGCCTGCTCAAATGATAGTGGAAATCATTTCTCGCTTGATCCCTTTTCAATCGACTATTTTCAGATAGTTGAAGACTAGGTCTTCATTTTAAGGGATTTCCCCCGATGCAATCGATAAGTCTGGATGGTTTCAGAAGGTGGCTGATGCTACTCGCTAGGACAAGGAGTTCCAGGGAATTGTTGCATGAATTGTTCGCAGCCTGCGGTGGCCGTTGCATCCAATGGCGGCACCGCGGTTCCCCCACTGCCAGCGAAAATCGACGGAGATCGAAGGATTTTTGTTCCCGTATACATCCCCAATGTGATTAATACGCACAACGCCAATATAACCAACAAAATAACCACCAAGCGAAACAAACGCTCTTCCTTGGGTGGAGTATTTCTTTGTTTATTACGGATGTCCATCTGCGGGCTCGTCATTCTACCTCCATTCCCCACTCCACGCTTCTATATGAATGAAACATTCATCTTGATTCAAGACGGATGACATCAATCTGACGCAGAAGAGGATAATTAAGATTTTGTTCTTTGGTACTTTCGTCTTTTATACTTCTCTTCCTAGTGCCCAGCGTTGAAGCCATAAGCGGGCGTATAAACGGTATGGCAGAATGGGTTCGAGAATACGGCGGATCATATATTTCAAGTAAATCACAGACCAATTGGTACCACCTAAGCGCTGATGAACACGGATCATCTCTGGCCAACAGCGATCGGCGGAACTCATGGTTTTTGTATGGTCATGGAGACGAAAGGCAGCCCAAGTCAGATGTTGATGCTGTATAGGTGTAAGACCTGCGATCCGAACCCAAAGATCATAATCCATGGCGAAATAAAAAGAAGTATCCAACGGTTTGACCAGTTTCCAGATACGGCTGCGGAAAAAAGTCGCTTGTTGAGGGATGTGGACATAGCCCTGTCGCAAACGCTTATAATCGGTCCTGGCGGAGGGGAAGCGACCGATAATTTCACCTCGATCGTTGATAAAATCCGCATCTCCATAAACCAATCCCACCTCCGGATGGTCTTGGAGATAGTTCGCCGCTGCCGAGATCGTCCCCGGTCGATAGAGGTCGTCTGAGTTGATCCAGGCAAAAATGTCCCCGGTCGCATGATCGAACCCCTTATTGATCGCATCCGTTTGACCAGCATCGGATTCGGAAATCCAATAGGCCAAGCGATCGGAATACCGCTCAAGGATCTCCACACTCCCATCCTTTGATCCGCCATCGATAACAATATACTCGATGCGAGGATAATCCTGCTCCAATACGGAACGGATCGTCGCTTCTAGGAAACGAACGTGGTTATAGGAAGGAGTTACAATGGATACTAAAGGATATTCAGCCATACCGCTTTCAATAAAAGTTCTTCTCCTGCCGATATTCAACTGATGATGAGTCTCTGATATTCTAACCATTTGATGTTTCTTTTATCTGTGCAAAAGATTAGAAGAAGACACTTCTATATCCATTCTGAGATCCTCTCTTCTTCATCCGTCAAGCGACAATCTTTCCTAAACTCAATAGGATCTTTGCCGTAATAGTTACGAAACGGGCTCATCGACTACGATGCAATCATTCTATTCCTAAGAAATCTCGTTCTTGCCCATCTGCTGGCTTTGTTGACGATAGACCTACAACTCAAGTGTTATCTTCTTGAGACCGTTCATCCTCTGATTCAGTCACCAACTCAGCGCCATGTTCAGCAATCATAACATATGCATGGCCATGTTGGATCCGGCGGCGGATCCTTCGATAGCCGAAAAAAATTCGATCCAAACCCAAAGCGCTTATGCTTGCCTGCAAGAATTTATACCAATACCTTGCGAAAACCAGCGGATCCAACCTCAGCGTCCGTATCATACGTGAAACGGCTTTTCCGTGCTGCCCGGCATCAATGTACCGCCGTGCTGCAAAGGCATTTAAACTGGCATAGACCTTACGATGATTTTCTCGAATAAGTGCTCCTAAGGAGGGAGATTGTTCAGCCTGGCGGATCATCCTTTCCGCCTCGTCAACAAATACGCTCGCCTGTGAGATGGTTTTCGCGCCAAGGTGCGTCCTCTCCGCAGCCCAAAAAGAAGGCACATGCATGATAGGCGCTTGTTGCGCAATTCGAATCCAATATTCATGGTCCAGGATCAGATGATATTGATCATCCAATGATCCCACATGCTCGTAGATGCTTCGTCTTAGAAAGACCGTCGGCTGGAGAAGCACCTCAAAACAAAGCAAATCCAAGAGACTATAGGTCCGATAGTGATGAGGGTCCAGAAGCTTCCCCCTTGCGTCCACCATCAGTCCATCGGCATAGACCATTCCGGCCTCAGGATGAGCATCCAAAGTTCGAACCGCATCTTCCACTGCTCCCGCCATATAGAGATCATCGGAATTAATCCAGGCCAGGATCTCCCCCGTGGCTTTCTGCAGGCCTTTATTGATCGCATCCGCCTGACCACGATCGGGTTCGGAAATCCAATACGCTAATTGGTTAGCATACTTCTCGATGATCGCCAGGCTGCCATCGGTCGATTCCCCGTCCATGATGATGTACTCTATATGGGGATAGTCCTGTCCCAGAACCGAACGAATCGTCGCCTCCAGGAATTCCACCTGGTTATAGGATGGAGTGATGATAGAAACAAGGGGCTGATTCAACACATCTAGATTTAATTACCTCCCAAAAGGCACGGACGAAGACCGATAAATTTCCATCCGGTAGGAAGATATGAAACGATGTACAATGCATGTTTCATATTTGTCGTAAAATCATCAATCACAATCTTCTGGCGTCATCCCGAAATGGATCCGTTTGAGACGCGTATAACCCCTATCGGTTCTCAACAAGTCTCTTTAAAACTTCAAAGTAATCTACTTTTGGGAAAACCGTTAACTTTCCTCCGATAGTCGCATCCAGAACCCGGCGCCCGGCTGCTTCGAAGGCTGCTCGAGCCATACGGTAAGCTTGTTCAGAAGCCTCTAAATCGGGCAACTGCCAACGGAAACCTTTGTCGAAATAATTCGATGCAAAATGATCTTGATCTCCACCTTGAGAGACCACTGTTTTATTGGGGGTACCTTTCATTTTGAAGTGGTGATCAACCCCAATCAAGATCACTTCACTAAAACCGAAATAATATGCAAGTTGTAAGGCTACATAAGTGACTGTTGATCCCTCAAATATCCTTTGGGTTGAATCTTTAGAGAAGACCGCCGGAGGGGTATAGTCGGTATCGAGAAAAACGACACTTGGATCATCCTCTACCCATTTCCGCCCTCTCCAGGTAATAAATTTCGGCATCGCCAATTGTGTAATCTCACGGGCACATTGCTCAATTACAAGCGTATTAATGGCCACAAAATAGGTAGTTGTGAACCCCAAATTTGGGAAGAGCAAGTAGACCCGATTCAATCCAAAGGTGATCTCGTTTTTTAGCAGGCTGAGATCCGTGGATTTCAAACTAGGGCCATTGCCCAGAATGAAACAACGCTCTCCGAGATGGCGATCTTGAAACTCCCGGAGCGCAGAGGCACTCCCTCTACGGCGATTACTGAAATCCCATGCAATCTTATGCTGGCCACGATTGATCCACCACCAATAAAGATTGGATCCAGGTCGCCATAACGATTTGGGAATGATTTGCTTTGAGAAGGTTTTCAACGTCCCTCGCATTATTCTGTACTCAATCGAGCGGTGGCACCGCCATCCACAATCAGCATTTGCCCTGTCATAAAGGACGAACGCTTGTTATCCGCAAGGAAAAGGATCGACTCAGCGATTTCCTTCGGTTGCCCCACACGCCCCATCACCGTCCGACGAGCCAAATCTGATATGCGCTCATCAATCGATCCCCCGGAAACGTGCCCGCGGCTCAGGCCGCTTCTCAACATCGGTGTATCCACCGCTCCTGGGAGAATAGAATTGACGCGAATTCCATCCTTTGCAAACTCGAGCGCCATTGCGCGAGAAAGTGCAACGATGCCACCTTTGCTGGCTGCATATGCCGCAATATCGGTAGATGTTGCCACTGCATGCACGGAACTCACATTGACAATCGATCCTCGAGCCTCCTTCAGGAGAGGATATCCATGATGAACTGTGAGGAAGATCGAACGCAAATTAGAAGCCATGACATCATCCCATTCCTCCACGGTCATCTCGATCAAAGGTTTGCAGATCTGGATGGCGGCATTGTTTACGATCGCATCTAAATGATCTATTTGTGATTTGAGCTGAGCAAAGAGAATCTCTACGCTTTGCGGATCCGAGACATCCATGTGATGAAATGCCACACCCCGAGGAAAACTACCCGCTTCGCATCGATCAGTGGCAATAACATGCCAACCCTCCTCAGCGAAGCGTTCAACGGTAGCACGCCCTATCCCGCCGGCAGCCCCTGTGATGATGATGCTCTTTTTCATGGCCTCCCCATTATCCCTACTTGACTAACTATCTGCGAACGATCAACTATCCTATCAATCAGAAATTCTCGGAAAGCCGGATTTATGAAAGCCAAGGCAATTTGGATGGATGCAGATAATCATCAGGCGCGATCCCAAAGCCTTTAAACAGGTTCCGAATAGTATTTTGATGGACGTACTCCCAAGCGGTCGGACTGCTATTTGCGTTGTGTGGCGCCAGATAGACATTTTCCATTTTCAATAATGGGCTTCTTGAAGGGAGCGGCTCCTCTTCATAAACATCCAATGCCGCACCCGCAAGTCTCCCAGAACAAAGCGCCTCGATGAGTGCGGGTTCATCCACGACGGGCCCGCGTGCGGTATTGATCAAGATCGCTCCTTGCTTTGCATGCGCCAAGGAGGCTACATTAATTAAATGATAAGAGGTGGGATTCAGATCACAATTAATGCTGATGAAATCAGAATGTGAGAGCAAGTTTTCCAGGGTTGTCATCTCAACGCCAACTTCATTAATGAACTCCGAATCGATCTCGACAATATCATTCCCGTAGAGAACCATCCCAAAGGCTTTGGCGCGCTGCAAAACTTCCTTTCCGGTATTCCCCACCCCCACGACCCCCAATGAGCATTCGAAGAGCGACCGACAGAGCTGCTTCTCCCAGAGGCCAGATTTCATTTGTTTATCCATCCAAGGGCCTCTTCTGGCGAATAATAGCATATATTGAAGCACAGTATCCGCAACTGGATAGATAAAAGCTCCAGGCGTGTTGTACACCTTGATTCCTAATGCCTTTGCTGCCTGCTGGTCAATCGAGTCTATCCCTGTGCCCCATTTGGAAATCACCTTCAGTCGAGGGGCGAAACTTTTAAGTACCGTCTCGGTGTAGCGATCATCTCCGCAGATAGTCCCATCGACCCGACCTGCATATTGAAGTAGTTCTGCTTCGTTAAGTCGCTCTTTGACGTCCACAATGATCACGTCCAATCCAATTGAATCAAACAACGCTCGAAATCGATTAATAACTGGAATGATGTAGGGGGCTGTGATTAGAATCGTATCTCTCATCAGACTCTTCCTCGAAGGACACTTTCGGAATTATAAATGATCCTTTCTTCCTTAAGCGATTTCATCAGGCAACCATATGCACAAGCTTCATTTAGCAGTTTTCGGTCGATTCCTTCTCTCAATTAAGCATTCAACCATTGAAAAGTCGATTTCATTGTCAATATCCAATGCCTCAATCTTCTCAATTTCAAACAACTTGGGGGAGTCTCCCAATCGATTCCCTCGCTCAATAAAAGTCTCGCGCTCAAAGATATAGAGGCAAGAGTTCTCTTCGTAAAGCGGTGGCAAATCCTGTGTCCGGATAAGTTCATTTGGATTATGGTTCACCGGATGACCATTCATATCCCATAGACGGGTCTGATATCTTGTCACGGAAAATAGGCTGTCATTTTCAGGAAAGGAGTCGAAGAAGCTTCTGATTGCACATTGAATGGTTTTTTTTTGAAGCAATGGGTTCGTGCAGTGGGTTTGAAGATAATAATCCGCTGGAACTTGATCGACATCATGCAAGAGGACTTGATTCGTGCTTACAGAATCCGCACGCAGGTGGAGAGGACGCTCGATGAGACGAACAGTAGGGTAGTGGATTCGAATGCCTTCCATAATAACCGGGCTATCGGTATCGACCACAATCTGTAGGATTTCTGGGACCTGCAATAATTCGCCTAAGATATAGGTAAACAATGGTCTTCCCGCCATATTTCGATAATTCTTGCCCGGGACTCTCTCCGAGTGATGCCGCATGGGGATAAGCGCGACTAATGTTTGTTGACTATTGTTTTTCTCCATCTATTTGCCTCTCTTACCGATCAATAGTCCTTGAACCATAATCGACCATGGTTCTTGAATGATCCATTCCCTGTGAACCCGTTTCGCGAGCTCGCGGATAATAAAATGTGTGTTTAAGCTGGCTGGTCAATAGACCTGCTAAAGCGAACCCCCGATACGTTCCCCAAAATTGCATAAAACGAAACCATAATATCCCCCATAATTCCCTTCGTAAGACCTTTTCTCGGATGGCAAACCGACAATCGTTGAGGAAGTTTGAAGCATAGAGACGAAGAAAGTCCCAAAAGTGGAAATGTTCTTCAGGCCGAATCTTTTTCATTGCCATCGCTTCGCGACGATAGCGGTTATAGACATCACGGTGAGATTCATTATGAGCATGAATAATTTCCGCCGCGCTGGCATATGAGACATAATACCCTTGTGACATCGCCCATGTTGCCCAATCAATATCTTCAAGAGCTGGTAATGTTTCATTGTATGGACGTATTTCCCATAATTTTCGACGAATCGCAGCATTGGCATTGTTGCAGAATGGATGACCTTGTTCCTGAATAGATTGATTTGGGAACCATGAAGCCAGGATTTGCCGCTCACTGAATTTTGAATGCTGATCGCCGCGTTGCTTACCATACACCAATGCGGTTTTGGGATCATCAAATGGGGATAAGAGTTTTTCGATCCAATCCGTATAAACGGGATATATGTGAGCACTGGAGATCACGAGATATTCGCCCATAGCATTTGCACAGCCAATGTTGAGAGAACGGCCAAATGAAAAATCCTCCGGATCGATTGTGACGATCTTCACAGGAAATCGTGAAGCGATGGCAATCGTCGCATCTGAAGAACCGGAATCAACAAGGATGACTTCAATGTCCCTGATAGTTTGCTGTCCTATGCCGGCCAAAAGCCTACCAATGTGCTTCTCTTCATTACAAGATCGGATCACGATGGAGCATTTCATTCCACTTTTACTCGACATATTGCTCCCTAGTAACCATCCTTTTCACACGGATCCCCTGCTGCCTTACGCGCAGCCAGTTTCACCAATAAAGCCTCGCCAATCCTTGTGAAGGACTCTCCGATGCGCCAAAGGCCAATTAATCCTACAAGACTCGTAATGATATAGAAAACGATATGCGCAACAATGGTGATTGCCAGTGCTTCCGCTTCCCCATATTTCGAACCAAACGGCAAGACCAAGGCTTGCTGCCCCACATATTGAAACACGCCGATATATCCGGGGCTGGATGGGATTGTGAGCGCCATGGATAAAATTACCACCATGAAAGCTGCCTCTGTTAACGTCGCATCGGGCCGGAAGGAAAGCAGAATGCAATAATAAGTCGTAATACTTATCAGCCATGAGATCACCGTCCAGCCCAAGGCGCCCCAAAATATACGCGCATGACCGAGTACGCCAATGCCTTCCAGCAATTGATCTATGATGGGCAGCATGCGTTCCTGTGGAAGAACTTTTATCCAGCGGGTAATGGCATGCAATAAGCGCCTTCCAGTTTGCTGAAAACGTCCCAAGAACAATAGGACACTCAAACCGACAATGGCGATTGCACCAAGCGTAATCCCTGTTCTGATGACCCAATCGGGAATTTCCACCCTGGGCAAGAGAAAGATAAAGCCTACAATGATAATTGCTAGATCGAGCAGCCGTTCGGTTACCACCGAAGTGAGAACGTAGACAAAGGGAAGCCGTGAGCATTCTGAAACCGCAATTGCGCGAGCTAATTCACCCGTTCGCAAGGGGAAAACATTGTTGAATAAATATCCAATCCCTTGACCCCATAAAGATTCAGGGAATTTTACTTTCCCTTCAAGCAGCTTTCGCCATCGTTGCGCGCGTGTCCCGACCGATAACATCTGAATTGGAATTGCAAGGGTAAACCAGAGCATATTCACATTTTCGAAGGCGCCTCTTACCTCGGCCCAAGCAACATTTCGTACCGCAAGCCATAGACAAAATAGGCTAATGCTAATCCCCAGCCAGAAACGATAGGAGAGAAATGATGTTTTCCTTTTTTCTCTTTCCAATCGAGAGGCTCCCATCATGAAATCCCTATTGAGAGATAATCTGGCTGTCCTGTCAATGCAAAAATATCGATTTAACAAATCCTGTACTATATATTTCGATAAGAAATCAGGCTATGAATAGATTCCGATCCAAACCCTCCTGGGCACAAAGGCCCCGTATTCATTGACCTAAATAAGCACATTATGGACTTGAAAGAGATCCTTTATCCATCTCGATCTTTGGATTGATGTTTCGAATGAGGCAATTTGTTTGAAATTATTTAATACAATTTTCGCCTGTGTTCCACTCACCATAGTTCCTATCGCCTATCGATGTTCCGCCGGGAAATGCACGGATATCTGCTACGATAACACCCTAATCCAGATCCCCTAGCGCAGAATACACCCGAAATTTCCATCGAAGTAAGACGAGTAAAATGAATGCCCAAGGATGATCCATGTGTGAATGAAAAATTTAGCTGGAAATTGCTTAAATCGGCGCCTCGTGACGATCCTTACAATTTCCAAAACCTTCTCGATCTTTAATCGTCCGACGGCAAGACTTCCTCCCAATCCTGCAAATATCGTGGATATACAAAAATGACTCCGTCTCTTGATTCGTGGGCGATCACGAACCCAGCTGCGATTTCATCCAGTGTCGGCATGCCCTCCCGAAGATACCCTTGATGAAAAACAACCAGCGCGCTCTCAGGTTTTGTGAGGCGCTCGCGCATTACCTGCATGGATGGCTGAAAATCCTCCCGCTCTTCAGACTTCACTGGGTCAAATTTCTCGGGAATCCCGTAGGCTGCGATGCCTGTAAGATAGTAAACAGGGAGCGCTTCATTTGAATAGATAACGACATCTGAATCCAGCCTTCTAAGGACCGTGATAATCTCAGAGTTGTGCCAGGCTGCACTGTTGAAACCGCTGCCCTCTTGTCGGATCGCTCTGACCAAGTCCCAACTACGAGAAGCATAAACAATTACCACCGCGCTCAATAATACCGCACTTACCATATAGAGTATTCTCCGTAAAGGAGACTTGGATAACGCCAGGATCTTTTGGATGCCAATAAAAACCAATACAAGGAACATAACATAGAATGGCATGAGTATCCGATTGTCCAGCCTTGTAGAGCTATCAAAAAAGGTCAATGAAGCCGATAACAAAACAACATACACACCTATATGAAGTGCTAACAGAATGGGGATTGGATTCCGTTGAAGCGCCTCCTTAATGCTGCGCCCTTTCCTAGCATCGATGAACTCAATAAAGAGACCCCCCATCATAATGATAAGAATGAACATTATCAGCCCTAAACTCAACACCACGGGCACCGTTTCAGGAAAGATCCATTCCGATATGGATAGCAATCCTTCTTTGAGCTTCTCCAGGGTGATAGGATGAAAAGAAAGAACCCGGTTGGTTAAAGATCCAGTCAGGCGGTAATTCCGGATGTACCAAATGAAGTTTGGAATGAAGGCAACGGTAGTGTAAAGAATGGCTTTCTTTAATTTTGTTCGATAAGATCCAGGGTACAACAATAACAAAGAAAATAGACCTGTTATGAGGACCGAAACACCGATATAACGTGTGAGATAGCTAAGAGAAGCAGCTGCCGCCGCCAATATTAAGTGCCAATTATTGCGGTTTCTCAGGAATCCAGCCAGCAGGATGATGCTTGCTAAAGTCGCAGATAGATACAGGGGTTCCGACATCGCTTCAAGATGGATGCTTAAAAGAAGAGGGGAGATTAGAGCCAATAACCCGCCCAGGAGACTTACCCCCTGTGACTTTGTCGCTTGAAAAATCAAGAGGATTATGAGGACAGCGTTAATTCCGAAAAAGATCGCTGCGCACCAATCGGCTGCCTCTCGAACACCGATGAAGTAGCCCAACATAGAGAGGCTCAACGGATATAAAGGTGGAAAATGGGTAAGAGGTTTGACTACATTGCCTTCCCCAATCTGACTTATCCCATTACCTTTTAATAAGTTTTCAGCAGCGCTTATGTAGAAGATGGAATCATGGCTGACACCAACTCCCCAATTCCGGGTGGCAAATCGGTGCAGGAACATCGCCAGGACGGGAAGAAGCACCAGTCCCATCCAAAGAATGTTCCTTCTTTTTTCCATAAGTTTCATCAGGTTTTCCATACAGATTAATGGCTCTACAAAGAACCCGGACCTGCCTTCCTCCTCGCTTTTTTGATCCACGAGTCTTCAACGCGAATGGTATTTACCTGTCATACCTCAGCAAAGGATGTCTGAATACCGTACGCAAAATTTCCTACAATTCTTAGAATATCGAACCCCTCCGCATAAGGTCGTTCCGCAAGCGCGCCTTGTTGTACCAGATTAGAGCGGGTGATATCCGCATCGAAATAATAGACATCCTTGTAGGTTTTATACTGCGCCAGCGCCAGGGCTTTCTTCTCCACATCCGCCTCATCCACCTCCACCAGGAAATGCGGGAAGAAACCATAGCTGCTACGGAGCACATCGAAACCCAGGACCGTTGTCCCTCGAAAAGCCCGCAAAGCTTCGGTGGTCACCACTCCATGATCCTGGTGGATATCCGCGGGGCTATGGGCAAAAACAATATCCGGTCGGAAGGAATGATTTAACTCATAGAGGTACTCCAGGATCTCCTGCCGATCCCTGGGGAAATAACGCGTCTCGAAGGTACCCAAGATCGTTTTTTCCTGAGGAACTCCCAGGATCTGCATGCTGCGGTAATGGTCCTCCACCAGACCTATTAGCTTGGGATTTTTCTGGTTATCGGAGAGGGTTACACATAAAACATCACAATCCTCCACGATGTGCGCCAATAACGCCCCGCAACCGATTTCAATATCATCCGGATGCGCACCCAAACAGAGTACTTTACGTCCATAGAAAAACAAGGTACTGCCTCCTTTACTTATTTATAGGCGACAAACCCGCCGACCACTTTGGTCATGATCAAATTCGAATCGCGCTCTAAACGGTGTTGCGCCACCTCAGCGATCTTGGACATCACCTGCTCGAAGTCCCCCTCCCCTTGGAACAATCCCTTCCACAACTTGCGATCCTCGGAGAGAGAAGCGCGTGTGTAATCGAGGAAAGGTTGCACTCCTTCAAAGACCAACGGGTTTTCGAAAATATGGATTTCAACCTTCGAGAAAGTTGATCGAATCGTATCGAGAATCTGAGTACTATAGCGGGAACTGCCTGGCATGGGCGGTATCGGTTTACCCGTGGCCTCTTTAATTACCTCGTAAAACAACCTCTTATTCTCCGGCATTGGTCCTGTCGTGAAGAGGCAACCACCGGGGCAAAGCACCCGATGCATCTCATGGATCGTGAAAGGGATATCCTCTGCATAGTAAATCGCGAAACAGCAGGAGAGCAAGTCAAAGCGATCATCTTCATATGGGAAGCGCTTGTTAAAATCGAGTTCAAGTAACGAGAATGGATTCCCTAGTTCCGAATTGATTTCCTCTGCTTGCGCGAGCAGTTCCTTCGAAACGTCCCCACCATTGATCTCACCTTCGCCCTTTAAGTAATGATAAAACGCCCGCAGTTGTTTCCCAGCCCCGCAGCCAACATCGAGGATCCTGGATCCCTTCACTGGCCTAAGTAGATCCAGCATCCACTGATCGATGTCGCGACTGCCAAACTTCTGGTGGATGTCAATCCTGGTGGCCAGGTCTTTCGTAGTCTCTTGGTAATTAATCTTCATCGATTTTCCCTCCTCGAATTTATAAGAGGCTCGTTTCAAGCCAGCTTTTGTGCTTGGCAAGCTCATCAGCCATTTATTCGATATTCCCAATTTCCATCTTCAGATCAGCTCTTAATCCAGGATATCGTCTCACTCTAAAATAAACATTCCATTTCATCCATGCGCGAATCCAGCGATCATGGATAGAGAAACGGTTTTCCTTTTAGAATCCCCTCCCGGATCACGTCCAGTGCGGGGGATAGAAGGAGGCGCGCCGGTTCAAAATCGGTAAACAAGATCATGCCTTTCTGCCTCGGATAGGGTCGAATAAACTCAGAAAGGTCTAGGGAGGCGCGATAAAGCTCTTCATAGAGGAAACGCCGTCCATTGGCGGCGAACTCCTGCGGGATATGGATCGCCTCTGCTCGAAGCAACTTTTCAAACTCGCTCAGGTATTCCTTCCTTGAAGCAGGGAAGAAGACCGTGGGCGCTTGAGTATAACGCGCACGACCCGCACAAAGTACCAACTTTTCCATGATCGCAGCTTCCAAACCGATGGAGGAGTTGTAGACGGCGATGAATTTTGCCTGGTGGACCAATTCGTAGGAACTAATAGATTGCGAGGGCGGGAGGAAAATCACGTTGGGCTGAGCCTCCAACCCAGAATGGAAGAACCACTCCGCTACACTCTCCTGACTTTCCTTGCCTGGCCGATCCTCGTCCGGATGCGCACGCAGGATAAAGAGCGTATCGGGGTGGCGCCGAATGACCTCTTTCAGATCATCCAGCCAGGCAAACATATCCTCATACAGGGCGTTGGCATGAATCTGACTGGTATCGAAGATGACATTGGTGAAAATCGGCACCATTTGCCTGTGCGTCTGCATGCACTCCCTGATCCAGTCGGGGAGCGGGCTCATTTCCGGCCAGAAGCGAATCCCTGCCATGCTGAATTTACCTTGAAAGCGTTCTTCGAGGTAATTTGCAAGCTGCCCCTCTTCCTCGTCGGACAACGATCCGTCCGATCGAAGATCGATCTCTCGGAATGTGGCATCTTCATGCGAAAAAAACGCGGAATACGCCCGCATCCCAACCTCATGCGTTACCACCTCGATCCCCTTGCGAAAAGCAACCTGTCGCGCCACTGCTTCTGGAAAGGTAATCCCGTTAAAAATCACCAGGCGGCGAGGCTGGATTTTGTCCATGAGTCCATCAAATGCCTCAACCAGGTTTGCAGCCGATAACAAATAACGCCTAAAGAGCCCGCGTATCGCTTCGTCATCTTCCAAATGATGGCGTCGTAACGCCCATCGAAAGCTGGGGAGGCAAAGTTCGCCCAGTGGCAACCCTTCAACTTCCCAAGTCATCATGGAGGGCAGACTCTGTCCGATGAGATCCTCTTCAAGTTTTTCTGCCTGATCCAATCCAAAGTTGAGGGGGAAAACCCGATCCGGGGAGAAAAGCAGGCGGCTAAAAGGCACACAATACTTACACGGCGGCGGAGCGATGAGATCTAATCGGTTTGTCCCTAACATACATTGTCGCATGCCTCGCTCGCAAAAAGCATAGACAACTGGCACCCCCACAGCTCGGATCGCCCAGGCGCTGAGCAGACCGAAGGCGCCATTGATGCTGAGACGATGAA
>CAYGXU010000035.1:25726-30819 GCA_964353875.1 uncultured Anaerolineaceae bacterium | reverse complement strand
CAGCGTAATATCGTCCGATTGCTGTGTGCCTCCAACAAATTCATTTACCGCCTTGAGAACCGCCTCTGCCACCTCTTCTGCGCTTTTCCCAGGTTGCTTGGACAAGATGTCCATCAGGCGCTGTGTGCCAAAGAGTTCTCCATTCTCGGTGGATGCATCAGTAATACCATCCGTATAAAGGAAGAGAAAATCCCCCGGGTGGATAACCACTTCTGCTTCCTGCAGGGAGATATCTTCAAAAGCACCTAAGATGATCCCTTTGGCATGAAGTTCCATCAGTTCTTCGATGGCAGACCGGAATAAGAATGGATGATTATGGCCGGCATTGGCGTATGTCAATCGCCCGCTGTCTGAGTCGAGGATGGCATAGAAGGCGCTCAGGAACAAGTCGGATCGGCTATCTTTGAGGATCAAGCGATTGGCTTTGATCAATGCTTGTGCAGGGTTGTGGCCACTCAAAGCGGTCGTGCGGATCATGGTACGAGCCATAGCCATGAATAATGCCGCCGGTACGCCTTTATCCGAGACATCGGCGATGACGATCCCCAAGCGCGTACTCCCATCCGGTAACTCAAAACAATCGTAGAAATCACCGCCCACCTGACGCGCGGCCTGGTAAACGGCGGTGATGTCCCAGCCAGGCAGGGTGGGGCAGCTTTCTGGCAGCAAGCTGAGTTGGATCTGCTTGCCTACCAGCAATTCTTCCTCCAGGCGATGGCGGGTGATCTCCTCTATTTGGAGACGGGCATTTTCAATGGCAATCGCCCCTTGATTGGCCATCACCCGCAACAGGCGGAGGTCATCCTCGTTTAACAAGCGTGATTGGCGGTCGTTGATCACCAGAGCACCGATGGAACGACCTTCCGCCACGAGGGGGACGACGGCATGCCCACGGAAGTCTTCGGTGTGAAGCCAGTCAGGCGCCCATTGGGTTGGATTGGGACCCTGAAGATCCTCGACCAGGAGCGGACGTTGATTCTGCATTACCCATCCCGGTCCGCTGCTCGGATCGGCAGGGACGGTGCGGCCTGCCTCCACAGGATTTTGATGCCACCCACAGGCAGCGCGGAAGCGCAGCGATTCTGGGTCGTCGCTGGGAAGGACCAGGGCGCAGGCATTCGTTTTGAGCAAGCGACAGACTTCGCATGCCAGGAAATCCATCAGGTCTTCAAGCTCTGTATAGGCCAACAAGCGGTTGGAAAAGTCCAATAAGGCGGCCTGTTCGTCAATACGCCGTTCCTGAAGCATATGGTACAAGTTTGCCCGTTCAAGCGCGATACCCATCTGGATGCCGACATTGGTCAAGAGGGCTAAGGAACGCGGGTCGAAGGAGGACCAATCCTTCCCGGCAACATTGAGGATGCCAACAGTATGATTTCTTGAACGTAGCGGAGCCGAGGCGTGAACGGCCAGCCCCCGACGATCGCCTCGAGAGGAAGCCAGGCGGCTGCATTGCACTTCATTGTAGGCTTCGCACAATTTCTCTTGCATGCACAGCGTTTGACAGGCGCAACTGGCGTTCCAAACATCTGCCTCTTCCAATGCGAGAGCCGGGGGCAAATTGTAGTGTGCGGCCAGGGTGAATCCAGGGCCCCAGCGCAGGTTCGTTTCCGATGGATATCGTAGAAAGATCCATCCCGAATCCAAGCCCATCATCTCCACCAAACGCGCCAACGTGGAGTTCAGCGCCGAAAGGATATCCTCCGCCTGATTCAGAGTCTCAGCGATGTGATTGAGTCTTTGTAGATCTTCAATCAAGGCTTCTTGTGATGTCATGCTCAGCCTGATCTTGGGATGAATGTTGCGGCTAGCGATGCTGTAACCTAGCCGCAACATCTGTTGTTGGCATTGTAGACATGTCCTGCGTGATCTTGGGCAAGTCTACGACTGCCCGAGCCTTGTCGTAAAACGAACCAACCTTGATTGGCTTATATCCTGCCGTATCCTTGCAGCAACTTGATGTAGCTGGCACGCTCGAAAGCCATCGGTTCGACGTAATGTTCAAGGCTGAGGCTGCCGCGGATGCTCGAAACAGACTCTACCCCCATTGAGTCCATCAATCGGCTGGTTTCATCGATCAATTGCTTCAATTTCCCGATGCCGTCAGCGAGCAACACGGAACACACGTTGGCTACGTCCGCGCCGGCCATGATCGCCTTGAGCACGTCCTTGGCGGTGTGAACCCCGGAGGTGAGGGCTAGCGAGCAATTCAGCTGACCGTATAAAATCGCAATCCATCGCAATGGCAGAAGCACATCTTCAGACCGGCTTAGAGCGAGGTGGGGCTCCACTTTCCTTTGTTCAACGTTGATATCCGGTTGGTAGAAGCGGTTGAAAAGCACCAGTGCGTCGGCTCCGGTTTCGTCCAACCGCACAGCAAAATTCGGCAGCGCGCTGAAGAATGGGCTCAGCTTCACTGCGATCGGGATATTGACCGTCTTTTTTACCGACCTGAGGATGTCCAGGTAGATCGTCTCGATATCCAAGCCGAAAAGGCTGTCAGTGGTGGGGATGAAGTAGATGTTAAATTCCAGACCATCGGCGCCAGCTTCTTCGATCCTCTTGGCGTATTTCAGCCAGCCACCTTTGCTGGTGCCATTCATACTGGCGATAATGGGGATGTCCACCGCCTCCTTGGCTTTACGTACATGTTCGACGTAGTCATCGGGATTACGCGGATACTCATGCTTATGGGGAAAGTAGGCAGTGGCGTCCGCAAGACTCAGTGCACCCTCGGTGAGAAGATGGGATAGCTCTCCGGTCTCAACCGCGATTTGCTCCTCGAAGAGTGAGTAAAGGACAATCGCCGGCGCGCCGGCGTCTTCCAGCGCTTTGATGTCGTCCAGCTTGCGGGAGAGCGGCGAGGCAGAGGGGATGATGGGATTCTTCAGTTCGAGATTCATATAAGTTGTATGCAGGTTTGCCATGGTTTTCCTCCGAAGTGGGAATGTGATAAATAATCCTTTTGTAGAGCCTAACTGAGCCTGATCCTTTGAGTGGCCAACCGAGTCATGAATGGCCAGGATGATCCCCCTTCGACGACTCGGGGTGCTTTGTATACGTACTATTTTAGCCTAAATTGTAGGAAGAAGCTGCCCTCTTTGCATAAATGGGTGCATTCCGTAGAGTGTTGTGTCTTATACTCCCGCGGCCAGATTTTGGGTGGTGTGGGGCTGTCTTAAGGGATCAGCCCTATTCTATCTTTGCCACTCATATTGTCAGGGATGGTAGGGGCGAAGCATTCACTGATTTGACTTAGTTCCGCTGGGAACAACCAAAAGTGAATGCTTCGCCCCTACGTGCTTCAGACAGAACAGGAATTGGCGAGAGCCGTTTTCGTAAATGTAGGAACTGCTCTTTTGGAATGGTCCCACACCGCTGTCTCCCTCAACACGGCAACATGCAACATCAAATGGAATGCACACTGCATGAATCGCGAGGAGAAAGGCGAAAGATAAAAAAGCCTGCGTATCGGTGGGGAGGATTGTCATTCCCGCATCGTATTTTGTGGCGGCGATTTTCGGCAACGGCTGACGCTGTGATCAGCCATCCAAGAAGATTTTTCTTGTCGTCACATCTATTGCTCATAAAGGGTGATTTAGATTGCAAGTATCGTCCCTCTGTCGTATCTTTTAATTAATTTAATGGGTGATGTCTAGATAAAAAAGGCTCGTGCGAGGCGGAGATATGCGCATTGGCATTGACATCGGCGGGACGTTCACCGATTTCATCTTTTTTGACGAAACGACAGGCGAGATCAAGACGGAGAAAATCCTTTCTACACCCCAAGAGCCGGCCCGGGCAGTCCTTGATGGGATGGGGCAGCTCGCTCCAGGCCTTGATGCACATGTCATTCATGGCTCAACAGTGGCGACGAACGCCTTGTTAGAAAGGAAAGGGGCAAGAACTGCCCTCGTCACCACCAAAGGATTCCGGGATGTCCTAGCCATCGGCCGTCAGGTTCGAACGGAACTATATGACTTCTTCTCCGACAGGCCCGAACCTCTGGTTCCGAGGGCGTGGAGGTTGGAAGTCGAGGAGCGAGTCGATCACCATGGGCAGGTGCTTCTGCCGCTGAAAGAGGAGCAACTGCCAGCCATGGTCACCTTCTTAAAAGAACAGGGCATTGAATCGGTGGCTATTTGTCTGTTGTTTTCGTTCCTGCGGCCGGATCATGAAGCGACCCTGGCACGGGTTTTTCGCGAAGCGGGTTTCCCCGTATCCCCCTCCTCTGAGATCCTCCCAGAATTCCGCGAGTACGAACGCGCAAGCACCACCGTGATCAATGCCTATGTGGCGCCGGCATTGAATCGTTACCTGACCGAACTTGAACAGCAGTTGGGCAGCGATCGCTTTTTCGTGATGCAGTCCAATGGGGGGGTGGTTCGGGCGCAGGAGGCGCGCCGAGAACCAGTGCGAGCCATCCTTTCTGGTCCGGCGGGGGGCGTGGTGGGAGCGCGTTTCATGGCTCAAACAGCGGGTTTTCAACGTCTGATCAGCTTTGACATGGGTGGCACATCAACCGATGTCTCGCTTTGCGAGGACGCGATCCGAGTCACTCCCGAGGGGAGCATCGGTGGCCTTCCGATTCGAGTCCCTACTGTGGATATCCATACCGTCGGGTCGGGCGGAGGCTCTATCGCCCGAGTAGATGTCGGTGGGGCATTACGTGTGGGACCTGAAAGCGCGGGCGCCGATCCTGGCCCGGTCTGCTATGGCAGAGGGGGAACACAGCCGACTGTGACGGACGCCAACCTCGTCCTGGGGCGTCTGCCAGCTGATTTCTTCCTCGGAGGGAGGATGACATTGGACGCTCAGGCGGCGCAGGAGGCCTTGAAACGGCTGGCTGGCGAGGCGGGGATCGCAGCGAAAGAGGGATTGATCTCGGCTCAGACGGTTGCACTGGGAGTGATCCAGGTGGTTAATGCTCACATGGAAAGGGCGCTGCGAGTCATTTCGGTTGAACGAGGGTACGACCCACGCGATTTCGTCCTGGTTTCCTTTGGCGGGGCGGGTGGCTTACACGCAACCAGGTTGGCGCGTACATTGGGGATTCCCAAGGTGCTTGTGCCTACTGGGGCGTCAACTCTCTC
>CAYGXU010000035.1:0-25626 GCA_964353875.1 uncultured Anaerolineaceae bacterium | reverse complement strand
GAGAATTCCGCAAGGCAATTGGGTTATGAGGGATGGGGAGGGAATCCCATGGAAGCTGAGAATATTTGTTATGAAGAGTGGATCGGCAAGGTTCCGAAAGAAATCACGAATGATTCTTTGTGGAAAATGAAGGCTTACCGATTAGCGCTCTTTGCTACAGATTTAGGCTGGCAGGATGTTACATGGCTGCAAGGTGATCATCGGGCGATTGGTCTATCGGATCAGCTTTATTGAACTTTAGGTTCGATCAGCGCCAATCTGGCAGAAGGATATTCACGCAGCACAGGCAGGGATCGAGCCCGTTTTTATGGGTACGCATTAGGTTCGTCGCGCGAGGCCCGAGATTGGTATTACAAGGCACGCTATGTATTGGGGAAGGATGTCCTTGATCATCGGCTCGAGCTGCTTACACAGATCATTCGCTTATTGCTTACAATGGTGCCAAATCAACGTGGTTGGGCGATCAAGGAGGGGAAAGCGGATTACGAATTTGATGAACTATAGAAAGGATCGCTTCCTGAAGGTGTAGTTGAATGTTTATTACGTTTTACTCTTTACGTTTTAGGTTTTGTATTCGGATTTTTCCTCTCGGAGATTTGAATCATGTCCTTTGACCCCATTCGCCTCGAAGTCTTCAAACATCTCTTCGCCTCTGTGGCGGAGGAGATGGGCGTGGTACTCTGCCGCACGGGTTATTCCCCCAACATCAAAGAGCGTCGCGATTTCTCCTGTGCCTTATTCGACCAGCACGGGAGCATGATCGCCCAAGCGGCTCACATCCCGGTGCATCTGGGATCGATGCCGCTCTCGGTGCAGGAGGGCATCCGCCGTTTTGCTTTTTCGCCGGGGGATATGGTCATCCTCAACGATCCCTACCGCGGCGGGACGCATTTGCCGGACATTACCCTCATCGCCCCGGTCTTCGTGGATGAGGGAGGGGAGGAGAAGCTCTTCGGCTTTGTGGCTAACCGCGCCCATCATTCCGATGTGGGCGGGATGGCTCCCGGTTCGATGCCGCTTTCGCGGGAGATCTGGCAGGAAGGGGTGATCATCCCACCGCTGAAACTGGTGGAGAGCGGCAGGATGATCCCTGCCTTGATGGAGCTACTGCTGGCCAATGTGCGTACACCGCAGGAACGAGAGGGGGATCTGAGAGCACAAATGGCGGCCAATCATCGCGGGGTAGAGCGGATGAAAGCCTTGGTTGGGCGCTATGGACGGGAGGAAGTGGCGCACTATATGCAAGGGTTGCTTCACTACGCGGAGCGGATGACACGCCATCTGATCGCTGAGCTTCCGGATGGAGTTTATTCTTTTCAAGATTGGATGGACGATGATGGCATCGATCCTGAGCCGGCTTTGATCGCGGTGACCATCACCATTCGAGGTGATGAGGCGACGGTGGATTTCACCGGCAGCGCTTCACAGCGAAGGGGGAGCATTAATGCCGTCTATGCCATCACCCTCTCGGCGGTGTACTACGTGTTTCGCAGCCTCATCGGACTGGACATCCCCTCCAACAGCGGATGCCTGGCGCCCATCCATGTCATCGCGCCGGAAGGAACGATGGTGAACGCCCGTACACCGGCTGCCGTGGCGGGGGGGAATGTGGAGACCTCGCAGCGCATCGTGGATGTGCTCTTGGGCGCGCTGGCTCAGGCGGTGCCCGATCGAATCCCGGCGGCCAGCCAGGGAACGATGAACAACCTCTCCATCGGTGGTTGGGATCCGGAACGAGGGCGCTATTATACCTATTATGAGACCATCGGCGGGGGGATGGGAGCCGGGCCGGGCAAGGATGGCGCCGATGCTATTCACAGCCATATGACCAACACGCTCAATACACCGATCGAGGCGCTCGAATTCGCTTATCCCTTTCGCATAAGGCGTTATGAAATTCGCCAGGGGTCGGGCGGTGAGGGCTGTTACCGGGGTGGTGATGGGATTTGCAGGGAACTGGAGCTGTTGCATGCAGCCAATGTCACCCTCCTCTCCGACAGGCGCAAATTCGGTCCTTATGGGTTGCATGGCGGCGGGTCAGGGAGTCCGGGGCGCAACGCGCTCATTCGGGCTGAGAAGGAGCAGGAGCTACCCAGCAAGGTGATGTTGGAAACTCAGGCGGGGGATGTGATCAGCATCCATACTCCGGGGGGTGGGGGAGTTGGAAGAGCAGTTTCATGAGTGCAATTCCCTTCGCCGGATGAAGAGCTTGTTGATTTCAATGGCGAAGAAGATTAGTGTACTGGAAGCAATGCTGATGCCCATTTCAATTGGCGGTAGAGCATTTACTGAGAATAAGTTCTGTAAGGGCGGCAAGTAAATCAGAAGAAGTTGTAGCATAAGGGTGAGTAGAACAGCTCCAAGCAAAGGCTTGTTGGATAAAATACCAATGGTGAAGAGCGAGTCACGCGACGAGCGGATGGCGAGGGCATTGCCCATCTGCGCCAAGGTGAGGGTGGTGAATACCATCGTTTGCCAATGGGGATTCCCTGTTACCCAGCCCCAGTATCCTACACCAAGAGACACCAACCCCACAAGAAAACCAAAGAGGATTGTCTGTGACCCCATTCCACGAGCGAAGATGCTCTCGTTAGGCGGGAAAGGTGGACGCCTCATCGTGTCCCGCTCGGCTGGCTCCAGTCCAAGTGCCAAGCCTGGCAAACCATCCGTCACGAGGTTGATCCAAAGGATTTGGAGGGCGGTGAGCGGGAGAGGCATCCCCACCAGGGGTGCCAATAGCATAACAATGATCTCACCCACGTTGCTTATCAAGATGAACTTTACGAATTTCCGCACATTATCATAGATGGTACGGCCCTCTTCAATGGCATGAACAATCGTTGCGAAGTTGTCATCCAGGATGACCATATTGGCAGCTTCTTTGGCGACATCGGTACCGGTGATGCCCATAGCCACACCAATGTCGCCCTTGCGCAGGGCAGGAGCGTCGTTGACCCCATCGCCAGTCATAGCGACAATATGGCCACGATTTTGCAGAGCCTGAATAATATTGAGCTTATGTTCCGGAGAGACACGGGCATAAACAGATACTCCATCGACAAGGGCTTCCAGTTCTTCGGGCTTCATGTTTGAAAGGTCGCTCCCCGTAAGGATTCGTCCGTTAGTAGAAATCCCCAGATCCTGTGCAATACGCTGGGCTGTCAGTGGGTGGTCGCCGGTAATCATGATAGGACGGATTCCGGCGGTCTTGCAAGTGGCGACAGCAGTTTTTACTTCGGGTCGCGGTGGATCGATCATACCGATCATGCCAATAAAAACCAGGTCTTGCTCCAGATCCTCCCCAGCTTTTTCACCCGGCAGGGTTTCAACTGACCGACAAGCAAGTCCCAATACTCGCAAGCCATCCTGCGCCAAGCGATCATTAGCCATCAGGATTCGATCCCGCCACTCCTGATCCAAAGGTTGGTGGGCGTCCAGCACCCACACGCGATTGCTGATGGATACCAAGCCATCGACAGCTCCTTTAGTGAAGGCAATAAAGGGGGCATTTTTATCGCGGACTACGAGGCATAAATCACGCGTGGTCTCATTGTTGGGGTCATGCTCTGCGACGCGATGGACGGTGGTCATACGCTTTCGTTCTGAAGAAAATGGCACCTCGGCCACGCGCGGCAAGATACGCTCCAAATCGGCTTTCCAGAGGCCATGGCGGGCTGCGGCGACCAGAAGGGCGCCTTCGGTCGGATCGCCCACGGTCGTGAAATCGCCTTCAACCTCATAGTCACTTTGAATCTGGGCGTCGTTGCACAGGGCGCCACTGATGAGCAACATCGATAATGCTTGCCACGTTGGTTGCTCGCAAGGCTCGGTTGCTTTGATGATGGGCATGCCATGACGTAGAGTCTCATCGAGATCATCAGTACGTTCGGCCACATCGAGGATTCTGACCCTCATGCGATTCTCGGTCAGTGTACCTGTCTTGTCTGAACAAATCACTGTCACAGACCCTAGAGTCTCCACAGCAGGGAGCTTGCGGATCAGTGCTTGTCGTCGTAACATACGCTGGGCGCCCAATGCCAGGGAGATGGTTACCACCGCAGGAAGGCCTTCGGGCACCGCCGCCACGGCCATTGCCACGGCAGTGAAGAACATGTCCGCCAAGCCTTCCCCTCGAAGAAGACCTAAGATGAAAACAATGGCCACGATGCCAAGCGCAGCAAAAGCCAACGACCGACCCAAGCGAGACATACGTTTTTGCAAGGGTGTTGGTTCGCTCTCGACACTTTGGATCAGTTCGGCGATTCGTCCCAATTCGGTGCGCATCCCTGTCTCGACCACCACTGCGGTCCCTCGCCCATAGGTGACCGAGGTACCCAAGAAAACCATGTTATGTCTGTCGCCCAAGGGGATGGAATCGGCAGGGATTGTGTTGGTCATTTTCTCCACGGGGAGCGATTCGCCTGTTAGCGAGGCTTCCTGTACGCGCAGGTTGGCCGCCTCCAATAGGCGGCTATCGGCGGGGATGGAGTCGCCAGCCTCGAGCAGGAAGATATCGCCGGGGACAAGTTCATGAGCTTCAATTTGCGAATACTGTCCCCCACGTAACACCTTGACCATGGGGGCGGCGATGCGCTTCAAGGCTGCCATCGCGCGTTCAGCCCGGTATTCCTGGGTGAAGCCCAATATGCTATTGAGAAGGACGATGGCCAGGATGATGATGGCGTCTTTTGGATCCTTGACGAAAAAGGAGATAATCGCCGCGATCAGCAATACGATTACCATTGCATCACTGAATTGCTCCAGCAGGATGCGCCAGGGGCTCTTCAAGCCCCGTTCAACCAATTCGTTTGGGCCAAATTCAGACAGCCGCCTTCTTACCTCTTCCTGCCCCAGGCCCTGATCCAAATTCACATCCAGCGTGCTGAGGACAACAGACCCATCCATGGTATGCCATGGGTTTCTTTTTTCTGGAGTATCAAGCTGCATTTTCATCCCCTTCTAGAAAGTATGCTTATAAATGTCCTCTGATTGACTTGAAAGTATTGAGCTCGGCTTTCGGCAAGCGCGGCGATTAGCCCAGCACAAGAGCCCATTATGACCGACCAGTACGACCGTCTAAACCGAAAGTGTCGATCAAAAAAGACCTCCAGCCATCATCGGCGTATCGAGCCGAATTGGTTGTTGAGCCACCTTCAAGGGCGTGATAAGCCATGCCAATTGCCGAGTTCCTTCAACCGATAGAGGACCGCGTGAATAGAATCCAAGGATCTTATTAGGGTGCGTTGCTTTCTTCCTGAACGAGATATTCTGTTAGGCGATCGCGCCGAGCGCTCGTCAGGTAAAGCAGTCCTAACCCGATGATCGCCGATAGCAGCGATCCAATGATAATGCTGAGTTTAGCGTTTGAGAGGATTGCAGCATCATCAAACGCCGCGCTGGCGATGAAGATCGACATGGTGAAACCTATCCCCGCCAGAGGTGTGGCGCTGATGAGTTGTCTCCAATTGACCCTCGATGGCAGTTCCGCAAAGCGCAGCTTCACCGCCAACCAGGAGAATAGGCTGATCCCCAATGGCTTGCCGATCAGCAGCCCAAGTCCAATGCCCAAGGATGTGGGGGTCGTGAGCACCTCAGCCAGGTTACCGCCTAGAATGATGCCCGCATTTGCCAGGGCGAAGATGGGCAAAACTAAGTATGCTGCCCAGGGGCTCAAAGTGCGTTCTAAGCGCTGGGCAGGATTTTGGATTCGTTCGGAGATCGTTTCAAGGGTTTCAGCCGCCGCTTGTTGTCGGCTGCTGATGACGCTGGCCTCGATATCTGTATTCGATGGATTGAAATCGCTTAGAACGGAGACGCACTGCGCCTGGAAGGCTTCCTTAGTGCGCACTAGACCACTTCATCTGCTGGAGCGAGTAATAGCGAGAGATGCGCGGGATTGGAAGGCGTATCAGCAGACTGTTGAGAAAGTGGCTCCAACCACAATTAACCAACATCTGGTTGCTCTATCGCGATTCTTCAATTGGGCGTTCCAGCAAAGTCTATCACATGAAAATCCAACTATGGATATACATGCGCTGCGTCTTCCTCCACGACAGCCTCATGAGGTTTTGAGAGAGCAGTGGTAGTCCCAACACGCATTTTGGCTATTTATTACTGGGATTTGTCACCACGCCCTAATATAAGAATTAGCTGAATGGCATATTGGATATTCATTGCATAAATGACACAAATGGAAAATATGGTGGTCCAATGCCAATTAAAGAAACTTTCACAAAATAAGATAAGAGCGAATACAACCAGGCCACCTAAGAAGATTTGGGACTCGGATAGTTCTTCACTTTGGATACTGTCAATGGTGATCTTGCCAGACCTATAAAGGCCAAGCAAGTAGAACGCGCTCGCAATGTTCCAGATAGGAAATATCAAGAGAACGCCTTTGGCGTTTTGCATCAACTGCAAACCAGCCTCCAGGCCGACGAAGATATTAACAAAGACCGCAAAGAAAAGCATAAACCTTTTCTGAGCATTCGTCTTTAGTCCCTGAGCCAAGGTAATACGGAGAGAAGCAATCATCCCGCCAATAAAAAGCAAGATAAAGGGATTCCCAATAGTTAATGTGATGCCTCCAGCCCGCATTTCCGAGTTTGTTATGGCGAGCAAAAGGAAGGTAAGGCTAATTAAAAAAAGCGCAGGCGCGTTAAATTGAGGGATAAAAAGCTTACTAATAACTTCTCCTGTTGCTGATTTTGGCTTATCGCCCACTTTGGGTATTTTCCGAGCCGGTTCATCGCTCATTGCCATTAAATTCAAAATAAATAAACTAATCGCCACAAATAATATGATGGCAATATTCGAACCAAATCTATTACTTTCCTCCTCTATTCCATGCAAAATAGCCATGAATTCATCCATTTCCCTTTGTTGCTCTTCCTGGAGAGCGATGGCTGTTTCTTGCGGGAGATATGGCAACAATTGCATGGTTGGAAATTGCTTAAAATTGGTGGAGGTCTCACGGGGGCTTATATTTACAGTCCAGTAAGCATGTGTTGCAATGATAACAATGAGAAAAGATATCCCAATCCTTACAAATTTCCTGCTAAGATTAGTTCTCTCTTTCTTACGCATGATCACCCCTGATAGATAAATGCGTGTTGAAATGATAGGATGCGAATTACGAATATTGAGCTTACACCTACATTCGATTATGGCGCAATACCACTACAATGCCTACCCATCGTGCAATCAGACTCATTTCTCATGAAGATGGATTCTTCGTCTCATCGATCAGCCCACGATTTAGACAAATTCCATTCCCACTTCATAATAAAGGCTGGACGTTATGCGGCCCGGATTCACGGATGCCCGATTGCGTCAGCCGAATGAATTCGGCCCTTTCCCACAGCAATTCTATAGTCTCTGCGCCGGCGTAAGACATGCCGGAGCGAAGGCCTCCGATGAGTTGGTCCAGGATATCCTTGGCAGCGCCGCGGTAGGGTACCACCGCCTCTATTCCTTCGGGGACGATCCCGCTTCGCTCATCAAAATCCAATTCCGCGCCACGCTCGATGTAATCACGATCGATATTGGCAGTATACGAAGCCATTCCGCGTACGATTTTGTATCTTTGTCCGTCACGGATGACCGGCGCGCCTGGTGCCTCGTCCGTTCCAGCCAACACGCTGCCGATCATGATCGCGCTTGCCGTGGCAGCGAGGGCTTTCACAAAAATCTCCCGAAGAGCGTATCCCACCATCCGAGATGATCGGCACACCGACCTTCCTGGCTTCCTGGGCGCACTCCAACACAGCCGTCAGTTGAGGCAGACCGAAGCCGGTCACGATGCGCGTGATGCAGATCGATCCGGCGCCGATCCCTACTTTAACGGCGTCCGCTCCGGCCCCCGCCAGGTCCCTCACGCCTTCCGGCGTGGCGACATTGCCGGCGATGGGAGGGACTTCGGGGTATTGTCTCTTTAAGAGCGTGACCATCTTCAGACAATTTTCTGAGTGCCCATGGGCGATGTCCACCACCAAGATGTCTGCCCCGAATTTCAGGCATTCCTGGGTGCGCTCCAAATCGGACTCCTTGGCGCCGATGGCCACACCCACGCGCAGGCGGCCTTTAGCATCTTTGGTGGCCTGCGGATAGCGTTGGATTTTCAGGATGTCCTGGGCGGTGATGAGGCCAATAAAGCGGTTCGCTTCATCGATGATGGGGAGTTTCTCGAGCCTCTCGTGGTGGACTATGCGCTGCGCCTCATTCAAGTCAATCTGACTGGTCACGGTGACGAGCTTCTCGCGTGGGGTCATAACGGAACTGGCCAGATCTTGCGAATCGGGAGCGAGCAAAAGGTCTCTCCTGGTCAGAATGCCAAGGACATGCTCCTCCTTGTCCACGACCACCAACCCCCCAATGCCAGCCTCGTCCATCCGTTTTCTTGCCTCGGCAATGGTCGCACCCTGGTCTATCGTCAGGGGTCTGTCGACCATGTAGCCTTCGGCGCGTTTGACGCGCGCCACTTGTGCGGCCTGGTTTTCGATGCTCATGAATCGATGGATGATCCCCAGCCCGCCCATGCGGGCCAACGATATGGCCATCTCGGCCTCGGTCACCGTATCCATGTTGGCGCTGAGGATGGGGATGGAGAGCGTCATCCCGGGGAACAAGCGTACCTCGGTTTTAACATCTTTGCGGCTGGCGATCCTTGAGTGGCGCGGGACCAAGAGGACATCATCGAACGTGAGACCTGGCTCGGGACGGATGTTCATTCGGAATCACTCCTTACTTGTGGGGTCCATGGGAGTCATGTGCAACATCGAATGAGGCGATCATAGGGATTCTACTGCTTCGGAGTGATCATACCCTGGGAGGGGTGTCCGCGCAACAATTCTGTAAGCGTCCGCATCGCTAGCCTAATCTGGGCGGCCGGTATTTGGCCTCATGATGGTCAAGTAGGATCCATAAGGCGACAATGAGCCAAAGGATGGCGAAGACCATGAATGGGATATACCATGACTCTGGCATCCCAAGCGCTGTCCAGACCTCGCGCACGGCGAACGCCGATGGGGAAAATAAGACAATCGGCGTCAAGATCCAGCCATTGAGGTAGGTTATCAATACCTCACGTCCGCGGAGAGGTTCGCGTTCCACAATCTTATAGGAGAACCCACTTCCCTTATGAGGCAGAAAATGCAGGCGATAGCGAGCCAAAGGGATCACCGGCAAATAAATAAAGGTGAACCATTCTGTCGCCGTTGATTCTCCTTCAGCAGCGGAAGGACGAACGCCGAGCAAAGCTGTTCCGATGCCACCCAGTATCATTGCACATCTCCTTTGAAAGTTGGATTGATCGCATCAAAATGATTCGCTTCTGGCAATGGGAGAGGAAGACAGGGCTCCTCGCAGCGCGAAATCCCGATGCAAATCTGATGCAATCCTCAAATGATCTCAAGTTGCGGGGCGAAACGAGAGATAGCCTCGTTCTTAAGCATAGTATGGAAGAGCCGCGTTTATAAGGTTAGAATCTCGCTAGGTGTCAAATATACTTGGCCTGCAAGGTTGAAAGCAGGTTTGATGCAATGAGGAGAGAGAGCCATGCGCTTCGATCCAAAAGAACATCCCCATCGGCGTCTCAACCCCTTGACGGGTGAATGGATTCTGGTCTCGCCGCATCGGACCGAGCGGCCGTGGAGGGGGAAGGTCGAGCCGGGGCTTCGGGATGCGCGTCCGCAATACGATCCTTCCTGTTACCTCTGCCCGGGAAATGAGCGTGCGGGTGGAGTACGCAACCCTGAATACACCAGCCCTTTTGTTTTCACCAATGATTTCCCCACATTGCTGCCAGAGGTCTGCGAGATGACTGCGCATAGTCATCCATTGTTGAGGGCGGAAGCCGAGTGGGGGACATGCCGGGTGGTCTGTTTCTCGCCGCATCATGACCTGACTCTGGCGGAAATGTCGTTGCCTGAGATTGGCGTCGTCGTGGATCTGTGGGCAGAGCAGACGATCGACTTGGGTCAGTGTTATCGATGGGTGCAGGTTTTCGAGAACAAGGGCGAGATGATGGGCTGTTCCAACCTCCATCCGCATGGGCATATATAGGCCGGCAGCGCACTGTGTTGACTGGCGTCGAGGATCAGGTAGATAGTGTATGCCACATAGTAACCCAAGAGTAGCCCACCTTCCCAGCGAGAAATTATGTTTCCAATGAAAAAGATGGGAAGGGTGGCCACAGCAACGGCGATCATCACGGGAAGGTCGAATGTGAGGGCTGGCTCGGGAACAGATACCCCAGTCCGAGAGACCAGGTTGGTTATCCCCAGGACCGATAAGAGGTTGAAAATGTTGCTGCCAATGGCATTGCCGGCGGCGATGTCGCGCTCGCCGCGCAGGGCAGCGATGACGGAAGTCGCCAGTTCTGGAAGCGAAGTGCCGGCTGCGACTATCGTGATTCCGATGATCAGTTGGCTCAAGCCCAGCGCCTGAGCCAAATACTCGGCGCCATTCACGAGCCATTGCGAACCAAGCGTGAGCATACCAAGGCCAATGACGACGAATGCCACGTTTCTTAGCCAGGCCTGGGTGCCCTTAAGAGGGGCCGCACCGAATTCCTGAGCGTACTCATCCTTCACCTCTTGACATTCTGCGGGGCACTTTCTCAACACAAAAATCAGGTATGCCAGCATGCCGACGAGCAGGATGGAACCCTCCAGGCGACCAATATGGCCATCTGAGGCGAATAGATAAACCAGGACTGAGACCCCGATCATCACCGGGACATCCAGGCGGACCAATTGCTGAGCCACTCTCAGAGGAGCGATGATGGCGGCGACGCCAAGGATAACCAAAATGTTGAAAATGCTGCTGCCGAGGATGTTACCCAGACCAATGTTGGTGTTCTGTGTAGCTGCCGCCTGCAGGTTGACGGCTAATTCCGGCGAACTCGTGCCAAAGGCCACCACCGTCAGGCCAATGACCAGCGGGGAGATTCCCAGCGCAGCCGCCAATCGCGAAGCCCCACGCACAAGGGTCTCGGCGCCCAGGATCAGGATGATCAAGCCTGCCACAAAAGAAACCATCGCCGCTGGATCCATCAACAAACATCTGCTCTGCTAATTCGCTACCATTTTGCCGGCGCTGACGCCAGACACATAATCGTCAATTGCGTTTCACATCCGCCTTACCGAGCGTGCATTTCGGGGAGATCGAGCGATTGCCTGCCTGCCAAGGGTTGAAAGCCCTTGAAAACGCTTCAAGCGCTGCCTTTCGACCCCAGCCGTCTTGCCGATAAGATGGATCAGGATCGTGGGGCCGTTTCCGGGCCGGCGGTTGTGCTCCAAAATAACCCGGCGATAGGCTATGGATTCTGCAGCAGGGCAAAAAGGGCGGCCAATAAGATGATCAGGGTTCCAGTTAGGATTGCGATTCTGTTGGCATATTGCCTATGCATGAGCACAACCTCCCCAGCGATGATCTCACACCAAATTGAAGCGCTCAGAGTGGTAATTACCTATCGGGACGCCGAGGCTTTGTAGGGCCTTCTCGACCGCGTCCATCATCAATAGTGGACCGCAAATGTAGAACTCCCATCCTTCACGCTCTTCTGGCAGGTAACGATCCAGGAGTTCGGCGGTCACGAACCCGCGTTCGCCATCCCAGTCTGGTGAGGGCTTTTCAATAACGGGGATGACTTTCAAATGGAGTTGTTCGGCGAGCGCATCCAGCTCCTCGCGAAAGGCGCCTTCCTCCCAGGTCTTATAGCCATAGAAGAGCAGCAATGGACGGCGATCCTCCCGGTCGGCAAGGGTGCGCAGCATACTTAAGATGGGCGAGATGCCGATCCCTCCAGCGATGAAGGCGTAGCCGGCCGCATCAGGATGCCGGTCGATGCTGAAGGCGCCATGAGGGCCATCAAGGTAGACCTTTTCGCCGGGCTGTAGCTTTCCGATTCTAGAGGTGAAATCGCCCAACTCTTTGATGGCAAAACTGAGGCGCTCCGTCCTCTCGGCGCTGGAGGAGAAAGAGAAAGGATGTTCTCGGTCAGCGAAGGGTGTGCTCCATATCGACACCCAAGCAAACTGGCCAGGCTGGAAGGAGAGACCCCGGTGTCCTTCGGGTCGTATGGTCAATGTCCAAGAGTTCCCGCGCTCAGGAGCAACTTCCTCCACCACATAGGGATGTCGAAGCTCGCTCCATGGTTTGATGATGCGTGTATAGGCCAGCAGCCCAACCCAGAAGACGCCATAGCCAATCCAGAGTTCTCGTTTCCAGGGCACGTTCACATAATGGCCGGCGCTGATGATATGTCCCATGGAGAGCGCCACCGCCAGCGTCGCTAGGATGCCATGCGTAATTCGCCACTCATCGTAATGGATCTTCAGTCGTTGCCTCCAGAGCGAGGTGACGATGACGATGAGCAGACACACCGCTCCGATCACACCGAAACGCGCCCGCCACGGGGCGCTGATCAAGTTGAGGAGACCGATCGTTGAAGGATCGTTGATGAAGAGGATGATGGGATGGGAGAACACAAGGGCAAAGGCCACCAAGGAGATTTGCCGATGGAAGTAATAAACAATGTCGCTGCCATAGGGGGCTTTCATGCGCTTATAGCGCGAGGTGATGGCGAATTGCAGACATAGTATCGCCAAGCCGGCAAAACCGAGGGCAACGGAGAATTCTAGCCAGAATCCACGCCCTGGAGGGATGGGGCTGATCAGAAGCAAAAACAAGGGCGCAAGGGCCAAGATCAAGTAGAGGGCGATCCAGAAGACCGCTTGGAAATAGCGCTTGACTTTTGTGTTCATGCGATCGTCATTTATCGTGTGCAGGGTTCCCAGGGCAGGCATTTTCTATGGCGCGGGCCGTGCTGGGGTGAAGACAATTCAACCTGCTTGGTAGGGCTGCCATTCGATTGAAGGCATTATCCCTTGCTCGCTTTCTCGCGACTACCAGATCTGGAACAGGCTATCGCAGCCCGGCGATATATTTCTCCATCTGCGTAACGAGGAATTGCAGCTCTTCGATGATGTCTTTGACCACATCGCCGATCGAGATGATCCCAACCAGGCGACCGTCTTCGAAAACGGGCAGATGGCGCGCCCGTTTCTCCGTCATCAACTGCATACACTCGTTAACCGTGTGGTTGGGGCTCACTCGGACGAGTTCCGTGGTCATCACTTCGTGCACGCAAGTCTGATCAGGCTTTTTATTCATCAGACCGGCTTTGTAGGCATGATCCCTCTCGGTGAAGATCCCGATGACTTCCTCATTTTCGAGAATGACAAGCGAGCCGATCTTATGATCCGCCATGATTTTTAGCGCATCCAGGACGGTTGCCCCCTTCGAAATCGTGCGAACTTCATGCCCTTTGGCTGCAAGAAGCTGTTTCACTTTGTTCATTTCTATTTCCTCTTTTGCTCATCTTTGGGTGTGGTTTCGCTGGCCAGTCCAAGATCGGGATTTGCCGGGGATGCTTGCCACCGACTTCATCACAGGCTTGGAGTGAGGCTGAGCCCGGGAATGCTTCGATCTCACTCTATACAAGTATACCTTATGGTGCAGCCTTGTGGAAAAGCAAGGGGCGAGAAATTTGCGAACCGTAAAAGACAGGGTGAAGAGTGTGGGCGTAGTGGATCAATCTGTAGGGGTGCACAGTAATTCGAAAGCCTGCTCTCTAATAGTATGGTATTGTTGATGCTGAAATAACGGATATTGAAGGATAAGGAGTCGGAACTCCCATGGGCGAGGATTTTCTCATTTATGGATCCTATGGCTACAGCGGCGCATTGATCGCCGAAGAAGCATTGCGGCGGGGGCTGCGCCCCAGGTTGGCGGGTAGGGACAGACAGAGGCTGGCGGATCAAGCCCAAGCGCTTGGCCTGCAATTTCATCATGCCCCTTTGGAAGATCCGCGGGCATTGGATCAGGCCTTATCCAAGCTGCCGCTCGTGCTGCATTGCGCCGGTCCATTTTCAAAAACCAGCCAGCCGATGGTCGAGGCTTGTTTGCGGGCTGGCAGGCACTACCTGGATATCACGGGAGAGATCGAGGTTTTCGAACGGCTGGCGACGCTCGATGATCGGGCTCAAGTTCGGGAGACGATGTTGCTGCCCGGGGTGGGCTTTATCGCCGTTCCCGCCGACTGCCTGGCAGCTCATCTAAAATCGCGCTTGCCCTCGGCTCAGACCCTTCGGCTGGCCACGAGCAGCCTGGGCCGCGCCTCGCGTGGGACGACTAAAACCGTTATTGAACACTTGGATCAACCCGGCATGATCCGGCGGGATGGGGAGTTGGTGCGCGTGCCGGCCGCATGGAAGACCCAGCAGGTGGATTTTGGCGAGGGACCGCAATGGTGTGTGACGATGCCCCTCGGTGAGCTTTCTGCCGCCTACTTTAGCACTCGCATCCCCAACATCGAGGTCTACATTGCGATTTCACCGGTGCGGCGCATGCTGATGAAACTCGGTCGTCATTTCTTATGGGCCTTGGCGCCACGTCCCATACGCAGATTGCTTACAGGGTTGATCGATCGAGCACCTCAAGGTCCCAGCGAAACAGAACGCGCTGGTGGGCGTGGACTGCTATGGGGCGAGGTTATTGACGGGCAAGGAGGCCGGGCGGTCTCCCGATTACGCACGCCCGAGACCTACAACCTGACCGTGATGACCGCTTTGGCTGTGGTGGAGAAAGTTTTATCCGGCATTGCGCCCCCTGGCTTCCAGACGCCCTCCTCGGCATTTGGAGCGGATTTCATACTCGAACTGGAGGAGGTTCAGCGTCAGGACCTGTAAGAAAGCCGGCGTCCGAGAGCAACCTTGTAGGCACTCTCGGACGCCCTTTCATGGAAGGAAATAGGTCAGCGTTAGTGTACGATCCTCGGCAGGACCCACAAAGCGCGGTCCTGGTTCGGTGAGCCATTGGAGAGCACCTTCAGGATAAATCTGACCGATTGCCCTGCCAGGGAACTCAAGTCAAGGTCCACCATCCTGACCTGACCATCATTGGTTTCGCTCCAGGTAGCCAGGGTCTTCAGATCGCCATCCCCGATACGGTAATCAAGCCGATAGATCACATCACAGGCGATCGCAGCCTGGGCACAACTCAAGGTGGTCTGGAACCGATCTCCGCTATGGATTTCAAAAGCAGGATAGGTCCCCTTGATGAGACCATCATCGACCTGTTGAGGGATGGTGAGCAAGGTGGGTTTGGTTTCAATAGTCCCGTTTTCCAGAGTCGGGTTTTCGACTCGGAGCACGGCGCCCTTGCTGTCGCCATCGCTGCCAGGGCAAGCGAGGACTTCCGACCCGTTGCGCCATTCCGCCTCACAGTAATGCTCGACGAAGGAATACACCACATCAGGCTCGCGCGTGGGTGTATTGGTGGAAGTAGGAGTGGCTGTTGAAGTGGGTGTGGCAGTCGATGTAGAGGTTGCCGTGGGCGTTGGCGTGGCTGTTGAAGTGGGTGTGGCAGTCGATGTAGAGGTTGCCGTGGGCGTGGGCGTGTGAGTGGAGGTCGCGGTGGGTGTGGGCGTACGAGTGGCAGTAGCTGTAGCTGTGGGGGTTGGGGTATAGGTCACCTGCTCCCACCAGAATTTAACCGATGCTTTTCCCGCTCGCTCGTAATATTCCACCATGAGGGTGTGATTGCCCGTAAGTTGACGATCGAAGCTATATTTCTGTTCGTTGCTGTCGTGCCACTCATTGAGCACGATTTTCCCATCCAGGTAAACACGGATCCCATCGTTCGCTTGCGCATAGAAACGATAATTGCCGTTCTGGAATTTAACCGTGCGCGTCCAACGAACCGAGAAATTATCCCCAGGCATCCCAAGCACGGGAGCCTTCTCGTTCCAGCCAAAGTTGATCTGCTGATCGTTGCGTCGGATGACGGGATTGCCCTTTAGTTCTCGATTGGTCCAGTATTCCCCCTTCCAATCGGCGAACGTGGTGGGAGAGGAGAGTTTTTCCCATCTTAATCGCACGCGAGCGTTTCCGCTAAGGTCATAGTATTCCACGACTAATTTTTGTTTGCCCGCGATCAAAGCCAGGTCATAGGACAACTCATTGGCGCCGCCCGCAGAGGGGACCTTGAGGACGCGCCGATCGCCGACTTTCAGTTTGGCGCCATCGTCTGCCAGCAGCCAGAAGCGATAGATGCCGGTTTCAAAAGTAGCAGCGCTGGTCCAGCGTGCGGAGAAGTTATTGGCGGGGATACCAGCAGCGGGTGAACTTGATCCCCAATTAAAGTCGATTTTCTCATCCGTGCGAACCAACTTAGGCGAACCCTTGCGAAGTGAGTTGGTGAAATACTCTCCGCGCCAACGGATGGCGCTCCCTGAGTTAGATTGATTAAAGGCAGTTCCGTTGTTCCAGCCATCGACGCGCGCATCATTCAACGGTTCTGCCGCAGCTGGGTGAAACGGTGTAAGCATCAATCCCATTGAAAGAAAGAGAATCAGTATGAAAGATATTCTACGAGTGTTCATGGTACCCTCCCTTTGAGTACTTGTGGATGACGCTTCAAGGTTCTTGAAAAACACCCCATCACGGGTTCCGGCTTGATTGAAATTAACGTTCTGTTTTCCTGATCAACTCGTCTCTTGTGTACTCCACACAATATGACGATTTTCATCGTTAATATGTTCCTATAACGTATTCGTGTCACGGTTGTTACAGGGCTGTACCAATTCGGGAACGCATTTCTGGAGAAGGCTCCGGAATGGTTATCTCACCGCTTGGGTGTATATGGAGAAGGTCAACTGGTAAAGGGGAAAGTTTTGTTGTCCATGTGGGTGGGGTAGATGATGTTTGCCAGCTTCCTCTGGGGAGGGAGTACTCCCAGGACGGATGCGGGTATGGGAGCAAGGTGTGCAGTGGGGTATACTGCATAAAGGATACGAAGTGGGTTAAGGGGTTGTATTAGAATCTCATCGTTTTATCGGAGCCGGACACCTGGTTTCGAATTGACCAAGAGGTTTTTTAAACCCTATGCATGTCAGCTTTCGTTTCTATGCCGAATTGAACGACTTCCTGCCGGCCAACCGACGATCTGTCCGTTTCCTGCATGAGGCTGAGGGGAATCCCTCGGTCAAGGATTCCATCGAGGCCCTTGGGGTTCCGCATACGGAGGTGGATCTGATCCTGGTCAACGAAAGATCGGTGGATTTTGGTCATCGCTTACAGCATGGTGACCGTTTGAGCGTATATCCGGTCTTTGAATCGGTCGATATCTCCTCCCTGGTTCGGGTCAGGCCAGCGCCGCTGCGGGAAATCCGTTTCGTTCTTGACGCCCACCTGGGAAGGCTGGCGTGCTACTTACGAATGCTGGGATTTGACACCCTTTACAGTAATGAGTTCAATGACGAGGGGCTTGCCCAGATCTCCAGTGAAGAGAAGCGTATCTTGCTGACCAAGGATCGGGGTCTGTTGAAACGCAATCTGGTCACACATGGCTACTGTGTGAGATCCAGCCATCCTCGGGAAGAGGTGGTTGAGATCCTCAAGCGTTTCGAGCTCTTTGGGTTGGTGAAGCCATTCGATCGATGCCTGCGCTGTAATGCCCTCCTGGAAACGGTATCGAAAGAGGAAGTCCTCGAAGATTTGCCCCCTCGGGTGCGTCAGGAACAGGAAGAATTTCGCCGTTGTCGGGGTTGTGGTCAGATTTATTGGAAAGGTTCCCATTTCGAACGTATGCGAAGTTTCCTCGAGCATGTGCTTGAGCAGGGGCAGGGAAATTGATCTGAGGTTGGGCGTGTGATGATGGGATTTAGGGGTGGGTAGTCTTGCAGATTGGGGGGCTTCTCCAAAGGATACAATGCAAGGATTCTTTGAGAAAAGGGTTTGCTTGTTGACTGGAATACATCTTTAGCATCAGGAGTTATTCATGGATCAAGTCTTTCCTAACTTTGGAATTGGCACATTGGTCAATCATGCCGGAGAGGGCAATAATCCCCTCAATGCCCATATCACCCCCATCTATCAGAGCTCGGTCTTCCGCTTCCCGGATTTCGCCCATGCAGAGGCGATTTACCGCGGTGAAACGCAGGGTTATGTTTACACTCGGCTGGATAATCCCAACCTGAAGCAACTGGAGTTGAAGTACGCCATGCTCGAGGGGCTCGACTTGCTGCGCGCTACGCCAGAGTGTGAGGTGGAAGACGTGGTGGATGGGAAGGTCTTCGCATCTGGCATGGCAGCGATCAGTTCGGTGATCCTGGCGCGCCTGGGCGCGGGTGAGATCGTGATCGCCCAACGCGCCCTCTACAGCGACACCTTTGGCTTTCTGGAGGAGATCGCTCCCCGTCTGGGCATTCAAGTGGTATGGGTCGAAGGGAGTTCGTTGGACGATTGGCAACAGGCTTTCCAGGATCAGCCCAAGGCTCGTCTGGCTTATGTTGAGACTCCCGTCAATCCTACGATGGAAATCATTGATATCGAGCAGGTGGCGGAATTGGCCCATCGGCAGGACTGCTGGTTGGTGGTCGATAACACCTTTGCCACGCCCTATGCCCAGCGCCCGTTGAGCCTGGGCGCGGATCTGGTGGTGCATTCGATCACCAAATATCTCTCCGGGCATGGGGCCATCATCGGAGGCGCAGTCGTCAGCCGGCATCCCCATTTCGTGTGTGAGGATCTGCAAATGATGCGAAGACGTTTTGGGGGAACGCTCAGCCCCTTCGACGCCTGGTTAGCCAACATGGGTTTGAAGACCTTCGAATTGCGCATGGAGCGGCATTGCCAGAATGCCATGGTCATTGCGGAGTATTTGGCTTCTCATCCCAAGGTGAAAATGGTCTACTATCCCGGGCTTGAGACCCATGCAGGACATGCGATCGCCAAACGCCAAATGCATGCCTATGGGGGGATGATCTCCTTTGAATTGGCTGGAGGGTTCCAGGCGGCAAAGCGCATGTTGGAGGCGGTACGCGTGGCGGTGCTCGGTGTCAGCCTTGGTTGTGTGGATACGCTCATCCAGCATCCGGCTGGGATGACGCACGTTAAAGTGCCGCCGGAAATAAGACGCAAGATGGGCATCAGTGATGGTCTGGTCCGTCTTTCGGTCGGTATCGAGAATGTGGAGGACCTGATCGCCGATTTCGAGCAGGCGTTGAAGAAGGTATGAGTTTATTCTTGCAAGGGCACCGAACCCGCGGCAGGTCCTAATTGAAAATGGGGAGAGGCTCTCCCAACACAGGTTCTGGACGCCAGATATGGACATCCCACCAGGTGCGCCAGATTGCAGGGATTTCGCGTGTCCAGTACCAACGGATGTGGACGTAGGGGGTGCGGTCGGCGACATAGCCGATGGCATCCAGTCCCAATCCCCGGCAGGTGTCGAGGGCGCGCGGCAGGTGATAACGTTGGGTGACGACGATCACTTGCGGCACCAGGAAGATATCGCGGGCGCGGTAGCAGGTGTCATAGGTCCGGCGCCCGGCATAATCCAGCACCAGGTCCTCCTGCGCTACACCTTGCGCCAGGGCGTACTCCTGCATCTTGGCTGGTTCGTTATATTCGACCACACGGTTATCCCCACTGAGCAATAGCTTTTGAACCCGCTTGGCGCGATAGAGCTCGATGGCCGCATCCAGCCGGTCGCGTAGGATATCGCTGAGAGCGCCGCTGGGCCAATATCCAGCCCCAAAGATGATCGCCACGGGGCGGGCAGGGATCATCTCTAGCTCGGAAGGGGAGTAGATAAAACGCTCAAAACGTGCGGTCATCGACCAGGCAGTCCAGCCAATCACAGCCAAAAAGAATAGCAATAAAACGAATGTGAGCAGACGAAACCACTTTGAGGTTCTAGAAGGTTTCAATTTTCCCATGATAGCTGTTTCCTAAAGAAGCTGGGTTGGAGTTCAGTCGTTGAATCACCTGGCTGAATGAAGATATGTGGGTTGCCCTATCGCCGCGAAATAAGAAGATCAGCAAAGATTATACCGTCTTCTCATCACGGGGCATCACATTTGACCAATGTGGCAGTTTTTCCATTGGAATGGTTTGGCGCCCTTGTGACCTTCTGTCAGGAGGATATCGGTGTCGTTTGGGGAGAGCAGGTAGAGCTGGGCATTTTCATTCCCACCGACATCGCTGGCGAAGATCAGGCGTCCGTCGTCTTTGGCAGGCGAGCACCCAATCGGATTCGAAGGTGAGTTGGTCGGGGGCCAAAGCGGTTGGTTGGATTTGAAAGGCAGAGTTACCCTCCAGACCTGTGGGAGGCCGCTGATATCACAAAGGAAGGCCAGTTGGCGACCATCCGAGGAGAAGGAGGGATAATGAATAATAGTAATGTGGAGGTAACGCCAGATGAGACGGGTAATGTGAATTGACTCCTGTTTTCGAACCTTAAAGGGTGTCTCATTTTTATCAGAAGAGCAGTTATTGATAGGAATTGGATGAGTGGGAAACCCTGGGATCGTTTTTCGGCGTTATTTTTTGTGGTGGCGGATGGGAAGGGAAGCAAAAGCCTATTCGAACCCCGTATGATTTGCCTGGGTGTGTCATATAAGTGCAAGTCGGAGTTGAAGCGAAGGGGTAGGCCCGGGAAAGGATAAGCCGCTCCGAAGGAGGTCGATTGGCCTGTTCGGGGCGGCTTGAGGATGGTCGTGAATCGAGCGAGATGACTGGGCTCTCTTAGAGTTGAGAGGGATGGATCTTGGTGCTGTAGGTCTCCATTGTGCAATATCGTTGCTGAAGCTTTTTACCTATAACAATTAGTCTCCCTCCAAGATGTGCCAGGAGGCGGTCGATTGGACTGGGTTGTGAGGATCGAATTTCGTGTAGCAGACGAGATTTTACGGCTGCTTGCATCATGGCTTGTCTGCGAAGCTTGTCATCAGCAGTGATCAACGGAAGATTTGGCAAAAGACGTTCTAACATTTCTTCACCCTCTTTCTATGCAACGAAGCGTACGAAACAGAAACATCCGATGGGTCGATTTCACTGAAGGAATTCCTTCAGGGCTTTGAACATATCCTCAAGTCGATTTAAGTTCAGACGATAATATTTTGCAGCTTCCTTTCTTCGCTCGACGAGATAGCCGGTGGCGCTTAACTGTCGCAAGTGGCGAGAGGTAGCGGATTGGCTCAAATCGAGGCGGGTCATAATATCCTGGGAACTAAGTTCGCCCTCTTGGGAGAGAAGGTGCAAGATACTCAAGCGAGTGTCGTCTGCTAGAGCATTCATGCGCGTGATCAATTCTGAACGGCTTAATGCAAGAGATTGAACGGGAACACCTTTGGGGATGCGGGCTCCGAACATGATCCGCGCCGTGGTCTCGCTTAACGAGATCATCAGCAAATAGGGACCGATATGGGCGGAGGGGATGAGAATGATCTCTTCCACGCCCTCGAGAAGTTCCTCCCAATCGTCGGGGATATTGCGATCGAACACCTGACGCAGAACTTTGTCCGTGGGTTTCCCGGTCAGGTCTAATGCCTCAAAGGCGGTCACACATGCTTGCAGGGTAGTCAGATTATGTTCCCAGTCTTGAGCCAGGTATTGTTCCCACATAGTACGTAAGTGATTGATGATCATCTCTTTCCACGCTATTGGATCTTGATACAACGCGTGTTCGGCTTCATAGAATGCCCTATCGAAAGGTTTCTCGCGCGCAGCGTAGAGGCTTTTCTGGAACGAGAGAAAAGACACTTGATCTTCGAGTAATTGATTGGGTTTAGGCAGCTCTTCCTCACGCTTGCCCAGCATTTTCTCGGCATTGCCAAGGAACGCTTCCAGTAGCCGATCACGCATCTCGGAGGGGTCTCTGGCCTGCAGATCCTCCAACCAAGAAGGGAAGCTGGGCCAGGTTTTTGCATCCAGAAATTCACAGGCCGACTCGATCACATGCTTGTTGGTTTCATGAAGATCAGGGGGCATCTCTGCGGCGATCTCTTTAATCCAATCGCTGAATCCGGAAGTATAGGCGCTGATCAAATAAAGATTGTTGAAGGCGTTGTAGGCCGGCTCCAGGGCGAAGGTGATCGTGGTGGTCTTTACTGGGGCGATAATCTCAAGCTCGGGCATTTTGCTTTCACCTTTCTCGCTTTACCCTGTTACTTGACTTACCCGCTAAAGTGGGTAATTATCATAAGTATAGCATGCGGCGGGGTCGATGTCAAGCCCAGCCTCAGGACGGCGTGCATTTCACGGAGTATTGCATCCTGTACTCCCGCGGCCAGAAGGAGTAAGGGCGAAGCGTTCGTTTTTAAATGTTACCAGCGGAATTCAGGCAAATCAGTGAATGCTTCACCCTTGCCTGCTTGTATTTTCTCCTCCATCGGTGGAGAATGGGGGAGATCCGTGGCAGTGGATCAGAAAGCCATCTATGGGCTTGAACTCAAATGAGGATTGAAGACGGAGGAAGGAGGATAGCAGGATGAAAATGGCCAGGCGCATTGTCCGCATCTTGAGCGCGTGCTCGACTCTTCTCGGCCTGCTGACGCTCATCCGGCCTCGTTCGGGGTTCTTGAGCTTGATCGTATGGTTTCCCAAAGTGCTTGCCGAAGCCTGCTCAGCTTTCTTGGCCGGGATAGGCACCTTGGGCGCAGTGATGGGTTTGGCCTTGCGCGATCGTCGGGCGTTCAGCATGGGAGCGGTTGGAGCCGTGATTGCCGTGCGCCACATCATCCGTGTCAGCTCGCCGCATCAAGAATTCGAACGCGCCTTCGGCCAGGGATGGGAGGGGCGCCTCCCCGTTTCCTTGAAGAAACACATGCTCCCCGCGCGCTGGTCGCCAAGGGCAAATGACTCCCCCATCGTTCCATGGGAGAGAGACATACAGGTTGGAATAAATTGCGAGAGTGGGCTTCCGCTCCTGGCCGACATTTGGCACCCGCCGCAAGGAGTGTCTCCCTCGGGGCTGGGGGTGATTTACATGCACGGGAGTGGCTGGCACTATACCGACAAGGACATGCATACCCGCCACTTCTTCCGCCATCTGGCTGGGCAAGGGTATCTCATCCTCGACCTGGCTTACACCCTGGCTCCCAGAGCCCACCTCAGATCTATGACCGGCGATGTAAAACAAGCCATTGCATGGCTGAAGACCTATTCTGCTCAATACGCTATCGATCCGGATCGGGTTATCCTGATGGGCGCTTCAGCGGGTGGCCACCTGTCTTTAATGGCGGCATATACAGCCAACCATCCTGCCTTTCAACCGCAGCATATCGAAGTGGATACCTCCGTGCGGGCGGTGGTCTCCTACTATGGTCCGACCGACTTATTCACTCAGCAAGAGTATTTTGAATCGAGGTTCCCACCACTTCTATCTAGGGATAACCGGGTGATGAAATCCCTCATCCCTTATGCAGAGGAAACCGCCCATTGCGCCCGACTTTTGCCAAGCTATGGCCAGTTGGTTGAGCCGCGAGACCTTTTGCCCAGGGTGATTGGAAGAGGGCTGCGGGAAGCCCCCGAGGAGTATCGTTTCTGCAGTCCGATCAGCCATGTGGGGGAGCATTGCCCGCCCACGCTGCTCCTTCATGGCAAACATGACTTTGCCGTCCCGATTTCGGATGTACGCCGTCTCCATCGGGAGCTGCTGAAACACGGAGCGACCTCGATTCTGGTGGAGTATGAGAACACCGAGCACGCCTTCGACCTGCTCTTCCCCAGGTGGTCGCCCGCTGCCCAGGCAGCCACGTACGACGCGGAACGCTTTTTAGGGCTGATGATCTAGGCGGGATACAGGGCGGATCTCACCCTACAACTGGCCGGGGCAAGGCGCATTTTTTCAAACCCAGGCAATAGGTCGTTTCTCCCATAGAAGCTCAAGCGCCACCATGATAAGCTCATATTGAAGGCTGATTGGGAGGGAGAAATCTGCCAATGCGGCGTGGATACCCGGTTGCTACTTTCTTGTTCATAGCATTTCTGGTGGGATGGACGGCTATCGGATGCGCATTTCCCTTCCGTATGGTTCTCCAATTCGACGATGCAGTGCCAGGTGCTCCATCAGACACCCCGCTGCCTTCCCTTCCAAATCCCTCGTCCGATGTGAACTCGGCCACTCCTCCGCCTTTCCCTTATGCAGAGGTGACCGTGACTTCCATCGTGTCCTCAATGGACATAACCGCGACCTCGGAAAGCATCGATCGCCTTGAGCCTGGAGCGCAGGTCTCTATCCGAACGATTTCTATGATCGATTCATCGGCGGGCTGGGCGATCAGCGAGGCAATCAATTGGGTTCCGCATATCTTGCGCACAGAGGATGGTGCCGAGACATGGCGTGATGTCACACCTCCCATGAAGTTCCTCAACCCATACCCTGTTGGCAATGCAATCATGTTCGCCCAAAACTGTGATACCGCCTGGGTTATCTATGAGGTTTCCTTGCCCCAAGAAGTCAACATCGTCTGGCGTAGCGACGATGGTGGCGAGACTTGGCAGGCGAGTCAACCTCTCAATACGGTGCTGATCGATGGCGCCATCGGCAGGTTCACCCCCTTGCAGTTATTCTTCGTTGATGGTCAGAGCGGATGGCTTTCCATGGTTGCAGAGGGAAGCAACTTCCTCTTCCGCACCACAGATGGGGGACTGACTTGGGAACGGGTCATTGATCAAAGACATGGCGATCATGGTAATTGGCATGCAGGGCATTTGACGGGCATGGCTTTTGCCGATCCGGCGGTTGGTGCGGTCTCCTATGAGGCGGAGAGCTGGGACGGTAGGTTTCTGCTGGATTGGACTGAGGACGGCGGCCTCACTTGGACCACTCAGGAGTTCCCCCCTCCGTTCAAGTTGGACATGGCGCAGGCTCATCTAGTTGGCGATTGCGGGACGCACTCCCCTATTTTCTTCTCTCCCACCGCAATGGTTTTCGCGCTGGGATGCAGATTCTCCGGCGGAGTCCTGTATGCCACCCTGGACAGCGGCCAGACCTGGCGGAGTTCGAATTATCCAGGAGGCTTGCTTCCAATGGATTTCATCAATCCTCAAGAGGGTTGGGCATGGAGTGCTGCTTTGAGTAGCGCTCACCTCATGCCGCCATCCTTCTATCTATTCAGCACAGCCGATGGTGGCAGGAATTGGAACATGCGGGGGGAGGAGATTGAGGGCTTTGACTTATTTGACTTTGTGAATGAGGAGACTGGCTGGTTAATCATTTCCGATTATTCTGGGCGTACCCTTCTGAAGACAGCGAATGGGGGAGCGAGCTGGAAAGTTCTCACTCCCCAGATTGGACCATCTCCTTAATAGCAATTGCTCAAACGCATTTCTGCGATCTGCTTGATAGCACAGCGCAATGCCAGACGCCACGCAGTTTGCCCTCATTCGGTCCCCGAGCTTTTTCGCTCAAATGGGACCAATTTCTCATAATATCCTATTTCGGAATGGCAGAGGCTGGTCTCTTTCACGGGTCGGGGGTTTAATCATCCACATTGCTCGGGAAAGCTCAGAGGAGGGAGGATGTGAAAGAGAAACAAAGGGACCTTCGGGAAACGCTGAATCAACTTCTGGATTCCTTCTTAAGGGGAGCCTCCAGCGAGCAGATCCATACCTACCTGGCGGAGAATAGCCATCTGCCGGGACCGCGCGGGAATCTGGAATTGGGGGCGGTTTTCGCGCAGGTCGTGGAGGAGTATTCAACCGAACAGGCGGCGAGAATATGGGAGCTTTGCCTGAGTATGGCGCAGAGATCCGCCGAGGAGGCTCCGGTCAA
>CAYGXU010000034.1:0-30829 GCA_964353875.1 uncultured Anaerolineaceae bacterium | reverse complement strand
ACCTGCCACAACCGTTCTCCGCATTTCGCACAACCGCGCGTCATATTCAGGATGCTGTCGCGGCTTACCGAGACCCGAAATGGCAAACCGTATTCGATTAGGTATGGAGGAGGCGATGCTTATTCATCATGCACACCTGATAACCTGGGGACGACCGAACTTGATATTGGAGGATTATGGACTTCTCATAAAGGATGGCCTAATAACCGATATTGGACCCTCGAAGGTCCTTATCGGGAAGTATCCACAGGACGAACGGATCGACGCTCAAGGGCAATATGTCATGCCCGGCAATATTTGTGCTCACACCCATTTCTATGGCGCTTTCGCCCGAGGGATGGCCATCCCCGGAAGAGCGCCAAAAGAATTCATCGAAATCTTACAGAAGCTTTGGTGGCCGCTCGATCAGGCGCTCACCTTGGAGGATGCGCGTTACTCTGCCTTGGTCTGTCTAATGGACGCGATTCGACATGGGACAACCACCCTTTTCGACCATCATGCTTCCCCGAATGCCATCGCAGGCTCATTGGATGTGATCGCTGAAACCGTTGAAAAAGCGGGTTTGCGCGCTGTACTTTGTTATGAAGTAACTGATCGAGGTGGAAAAGAAAGGGCAAAAGCGGGGATTGACGAGAATATCCGCTTTATCGAGCGCTGCCAGAAGGAATCGATCGCAGATGGGCGACTGGCAGCGAGCTTCGGTTTGCATGCCAGCCTGACTCTCTCCGAGGAGACGCTCGAAGCTTGCCGAGAGGCAGCGCCTGATGACACCGGATTTCATATCCATGTTGCAGAACACCACATTGATCAATACGATAGTCTCGAAAAAACCGGCTTACGCGTTGTTGATCGTCTGCATCAACATGGCATTTTGGGGAAGCGAACCATCGTCGCCCATGCGGTTCATGTAGACGCGCGTGAAGTGCAATTATTGGCCGAAACTGGCACATGGGTGACGCATCAACCACGTTCCAATATGAACAATGCAGTCGGGATTGCCGATGTGGAATCCATGATGCGCGCCGGCGTTCGTCTCGGTCTCGGGAATGATGGTTTCTCCAATGCGATGTGGGAGGAGTGGAAGACAGCTTACTTATTGCAGAAGGTGGCTCATCGCGATCCGCGACGATTCCCCGGGGATCAATTGGCAGAGATGGCAACATATAACAATGCCGCATTGGCAGGTTCTTTCTTCCCCATTGCACCTATCGGCGTGGTCGAGGAGGGTGCCCATGCGGATTTGATCTTTGTTGATTATCATCCGACCACGCCGCTCACTGCGGGTAACCTACCCTGGCATATGCTCTTTGGCTTTCACGAGTCGATGATTACGACTACAATCGTAGCGGGTCGTATTTTAATGCGCGACCGTAAGCTGCTGACGCTCGACGAGGCCGAAATCACAGCACATTCACGGCAGCTGGTTGAAGGCGTATGGCGGCGTTACCGATCTTATGTTCCAAAGGATTGAACAATGACCGAGAAAAATAGAGAGAGCGTGGATGAGTCGATCATTTTGGCGATTGCAATATTGGGAGGCACCGGGAAGGAAGGACCCGGATTGGCGCTACGTTGGGCGAATGCTGGTTACCGAATCATCATTGGGTCACGGCAGGAAGAAAAGGCTCAAAGTGTGGCTGCTGAGCTTAACGAAGAACTCAAGATTGATTCGATCCAGGGCATGGCCAATGCAGATGCCGCAAAACATGCGAACATTTGTGTCCTCACAGTGGAGCAGTCAGCCCATGAGGAAGCGTTGAGGAGCTTGAAGGATGTCCTTCAAGGCAAGATCCTGGTAGATGCCACTGCCAGGGTGGATTTCCGAAATCCGAAGCCGCCCGCTCCACCTTCAGCAGCACGGATTGCCCAGAATATTTTGGGGCCGGGTGTTCGCGTTGTGGCTGCCTTCCAGAATGTCCCCTCCCATGCTCTCCGCGAAAATATCAATAAGCCGCTTAACATGGATGTCCTTGTATTTGCCGATAATGAGGAAGCCGCACAAGATGTGATCATATTGGCGGAAGGTGCGGGACTGAACGCCTATCACGCTGGTGATTTGGATAACGCCATTGTTGCTGAGGGATTGAGCGCTATACTGATCGAGGTCAACAAGCGTTACCAATCGAAGACAGGCGCCATTCGAGTCACTGGTATCAAGTCGTGACGTCGCCTCTACAATTAATCCTCACAGCACTCCCGGACATCCCGTTGGTCTCCCGAGGAGACGATTTGGCCAGGTTCATCCTGGATGGATTGAGCCGTGCTCAGATACGACTCCAGGATGACGATATCATTGCGATCGCCCAAAAAGTGGTCTCCAAAGCAGAAGGGCGCCTGATCTCGCTTGCTGATGTAGTTCCATCTCGACGAGCGATGCGTCTTGCCAAAGCTGCCCATAAAGACCCCCGTCTTGTGGAATTGATCCTGAGCGAAAGCCGGAAGATTCTCAGGGTGCGTCCGGGTTTAATCATTGTGAAGCATCGGCTCGGATTCGTCTGTGCCAATGCGGGTGTGGATTCCTCCAATGTGCGCGGTCCAGAAGAAAAACCCGGGGAATATGCACTTCTTCTACCCGAAGACCCGGATGCTTCGGCGCGTCAGTTCACGGATCGGTTTTACCAGGAAAACCAAGCGCAAATCGGTATCTTGATTATTGATTCGCATGGGCGAGCCTGGCGAGAGGGCGCGGTGGGGGTTGCGATTGGCGTTGCAGGGTTGCCTGCTTTGCTTGACCTTCGAGGCAAGCCTGATCTTTTTGGCAGGTTGCTTCAAACCACGCAGGTTGGTCTGGCGGATGAAGTCGCGGCTGCCGCATCGGTGCTCATGGGACAAGCTGCAGAAGGCTTGCCCGTGATCCATATCCGCGGTTTACCTTATCCATTGCGGGAGGGTTCAATGACGGAGATTCTACGACCGCAGGAGAAAGATCTATTCCGATAATTGAATGCCCTCATTCCTTTTTTGTATAGGAATGCTTCCTTTGCATGAATCCAGGGATTGTGTTCTGGAGAGAGATAAAATCGGGATGTTGATGAGCATGTTTGATCTGTCGTCCTTCCTGCCCTATTTACCGCAACGCCCTTTGAAGAAGTCCAGTGTGAAAAACCCAACAAAGCAGCGGGGGCAGGATCCTCAACTTACCGATGGGTGTTTGGCTTGATGATAATCGATAGGAACCGGAATATTGTCCATCATCCTTGAACTGCTAAGGAACCAAAGGAACATCCAAGGCACTTTCGTTGGATTGTAGAGCGATATTGATCTATTTTCTGGTGTGATTGATCATCAGGATTGAAATCGTAGAGAATATTCATGAGGTGAACGAGGATGGGTTCTGGTATAAAGGAACTTGGTTTGATATCTATTTCAATAATCGTCTGTTTCCATGAATTATCTTCATTGGGGAGGCGAGCATGATCCTTTGGGCGATTGTTCCTGTAAAGCCCTTACAGCGATCAAAGTCCAAGCTTTTAGAAGTCCTTACACGGGAGGAAATCGCAGCGCTTGGGCGATTGCTTCTTTCTCATACATTGGAAACTCTAGGACAAATCCCTGAAATAGAGCATACGCTCGTTGTAAGCAGGGATACGGAAGCTTTAGCAATTGCTCGAGAGCACGGCGCCAGAACTGTTACCGAACGTGGAAATCCTGACCTGGGCGAAGCATTGGTCCGAGCGAGCCTCGTTGTTCGAAGCCATGGCGTCTCTTCTGTGCTTGTATTGCCTGCTGATTTGCCCCTGCTTACGAGTGAGGATATCAGCAAATTAATTTCTCTCTCAGGGAATCCTCCTGAAGTGCTCCTCGTCCCTGACCGCAGAGGCACTGGGACAAATGCCATTCTTTCCTCCCCACCTGGTTTGATAGAATATGATTTAAAAGCGGGTAGTTTCGCACGACACATCGAACAAGGGGAGGCGGCGGGGGCAGAGGTTAAAATCTGCCATTTACCCTCTCTTGAACTCGATCTTGATATCCCAGATGATCTGGAAGTTCTCCAGGATATGCTTTCAAAATCCTTATTGATCCAAGAAAAGGAGTGAAAGATGCCGATTAAACGTGTGGCACTCTACTTACAAGATGCCCATGACCTGAGAGATGGTCTTGAATATGTTCGATACGCTGAGAAGAAGGGATTCGAAGCGGTGTGGCAAGCAGAATCTCGCCTCGTGCGCGATGCGATAGTTCCCATGGCCGCTTACGCGGCTGTGACGGAGAGTATTAAAATTGGATCCGGGGTCATTAACAATTGGACGCGCAACATCGGCCTCCTGGCAGCCACTTTCTTGACCCTAGATGATCTTGCTCCGAATCGCGTCATTTGTGGAATTGGAGCGTGGTGGGATCCTTTAGCAAAGAATGTCGGGATCGATCGAAGTAAGCCCCTGCTGGCCATGCAAGAAACGGTGGAAGTTTTACGCCGACTGCTGAATATGGAACGAGTAACCTTTCATGGGGAGTTCCATCACGTGGAGGGGATTGAGTTGGATGTGGTCCATGGTCGGCGTGAGCCTCGTAAGGTTCCCATCTATATAGGCGCAACCGGTTTGAAAATGCTGGAACTGACTGGCGAGATCGCGGATGGCGTTGTACTGAATTATTGTGTCCCTCCAGAGTATAACGATCAGGCACTTGAGTCCCTTCAGGTTGGCGCGCATCGGGTGGGACGAAGCGTAGAGGAGATTGACCGTCCCCAATTGGTTGTTTGCTCTGTGGACCACGAGCGTGAACGTGCTCTCGATACCAGTCGTGAACTATTGACGCAATATTTGGCGCAGCAACCCCACATTGCCAAAGCAAGTGGCGTATCGCAAAATGTGGTCACTGAGATCCAATCCGTCCTGGGGTGGCCAGCAACGCATGAGCAAATACGACGTGCCAAACACCTTGTCACAGATGATTTGATCCAACGTATAACCGCCTCCGGCACACCGCAGGAGGCTCGCGCCAAGGTTCAGGAGTATATCGATCATGGCGCAACCTGCCCAATTCTGTACCCAGTGGGCGGTGATGTTCGACTTTTAATTGATACCTTTAGCCCCCAGCAGTGATAGGGGGATACTATCTGATCAATCAACAAGGACATAGAAAGGCTGGTATGAAAAAAAACCAATGACAGATGGTGATCTCAATCCACAACCCAGCTCAAAACATTGTTTTGTCTGCGGCGTTGAAAACCGTTTCGGTCTGCAAATGCATTTCTGCGAGGATCGGGAGGGTAAGGTTTATGCGGAATATGTAGTCCCTGAGCATTTTCAGGGCTACCCAGGCACAGTGCATGGGGGTATTTTGTCCACGATGCTGGATGAACTTATGGGACGTGCGCTGATGTCGGGCGACCCGAATCATTTCTCGGTAACGGCAAAGATCACCGTCCGATATCGGAAACCGGTCCCCATAGGTCAGCCCATAAAGCTAGTAGGGATGCTGGTGCAACGGAGAGGACGAGTATCGGTTTCTCGAGGAGAAGTGAGCTTGCCCGATGGATCCATCGCTGTCGAAGCAGAGGCGACCATGGTCGATTTGCCAAGAACGGAAGTAGAGCAGGCGCGATTGGAAAGCTTGGGCTGGAAAGTCTATCCGGATAGGACACGTGAAATGAGAGCAGGAGCTGGAAATGAGTCGGCTTGAATATCTCCGCCCAAAGACGATTGAAGAAGCGACCGCGTTGATGTATCGAGGGGTTCCCCTTGCAGGGGGGACAGCATTGACGCCAAAGAGAAGAGAGCTACATGCTGTGATTGATTTGAGCGACCTCGGCTTGGAGAGCATTAGCTTGGAGGAAGATGCAATCAAAATTGGATCCATGACCAAATTACAGACTATCGTCGAGTCTGATTTGCTGCCCGTCGCGTTTCGTGAAGCTTGCCATCTTGAGGCAGGGTGGAATTTGCGGAACATGGTCTCATTGGCTGGCCTGATCATGGAATCCGATGCACGTTCGCCACTATTAACGACACTACTGGCTTTGAATGCCAAGGTTACACAAGTCCCAGGAAAACTCACTATCGATCTGGATATGCTCCTGGATGAGCGCGATAAGGCGAAGTTAATCACGGAGATATCCTTTAGAGAACCACGTATACTTTGTTACGACCAAGTCGCACGGACGCCAAAGGATTTCCCTTTGATCTGTGCTGCCATGGCGCAGGCGAAAGAGGATGGAGAGGTGAGCTATCGCCTGGCATTGGGCGGATTTGGGAAGCGTCCCATTCTTGTGAAAGGGATGCAATCCACAAGCTGGCGAGATGGGCAAGTTGACCAAACAGTAGAAGCAGCGAGGCAGGCGTACCAGGCTGCCGGTGACGCTTGGGCAAGCGCGGAATATCGATCCGCAGTCGCTGGTGTACTCGCTCATCGGTTGCTGCAAGCAGGAGGGCGCCAATGAAGGTTCGATTCACTTTGAATGGATCCCCGATCGAGGTTGATATCCCGGCTGACACCACGCTCCTTGCTTTGCTTCGGGAGAATCTTGGTCTACATGGCGTGAAGCATGGATGTGAGACAGGGGAATGTGGCGCCTGTGCAGTATTGTTGGATGGCGCACCGGTGAATTCCTGCGTCATGCTCGTGCCGCAAGTCGAAGGGCATCATATCGAGACGATCGAATCACTTGGGGAGCATCCTGAACAGGGATGGCGCCAGACGAAAGGCCTTGATCCCATTCAACAGGCCTTTATCGAGACCGGAGCCATCCAGTGTGGTTATTGCACTCCGGCCATGGTCCTGGCAGCAAAAGCCCTTCTGACGAATAATCCTTCTCCATCCGAAGAGCAAATAAGAGAGGCTCTATCGGGCGTGCTTTGCCGTTGTACCGGTTATCTCAAACCTGTTCAAGCGGTGATGCGCACGGCAGCTATTTTACGAGGCGAGGAGGTTGAGCCAATCGGCGAGGGATTGCCTGCCCCTCCAGAGCTGTTCACGCCGCCAGATGAATACGGCGAGAATTTGGGGGCAAGTCATGTCGGTCCAGAAGTGATTACAAGGACAAGCATCATGCCTCGCATGAAAATGGCTCAGGAGCGGGAGACGCGCCGCGTTGTCGGTCATCCTGAACCGAAAGTAGATGCGATGAAATTGGTGCAGGGCAAACCGGCATTTGTAGCCGATATGGAAATGCGGGGGATGCTTATTGCCAAAGTCCTGCATAGTCCGCATGCGCATGCTTTAATTAAGGACATCAAGACATCGAAAGCGCGTGAATTGCCCGGCGTGGCAGCGGTGCTGATCTGGGAAGATCTGCCTCGTGTTGCTTATTCAACTGCCGGACAATCGGATCCTATCCCTGGACCCTTGGACTCTTTTTCGTTGGATAAGAAAGTCCGTTTTGTCGGTGATCGCGTGGCGTTCGTCGCAGCGGAGACAGAGGAGATTGCGGAACAAGCGTTGAGTTTGATCGAGGTGGAATATGAGGTCTTGCCTGCGATTCTCGATCCTACTGACGCCATGCATGAAGGAGCAACACAAATCCACGATGAGCCGGAATATGTGAATTTTGCTGATTCGGATCCTGCGCGCAACCTGGCGGCGCAGATCCGCATCGATATCGGGGATGTGGAGAGGGGTTTTGAGGAGGCGGATCGGATCATCGAAGGCAGCTATGAGGTGCCGAAAGTCCAGCAAGCCCATATCGAACCGCATGTCGTCATCACGTACTGGGATGAGGATGATCGTCTCGTGATCCGCACTAGTACGCAGGTGCCTTTCCATGTCCGTCGGCAGTTGGCGCCGGTATTGAATCTACCTGCCAAGCGTATTCGCGTGATCAAACCTCGTATTGGTGGTGGATTTGGTGGGAAGCAGGAAGTGCTGATCGAAGATGTGGCAGCGCATTTGACCATTGCCACAGGTCGTCCGGTTCGTTTTGAGTACACACGCGCGGAGGAGTTTAGCGCCGCACGATCTCGCCATCCGATGCGTTTCAGGATGCGCACCGGTGTGAAAAACGATGGCACCATCACGTCCAATGAGATGATCTGCCTCAGCGACACCGGCGCCTATGGCTGTCATGCTTTGACGGTCGCCGGAAATACCGGCCATAAAAGCATGGCGCTCTATGTGGGTGATGGACCTTATCGGAAATCCCCGAACATACGTTTCTACGCTGATATCGTCTATACCAATACGCCGCCCTCTGGCGCCTATCGAGGATATGGCGTGCCACAGGGCTATTGGGCAGTTGAGCGGCACATGCAGAAAATCTCCAGGGAACTCGGGCTTGATCCTTTAGAATTTCGCTTGAAAAACGCCTTACGAGCTGGAGAACTCCATCCATTCAGCACAGCCTGGTCGGAGGGGCGCGAGCCTCGCCCAGAAATCATCAACACGTGTGGCTTAGAGGATTGCGTTCGACAGGGCGCCGCGGCAATTGGATGGTCAAGCAAATTTAATGTCCCTGATTGGCATAGGATCCCGGAAAAACCCCAGCTGCGACGTGGCATAGGAGTAGCTGCGGTGATGCAGGGGACAGCGATCCCATATCTCGATATGGGCGGGGCGAGCATTAAGATCAACGAGGATGGCTCATTCAACTTACTTGTCGGCGCCACAGACCTGGGAACCGGATCTGATACAGTATTGGCTCAACAGGCGGCTGAGGTGTTGGGGGTAGAGCTGGATGACATCATCGTTTATTCCTCAGATACCGATTTCACTCCTTTTGATAAGGGCGCCTATGCCTCCAGCACGACCTATATCTCCGGCGCTGCAGTTGTGCAGGCTGCGCAACAAGTGGCTGAACGTATTCGGATGCGTGCAGCACGGATGTTTGAAAAAAACAATGGAAAACGAGCCACAGCAGAGGAATTGCGTTTAGCTGATCGGCGGGTTTATGCAGCGGATGGGCGCTTCTTCACCCTGGAAGAAATTGCATTGAACGCCCTTCATCATGAGCAGCAAGAACAGATTATGGGAATTGGCTCCTATATGTCCCCGGTTTCACCACCGCCTTTTGCTGCTCAATTTGCCCAGGTCACGGTGGATATTGAGACAGGTCAGGTGACGGTTGAGAAGTTGGTCATGGCGGTGGATTCAGGAGTGATCATCAATCCTCTGACCGCTTCGGGACAGGTGGAAGGAGGGATGGCTCAAGCGCTTGGATACGCCGTTTGTGAAGAGATGAAATATGACGCAAAGGGTCAACCGCGCGAGCTTGACTTCCATGATTACCACATCTTCGCTGCCCACGAGATGCCTGAACTCGAGACGATATTCGTGGAGACGATTGAGCCATCGCATCCCTTCGGGGTGAAAGCCGTGGCGGAGATTCCTATGGATGGTGTTGCTCCTGCAGTGGCGAACGCGGTTTTCGATGCATGCGGAGCTGCCGTGGATGCCGCTCCGGTCACACCAGAGCAAGTATGGCGTGCACTTCAGAAAGCCTAGCATGCTTTCTCTGGAAACCAGCGGATAGAAATGAGATGCGCTGAACTAAAAGAAGAGGACGCCTCCAAGATTTAATTAAATTAAGAAGTAATGGACTGTTTCATTGATCGGCTGTGGTTGTTTTGTCCATTTTCCTTTATTGGAAAGGGATCTGCTAACAAGAAGACCGGTGTTTCATGCCCGGTCGGACGGCAGTGTGAGAACCGACTTCGATCGTCAGTCAACGCTCAATTGACTAGGACTGGCGTTTCTCGTAAGAAGCAATTGCTGCCAGTTTTTCTAACACTGGTGGAGGGATAGGTGGAGCTCTATCGCCGGTTATTACAGTGCGAACAAGAAAATCACCCGGTTGTTTTGGCGACGGTCATCAAGGCGCGTGGATCGGTACCCAGACATGAAGGGACCAAGATGCTCATCTACCCGGATGGCTCTATATACGGAACGATAGGGGGCGGACCGTTGGAGGAGCTTGTCATCCAAGAAGCGCAAAAAGAACTTGCCCAATTAAAACCACGCATCTTGCATTACAATTTTGTCGATCCCACACGCGGTGATCCGGGTGTGTGTGGAGGGGAAATGGATATTTTTCTTGAGCCAATCCATCCTCGACCAACGATGGTTGTCTTTGGTTTGGGGCATGTCGGGAAGGCCGTGGTCCATCTCGCTCATTGGTGTGGATTTCGTGTTATCGCTGCAGATGACCGAGAGGAGCTGGCGAACTCTAATAATTTTCCTGAGGCGGATCTGACCGTCTGTTGTGAACCATCAGAAATCTCCAAAAAGATTCAGATCAACAACCAGACATACATCGTATTAACGACGCGCGGAGTTCCTGTCGACGCAGAAGGATTGCCTTCATTATTGGAAACTCCAGCGATTTACATTGGCGTCATCGGTTCAAAACGGCGCTGGGAGACGACAGTTAAGCAAATGAAAGAGATGGGCATCACAGACAAGGAAATTACGAGGATTACCTCACCCATCGGTTTGGAAATTAACGCTGAAACACCGGAAGAAATCGCCATCAGCATCCTCTCTGAGATCATCATGATCCGTCGACAGGGGACGGGGGAGAGAATGGCACATCGCCCTCTCAACTTACAGGAGATTCAGGGAGAGTAACGATCATGTGGCAGAAGTACATCAGCGTCAACAGCATTGATCAGGCGCTGCGCTTGCTTGCAGAGGGAGGGCGTCATGCTCGAATTGTCGCAGGCGCAACCGATTTAATCCTGGAACTCGAGAACGGATTGAGGCCAGAAGTCAATACATTAATCGACATCTCACGCATCCCTGGGCTGGATCGTATATTCTTGGATGATGAGGGCTGGATTCATCTCGGCCCGCTGGTGACCCACAACCATTGCGCGAGTTCGAAATTGCTCCAGGAACGTGCATTTGCGTTAGCGCGCGCATGTTGGGAAGTGGGTGCTCCGCAGATCCGCAACCGAGGGACGGTAGCAGGGAACTTGATCACCGCTTCTCCTGCAAACGATTCGATCAGCCCTCTTATGGCTCTAGGGGCACGCGTCAACTTACGCAGTATCTCCGCTGAGCGGATCATCCCCCTCAGTGAGTTCTATAAAGGTGTACGAAAGACAACCATGAAAGAAGGAGAATTACTCGTCGATATCGCCTTTCCCGCGCCTGCGGAAGGGACTCGCAGCACCTTTATCAAATTCGCGCTTCGACGAGCGCAAGCGATATCGGTGATCAATGTCGCTGTGGTTTTACGGATGAATAGCCACTCAGTGCAAAAGGCTTCGATTGCCTTGGGAGCGGTTGCTCCAACGATCATCCGCGTGCCGGAAGCCGAGGCATATCTTCTAGGGAAGAAGCTCGAGGCCGATGTAATCGCTGATACAGGCAGAATGGCTGCACAAGCAGCAATGCCAATCGATGACTTGCGTGGATCGGCCCGTTTTCGAACGGAGATGGTTAGGGTATGCACACAAAGAGCTCTTAGAGAAATAGCTTCTGGGCGCGAACGAGAGGGTTATCCCGAACATCCCGTGATGCTCTGGGGAAAGGACGAGTGGCATTGGGGAGGAGCCCTTTCGGAAGCAGTGGAGCATCAAGCAAATACATCGATCGTAACCCGGATTAACGGCCGGAATTACACCTTCACAACAGGTCAGGATAAGACTCTTTTACGGCTGATTCGTGAAGAAGCTGGGCTGACGGGTACAAAAGAAGGTTGTGCGGAAGGGGAGTGTGGGGCATGCACTGTTTTTTTGGATGGTATGGCGGTCATGTCCTGTTTGGTGCCGGCGCCGCGTGCGCATGGTGCTGAGATCGTCACGATTGAAGGGTTGGCAAGCGGTGGGCACTTGCACCCCATCCAAGAGGCTTTCATCGAGGAAGGTGCAGTTCAATGTGGCTATTGCACACCAGGTTTCATCATGTCGGGAGCGAAATTGCTTGAGGAACGCCCTTCTCCCACCCGCTGGGAAATTCAGCAATCGATCACTGGGAATTTGTGTCGATGTACAGGATACTATAAGATCATATCTGCTATTGAACGGGCGGCCGAGATTCACTCCCTAAAGAAGGCGTAAGGGGAATTGACTATATGTATCGGCATTTGGAATAGGATAGGAGGTTCAAATGGGAAGAGACACTTGGCGTTATGACATGCGCGAAAAGGAACGGATGAAGCATAAGGAGATCAATCCCATCTGGCGGGCTGTGGGATGTGTGATCATCATCGTGCTTACATTCGGAGGGTACCTCTTTGGCGATTGGTTTATGAAGCAAAACGAGGCGAGCGGATGGGTATCCATACCGGAATCTTTAATTAAGCTGCCTTTTGCAACATGGCTTCCATCGGGATTCATTGTGAAGATATTAGTTGCAATTGTGTTCATGGTTATCAGTTTCGGTCTGATGAGTGTTGTATACGCGGTTTTATTTCCGATTCAACCCGGCGAATACGATGCGCCGCCTCCGAAACCACGGGCAGGACGCCGCGACTAGGCATTTCACCTGAAGGATGGAAGATGGATCGAAGAGTGCCGACAACAGGCTCTGAAGAGATCGAACTCTTTATTCGCACCTATTATTCCCTCTTACGAACAACTGCGGATGCGCAAATTCGCACGTTGGAAGAGGTGCATGCGAGTATGGAGTCCTCTCTCCATCCCCATGCGCGCGCTCCCGAGCCGGATATGTCGGCGTTCATCTACAGCTCTCTTCGTTTACCCCACTGTATTGTCAGTGTGGATCGTGTGGTCTTAGGACAGAGCCTGGAAGTCTTTAAAGAAAAGGGCATCGGGGATCTACAAACATGGCAATTGGTTTCCGCTAAAGCACGGCGACGAAGGATTTATTGTGATGGCGTTGGCACATTAGCCTGTTTCATCGCCAGTCGATCAGATATCGACGATGTCGTCCCCATGTTGACTGCCTTCCAAATAGAGTGGAATAAGCTGCATCAGCGTCTTCGGGGCGATCAGATACAGGCTTTTCTGTCTGGAGTGACGGGCAGCGAGGAGGATCTGATCGTGCTCGCTCAGGGGGCTGGGATAGATTTGGTCTCTTTAGAACAGTTGCATCGCGCCTGGGGGGAGGAATTTTGGCCTTTCATCAAGGCGATCGCTGAAAAAGAGAAACGTTTCAGCATCCGTTTGCTGGCGGGTTCCCTAAATGATTACCGACGCGCCACGCAATCGTGGTGGGAAAACGTTGAACGCGTCCTCGATTTCGAACTTTGCCGACCGGTTTACTTCATATCCAGCAATACACACAGTGTGGTCAATCTGCTCTCAGGAGTTGCTCTCAGGTACGAGCAGGATCTGCTTGAATTTATCCATCAATCTCAGCAGAGAGATCTGTTAATAGAGTGGGAAGATATTCAAGCTCGTCATGTCCCCTCCAGTAAGGAAAATTTCCTCTACTATGTCATGAAGAAGTATCTTTCGACGAAGGAGAATGCAACCCTTGATGCAAGCCGTCAAGAAGAGGAAATTTCCTGTGGTATTCATCGAGTCCCAAGCGGATATAGCTTTGAGATCGAGGCGCAGGTGATTGACTTATCGAAAATCCGCCCTGCCTGGGTCGATCCGCGTTTGCAGCGCCAAGACCTTGATCATTTGGCCAGAAGCAATGCCCTCATCATCAATATTGATTACCCACTGGGGATGTCGGCCTACTTGATCCTCTCGTATATCGCCACACGGATTGGCGAGTTGCGCGGCGTTTATATCATGGGGAAATCGGCGACATTAAACGGGGTAGTAGGCGATGTGATCATCCCTTCGGCGGTTCATGATGAGCATGCAAAAAACACGTATTTATTCCAAAACTGTTTTAGCGCACAGGATGTCGCTAAACATCTGGTCTATGGCACGGTCCTTGACAATCAAAAAGCGGTTTCAGTACGCGGCACCTTTTTACAGACACCGCATTACATGGATGTTTTCTATCAGGAGGGCTACACGGATATAGAGATGGAAGCAGGTCCCTACTTGTCAGCGGTTTACGAGCTATTTCGACCGAAACGTCATCCAGAGAATGAGATTGTCAATCTATATGGACTACCCTTTGATTTGGGCCTTTTGCATTATGCTTCCGATACGCCCTTGAGCAAAGGCAAGAACTTGGGTGCAGGGTCACTATCCTACTATGGAATGGATCCTACTTACGCGACTAGCCTGGCCATTCTAAGACGAATATTCGATCTGGAGATCCAGCGGCTGAAAGGAGCCGTGTGAGAAATCGACCTGAAGAACAAATTGAGGTGAACGGAATGTCGGTAATCGGTCAATCTATTCATCGCATCGATGCCCTTGGCAAGGTCACAGGGGAGACATGCTATCCCGGGGATATCAACCTTCCTAACCAGACCTATATGAAAATCCTTTTTGCCAGGCGGCCGCATGCAATCGTCGAACGGATCGATACAAGCGCAGCCGAGGCGATCCCTGGTGTGCTGATCGTCCTGACGGCGAAGGATGTACCGGTGAATGAATATGGGTTGATCATGCCAGATCAGCCGGTGCTATGCGGCTCTGGATCGGGCAAACCCTATGCGGATCGCGTCAGGTTCATCGGCGATCAGGTCGCGGTGGTCGTGGCTGAAAACGAAACCATCGCCAGCCAGGCTTTAAAACGAATTGAGGTGGATTATAAGGATCTGCCCATCGTTACCGATCCCATCCAAGCAATGCAAGAGGGTTCGCCCCTTCTTCATCCAGATCTCGGGAGCAACATCTTTCACAAACCGCGGGTTCGTAAAGGGGATGTGGAAAAGGGATTTGAGCGGGCGCAGGTGATTGTCGAAGAGGAGTATCGTACCCCTACTCAGGAACATGCCTATCTCCAGCCCGAAGCGGGCATCGCCTACATCGATGATGAAGGTCGGATAACGCTCGAAGTAGCAGGACAATGGACCCACGAGGATCGTGAGCAAATCGCCCATGCGCTGGCCTTGCCTGAGGAGCAGGTGCGTGTCATCTATCCTGCCATTGGGGGCGCCTTTGGCGGCCGGGAGGATATGTCCGTCCAAATCGTGCTTGCTTTGGCGGTTTATCGATTGCATCAGAAGGGGGTTGATCGCCCGGTAAAGATCATTTGGTCGCGCGAAGAGTCGATCATCGGCCATCATAAACGTCACATGTTTATCATCCGAGCCAAATGGGGCGCGACTCGCAAGGGAAAGATCACGGCTGCGCAAGTAGAGATGATCCAAGATGGCGGCGCCTATGCCTATACCTCGACCAAGGTGATGGGGAACGCGCTTTTACTCTGCACCGGGCCCTATGCGATCCCAAATGTAAAAGTGGATGCCTATTGTGTGTATACGAACAACATCCCCGGTGGGGCATTCCGAGGATTTGGCGGTCCGCAGGCGGCATTCGCTGCTGAAGGTCAGATGGATAGGCTGGCAGAGGCGCTGGAGATGGATCCGGTTGAAATTCGCATGCGCAATCTGCTATCTGAGGGGGATCTGCTTTCCATGGGGACACCGATCCCGGAGGGCGTCAGCATCGACCGAGTGGTCGAAGCTTGTGCAAAGGAAGGTGGATGGAAACGAACGAAGAAGGGCTGGCAGCGACCGGATATTGCCTCTTTCGCTAAACCGGAACATCCCCATCTCTTCCATGGCCTTGGATTCGCTTGTGGGTTTAAGAATGTGGGTTTCTCCTTGGGTTTTAAGGATCAGTGTACAGCCACCATCGAGCTCCATGGTGGGGTTCACATCGAGCAGGTAGTATTGCGCCATGCGGGGGCGGAGGTTGGTCAAGGGGCGCATACTGCCATGGCTCAGATGGCCGCCGATGCAGTCGGCGTTTCCATGGAGAAGGTGCGCTTGATCGTTTCCGATACCGCACAAAGCGGGAATTCCGGTTCGGCCTCTGCCTCGCGCATGACCTTCATGGCAGGGAATTCGATCCGTGGCGCAGCCCAAGAAGCGTTGTCGAAATGGAAAAAGGAAGAACGGCCAGCCATCGGTACCTATACCTATTTGGCTCCGAAAACAAGTTCGTTGGACCCGGAAACAGGTTATTGTGAACCTAATTTCGCTTATGGGTACGTGGCCGAAGTCGTGAAGGTCGAGGTGGATACAGAGACAGGTCGTATCCGACTGCTGGATGTGATTTGCGTTGATGATGTCGGCAAAGCCATTAACCCGCAACAAGTCGAGGGGCAGATCGAAGGGGCAGTCGTTCAAGCTGCAGGGTATGCTCTGCTTGAAAACTTCATCCAGCAAAATGGCGATACGATCACACGCCACCTCTCCACATACCTCATCCCCACAGTGCTTGACATTCCTGATCAAGTGAGATCGGTCGTCCTGGAATATTCCGATCCGCGCGGTCCTTGGGGAGCGCGCGGAATGGGGGAGATGCCCTATCTCCCGTTCGCACCAGCCATGGTGGCGGCAGTACGAGATGCAACCGGTGTCTGGTTCGATGAATTTCCTCTGATCCCAGAGCGAGTCTTCTTAAGGTTACAGGAGGCGAAAGGAAGTCGAGTCGAGTGAGTCAACCCATCGTCCTCCTTCGCGGTGGGGGTGACCTGGCTACTGGCGTTGCGGCAAGGCTGCATCGCTGTGGTTTCGGCCTGATCATCACCGAAATGGCACAACCGCGGGCGGTACGTCGTCTGGTGGCGTTGGCGGAGGCGGTCTATCAAGCGCGCGTGGCGATTGAGGAACTTAAAGGTCAGTTGACGGATTCTCTTTCAAATGCGCTGGATTGTCTGCGAGCAGGGGTTATCCCGGTGATGATTGATCCGGAAGTGAAGATCCTTCATGATCTCAAGCCGGTCGCCCTGGTCGATGCCCGTATGCGTAAAATCCCTCCCGAAATTGGAATGGAAGCCGCTCCGATTGTGATTGGTTTGGGGCCGGGCTTCGAAGCAGGAGTGGACTGCCATGCGGTGATTGAAACAATGCGCGGTCATCATATGGGTCGTGTCTTTTGGCAAGGAAGTGCGCAAGCGGATACCGGCGTTCCCGAAGCTGTGCGAGGGCATGATTTCAATCGAGTATTACGAGCGCCTGCTTCGGGACTGATCAAAGGGGAGATGCTGCTTGGCAGGAAGGTGTCTGCCGGTGAGATCGTGGCACAGATCAATGGCATTCCTCTGCGTGCCCCATTCGATGGGGCTTTAAGGGGACTTCTGCATGATGGACTGGAAGTGAAAAAGGGTGAGAAAGTAGGGGATCTCGATCCCCGCGGGGATGTCTCCTTTTGCTTCCAGATTTCGGATAAGTCCCTGGCGATTGGAGGGGGCGTACTCGAAGCCTTGCTATCACAATCATTCATCCGGACCCAATTGAGCGGATGACATGCGACTTTGCGACGCTTTACGCATCAAAGCGGGGCAGGTTGTGGCGTTCACGGGGGCGGGGGGCAAATCCAGCGCCATCCGTAGGCTGGTTTCTGAGTTGAAGCAAGAGTTGCCCATCGTAGTTACCACAACGACCAAACTCGGACTCGACCAGTGTGATTTAGGGGACAGACATCTCATCGTTTCTGCTTCCAAAGACCTGGCTTCACTCTCCGACCTGATCGCAAATAACGGTTCCCTATTGATCACCGGTAAAGAATATCCCGAAGAGCCAAAATGGCTTGGCTTGGACACAGAGGATTTGGAGGGAGTTGCAACTGAAATCCGGCGTAGAGGCGCACTTCTCTTGATCGAAGCCGATGGGGGGCGGGGAAAATCGTTGAAAGTTCCAGCATGGCATGAACCTGTCGTTCCGCCATGGAGTGACATAGTCATCCCCATTGTTGGACTGGATGTGATCGGCGCCCAACAAGATTCGCAAAAGATTCATCGGCCTGATCGGGTAGCTGAGTTTCTGGGATTAAGAAGCGGGGAAAAGATCTCCATTGACCATATCGCCATGGTCTTGTCCTCCGCCGAAGCAGGGCTGAAAGGGATTCCGGCATCGGCACAAGTACGGGTAATGCTGAATAAAGCCGAGACTGATGTCGCCATAGGAAATGGAAATGCGCTTGCCCAGAAGCTTCTGGGTCATGAGAGAATTCGCAGTGTGCTCCTGGCAAGTGTGTCTCAAGCTGATCCGGTGAGGGAGGTCATTGGGCGGGCTGCTGCCATCGTCTTGGCCGCGGGGAAATCCACACGTCTTGAAGGTCCGAAACAACTCCTTCATTGGCGTGGCAAACCCCTGGTAGTATACGCGGTTGAGGCTGCCTATAAGGGTGGGTTGGATCCGGTCGTCATCGTACATGGATCAGAAAGTGGGACGATTAGAGCCGCCCTTGCCAATTATCCGGTGGAGCTTGTTGAGAATCCGGAGACAGAGCGAGGGCAAAGTAGTTCGATCGCGCTAGGTTTACATGCGCTTGCGGGAAGGGCGGAGGCAGCCATCTTTTTGCTTGCCGACATGCCACTGGTTAAGGCCGATCTAGTTGAAGCGCTCATCAATGTACATCGTCGGACACTTGCGGCGGTGGTAGCCCCCTCGTTTAAGGGGCGGCGAGGGAATCCTGTGCTCTTTGATTGCACCACGTTTGACGCGTTAGGCCAACTTCAGGGGGATCAGGGAGGGCGAGCTATTTTCCATCTTTATCCTCCTCTCAGCTTGGAGTGGGACAAAACCGCGCTTTTTGATGTCGATTTTCCAAGTGACCTGGAAAAGCTACGGGGGATGGAATGAAATGGGGTCTTTCCTCTGAGAATTCAGAAATCCCGGATACCTTTCTTCATAGAGGACTTGTGCATTTTCATTGATTATGCCCCTTCATTACATTCGTGAAGGTCAGACGCAAGCGGGTGTATTCCATCTGATGTTGCATAAACCCTTTGGTGTTGAGGTAGGGTGTGGTGTGGGGCGGCGCAGCCGCCCCACACCACACCAACTCTCATCGCGGGAGTACAAGATGCAACACCCTATGGAATGCACCCAGTGAATAGATTCGCGTTGACCGGTCTTCCAGCAACATGCTATAATTCGCCAAACGGAGAGATTATGGTTCAACCAGGGGAAATCCATCGGGACAAGAATAATAGTAATCAACAACCCTTTCGGGCGGTGTGCATGTCTGCCGATTGATCCCAGGTAATGCTCAATCCATCGCCGCCCGACAGCTTTAAGATCGGGCGGCGAAGTCTTTATCCTGCCGGAGGCAAGATGTACAAGACACATCAATGTGGCGAATTAGGTATCCAACACGTTGGACAGCGAGTGGAACTCGCTGGCTGGGTGCATCGCAGGCGAGATCACGGCGGCGTAACCTTTCTCGATTTGCGTGATCGCCAAGGGATTGTCCAAATCGTTGCCAATCCAGAACATTCCCCGCAGGCGCATAAGATAGCAATGGACGCTCGACCCGAGTGGGTAATTCAGGCCAAAGGGGTAGTGCAGCGAAGGCCGAAAGGCATGGAGAATCCACTGCTCCTTACAGGCGAAGTGGAAGTACTGCTGGATGAGCTCCATGTTCTCAATCCAGCCCGAACACCACCCTTTCCTATCAACGAGGAGACGGAAGTTGATGAAACAGTCCGTCTCAAGTATCGCTATTTGGATTTGCGTCGCGAACGTCTACGAGGGAATCTTGAACTGCGTTATAAAGTGGTGAAATTCATTCGGGATTACCTTGATCAACAAGGCTTCTGGGAGATTGAGACACCCATCCTGTTTAAGACCACGCCTGAAGGGGCGCGCGATTATCTTGTTCCCTCACGCGTCCATCCTGGTGAATTCTACGCATTACCACAATCACCGCAGCAGTTAAAGCAACTGTTGATGGTCTCCGGTGTGGAGCGATACTTCCAGATTGCACGATGTTTCCGTGATGAGGATCAGCGAGGTGATCGGCAACCGGAGTTCACTCAGCTTGATCTTGAGATGTCTTTTGTCGAACAAGAAGACGTGATGGCTTTAGCAGAGAAATTGTTCACCAGCTTGGTCGAAACCCTCTTGCCGGATAAACGACTATTGGCGAGACCCTGGCCCCATTTGTCTTATCAAGAAGCCATGGATCGCTTCGGCAAGGATAACCCCGATCTCCGTTTTGGGATGGAGATTGCGAATCTCTCCGATTGGGCAGTCGATTGTGGTTTCCAGGTGTTTGAGCGTGCCGTAGCTGAGGGTGGTCTGGTCCGAGGGCTGAATATTAAAGGATGTGCAGATTTCAGTCGCAGGGAATTAGATGAGTTAACGGAGTTTGTTAAGGGCTATGAGGCCAAAGGTCTGGCCTATCTGGCAGTGAAGGGTGATGGGGAGCATCGCTCGACTTTCCTGAAATTTCTCACCCCTGAAAAGGTGCAAGCACTCATCGAGCGCTTTCAAGGTGAACCGGGAGACCTTTTGCTCCTGGTCGCAGATCAGGCCAAGGTGGTGTATGAGAGCCTGGGCCGATTACGTGAACATCTGGGGGCTCGTTTGGGAATGATGGATCCGAATCTGCTTGCTTTCTGTTGGGTGATCGATTTCCCTTATGTGACTTGGAATGAAGAGGAAAAGCGGTGGGATCCTAGCCATCACCTTTTTACCGCGCCAATGATCGAGGACATCCCGCTCTTGGATCATGATCCCGGCAAAGCGCGTGGGCAGCAATATGACATGGTGCTCAATGGCCATGAGGTTGGCGGTGGGAGCATCCGCATTCATGATCGCACCATGCAGGAAAAGGCTTTTCAACTGATCGGACTGGAGCCGGAGGTCGCTAAGGAACGTTTCGGTCATATGTTGGAAGCTTTTGAATATGGCACCCCCCCGCATGGCGGGATTGCGCCCGGGATCGACCGTCTGTGCATGATTTTCGCCGGAGAGCCGAATATCCGCGAAGTGATCGCTTTCCCCAAAAACCAGGCCGCCAGGGATGTGATGGCAGCAGCTCCATCCCCCGCCGATCCGGAACAATTGGCAGAGCTGCATCTTATGCTGATTAATGTGTCGGTATCCGATGGTAACATTGTCAAGAAGAGTTGATCATGGTATATATAAGACGCCCTGCTATGTTGGTGATGCGACATTCAGTTCTGAGCCAACACCAAACATAGGGGATTTGGTCTAGATCGAGAAACGCGATAGGTTTCGACCAAGGCGAAACTCGTCTGACAGATCCCACCTGCGAAAGCAGGTTCAGAACCGGTAGCACACGGCATAGCGGGGAAATGAGCCAGCGAATGTTTCACAACCAGCGCTGGCTCTTTTTATTTTCTACGGAATAAGGCCAAAAAGATCGATTTAGCGCGCTGCGGTGCTGTTGACTTCACCTTCACCGGCTGAGAGGTCAATGGAGGCGCCCTAAATTGGGGGGAGGAACTGACCTCACGGTGATATTAATGACCCCTTTCTAATTTAAACAGATAAGGACAAGTCCGCAGCTATTTCTATCTTTCTGAACCAAATGGGCTTGTGAAGAGTGTCAGGCGAAATTGACTTATGAAGGCTTTAGCTTCGCTTGGATGCGCGATACGACTTCGCGAAGACTATAGGGTTTCTTGATGAAATCATCCACATCCAATGCTGGATCCAGACCCTTATCCACTTGCTCCTCTTGAGTGGTGAGGATCAGAATAGGCATGCGCCAACCTTCCTTGCGCAATTGGGTGTACACATCTGCACCACTGATATCTGGCAGCCGTAAATCCAATAGGATCAGGCGTGGTGGATTGTCTTTGACGAACTCCAATGCCGCTTTTCCCGTCTCAACCAAATCGACTTGGAAGCCTTCAGTGGATAATCTGTATTCGAGACCGTGAGCATCAACCGGTTCATCCTCGACGATGAGAATTCGTTCTCCTGACATTTCCTTCCCTTGAACTCCAGTATAGATTGATAGACGGGTCACAGAAGTAGTGAGCAATGTTCGAAAAAGAACACAGCTGTCCCATATTCTATCAGGTCGGGTCGATCGGCCCTTAATTTATTATCTTCAGAGGAAGTTTACAACTTTTTTTCATTAATATAAAGCAATGTTGATGAATAAGCTATCTTAGATCTCCGAATATTGGCTTAGGAGATGGCTACGACTGAACTGATGGAGAACCTATGAAGTTGACGGCAAGTTTTCGCTATTTATGATCGATGGGTTGATTTGGACACTCCCCGTGTTTGAGAAGGGATCATGTGCCATGCTAAATCTCACTATTTGTGACGAGATGATGGAGGCCTTCGGAAGCATGGTTTCACTGCTTTGTTTCTTATGGAGGCGAAGTCTTCATCTTGCACTCTCCTATGATCTCAGGTAGACTTTGAACACAGCATAAACAACGAGGATCCGGATGGTAAAAGAGCGCGAGCAGGCCCTAGAAGCCGCAATTGCCCAGATCAGAAAGCAATACGGCGATGGGTCTGTTATGCGTTTGGGGGAAGCAACACATCTCAAGGTAGCTGTGATCCCTACCGGCTCCCTGGCACTCGACTTTGCCTTGGGGGTGGGGGGCATCCCGCGCGGCCGCGTAACGGAGATTTTCGGCCCAGAAGCCTCGGGGAAGACAACTCTTGCCCAGCACATCGTGGCCGAGGCACAGCAAACTGGTGGAGTATGTGCCTACATTGATATGGAACATGCCCTCGATCCCGACTATGCTCAACGTTGTGGTGTCGATATTGCCAACTTGTACATCTCACAACCCGATACAGGAGAACAGGCATTGGAGATCGCTGAAACCCTGGTGCGCAGCGGGGCAGTGGATATGGTAGTCATCGACAGTGTAGCGGCATTGGTGCCCCGCGCCGAAATCGAGGGGGATATGGGAGATGCGACCATGGGGATGCAGGCACGTCTGATGAGCCAGGCGCTACGTAAGTTGTCCGGGGTGATCAAACAAACGAACACGGCGGTGGTGTTCACCAACCAATTGCGACAACGGATCGGGGTGATGTTTGGCAATCCTGAGACGACCAGCGGAGGGATGGCGTTGAAGTTCTACGCTTCGGTGCGGTTGGATATCAGGCGAATTGAGAGTATCAAGGTAGGACAAGAAGTTGTGGGGAATCGGACGCGTGTGAGGGTGGTCAAGAATAAGGTAGCTCCGCCTTTCAAGGTGGCCGAGTTTGATATCATGTATAATGAAGGCATCTCCAAATTTGGAGATTTACTCGATCTTGGCGTTGAGATGGGTATAATTGAGAAGAGAGGTTCCTTCTATTCCTATAGCGGTCAACAAATCGCTCAAGGAAGGGAGAACGCGAAACAGGCATTGAAAGACAATCGTGAGCTTGCGAATGAAATGGAGATGAAGATACGAACTGCGTGGGGGACAGGCGTGATACCTGGAATGATTGAAAACAAGTAAACGCAATTTGGTAAGGCGTTAAGCTGAATTTTGCTGCGCCGGCAATAGATGATCAATAAAGAACGGGTGCGGCACTGGATTGGCAACAGATCTCAGGGATGTGATTCGACTCCGCTGAGAAAGAACAATAGCAAATGAAGGCGACGGAGCAGTTGTTCGTGTCATGATTGGAGCGTCAACTTCATAGAAGCTGCAATTTGTTGGTTATGATAACCAGCATTGCAGATAGCGGTGTTAAATCCGTGGTTTGAGATCACCCGGTTTGGGGAGGTTGTATCCAGCCGCGACCCGGTTTGCAGGGTCGCGGTTTATATTGTCAAAATGCGGAGCTGATGGAAGGCGAAGTCACGGCTTTGAAGGTTTCAAATAAGCGACGAGGGAGGGTTGAGGTATACCTCGAGGGAATAATTGCTTTTGAGGTTTCCAACTCCCTGAGCTTCGAATTAAAGGTTGGACAAACCCTATCTGAGGAGAAGGTAAAAGAACTCAAACAACGGGATCAGGAAGAGCGAGTCTTTCAGCAGGCTGTTCGACAAATTAGCAAAAGGCCTCGCGCAGAGCACGAATTACGGATCAGCTTATCGCGCAGAAGTGTTAGTAAGCAGGGCCAGGATCGAATTCTTCAGCGGTTAAGTGAGGCTGGTTTGGTGGATGATAAAGCTTTCACTGTAGCCTGGATTGAGAACCGGAATACATTCCGGCCACGCAGCGCTTGGGCTCTCCGGCATGAGTTGGTACGGAAGGGTATTCCTGAGGAGCTGATCGAAACCGTTTTGGAGGATTTTAATGACGAGGAAGCAGCCTACCGGGCGGCTTCCATGGCGGCAAGGAAGATGAGCAATCAGGGTTGGGATGTCTTTCGAGTACGCCTTAGCGCTCATCTGAGCAGGAGAGGTTTTCAATATTCAACGATTTCTCCGGTGGTCAAACGTGTGTGGGATGAGACCACCGCTGGGAAGGATGAAAGTGAGGTAGAAAAGTGGAAGTGACAACAATCATAATTGTCGGCATCGTCGCCCTTGCAGTAGGTATTTTTGCTGGCTTTGCTCTGCGACAACTTCAACTTAATAGGGAGAAGAAAAATCAACAGACCGAAAATGAAAGGATGCTTGAAAGAGCTGCCGCGAAAGCAAGGGATCTTGAGCTAAAATCTCGTGATGAGGCACTGAAAATCAGAGGCGAGGCGGATGCAGAGGTCTTACGTCGAAGAAATGAGCTCACCCGAGAAGAAGAAAGGCTACAAAATCGCCGAGGGGATATTGACCGACGAATTGAAAATATTGAACGACGTGAGCAGGCAATGAGCAAACGGCAAGGCTCTCTGGATAAACGGTCGAATGAACTTGAGAAACGCTACGTCAAAATCATTTCGGAACTGGAACGTGTTTCAAGCATGACGCAGGATGAAGCGAAAGCACAACTTCTCGTGGAGGTCGAGCGAGAAGCTCGTACGGATATGGTCCGTATCATCCACCAAATTGAGGAAGAAGCTCAGATGGAGGGGGAACGAAGGGCGCGGGAGTTGATCGCGGACGCCATTCAACGCGTCGCCTCGGATCATGTCTCTGAGGTCACCGTCTCGGTTGTCCCATTGCCCTCCGATGATATGAAAGGCAGGATCATCGGCAGGAATGGGCGCAACATCCGTGCATTTGAACAAGCAGCCGGTGTGGATGTCATCGTTGATGACACTCCCGAAGCGGTTACCATCTCTTGCTTCGATCCGGTTCGACGCGAAGTCGCTCGAAGGGCTTTGGAAAAGTTGGTCGTCGATGGAAGGATTCATCCAGCCCATATCGAAAAATCGATCGAGCAGATGAGGGATGATGTGGAGCGTGTCATTCTAGAGGAGGGGGAGAGCGCGGCTTATGATGCCGGGGTTCATGGTTTACACCCTGAGGTCATTAAGAAACTTGGACGCCTGAAATTCCGCACCTCCTACGGTCAAAATCAATTAGCGCATGCGGTTGAGACGGCACAATTGGCTGGGGTGATCGCGGCTGAATTGGGCGCAGACACGGAAATCGCCAAAGGTGGGGGCTTATTGCACGACATTGGTAAGGCGATGGATCACGAAGTGGAAGGCACACATGCGGCCATCGGCGCCGAATTTTGCCGTCGTCATGGTGTCAATGAGAAGATGGTCAATGTCATTGCCTCTCATCATCATGAGATGGTGCAGGACTCAGTTGAAGCCGTTATTGTTGAATCCGCTGATGCGATCAGTGGCGCGCGACCAGGAGCACGCCGTGAAAGCCTGGAGCAATATATCAAACGCATCCGCGCTCTGGAGGATGTTGCCAATTCCTTCAAGGGTGTGTCTGAAAGTTATGCATTGCAGGCCGGGCGTGAGATCCGAGTGATCGTTAAACCTGAGGACATCGACGATTTGGCGTCAACCCGTTTGGCTCGAGATGTGGCCAAGAAGATAGAAGAAGGGATGCAATATCCAGGGCAGATTAAAGTAACGGTGATCCGGGAGACGAGAGCGGTCGATTACGCTAAGTAAATCACTTCGTCACGAGCATATTCAGAGAGAAATGTTCCGCGGGCGCATCTTTGTGCGCCCGCGGTTTTTAATCCCGGGAGGTTAAATACGGTTGCTTAGGCAAGTGGGGCAGGCGCATTCCTTTGTAAGGGCTGCTTTTCAACTTCTGGTATTATACCAACGCTATTCTCGCATAGAACATATGTTGTATGGGTATAACCTCATGATGAGGAAAGGGGCGTCAGCTTATAGTTTAGCGATAGCGTATGATCAAGCGTTATTTTTTATAAGTTGAATGAATGTCAAGAATTACTCCTGGGGGTATTTTAGGGTGAGGCAGTTCAAGCGCGAAAGGGTTGCGAAAATCATTCAATGGCTTGAGGTTGACGATATAAATAGGGATATTTTTCTGGAGAGTAAATGGGCATCAAATGTTCATCCCAGATGAACCCTCCTGGGGAAGTCGAGTTCCAGATAATACGGTCCAAGTGCTGTAGGATCTGGGTTGTTTCCATTAAGTTCATTTTATTTTGGTATTCACTTAGTCGACTCAAGATGACTCGATTGCGGACTTCCTGGGGGTAATCCAGGATCATCTCAGGACTTTGCTCGAGATCCTGAAGAAAGGCTTTCCACAAGTTGAGACGAGCTCTAGATTCATTGTTCGCCTTTCGTTCTATAGCTGCAGCCCATTTCAACCAAATCCGTTCTACTTGCCTATTTAATTTCTGATATTGGATTGATTGTGGCGGACTCATTCCGACTTGCTGTGCCTGTAATTCATCCAAGATTAATAGGATGGCTCCCAACGTGAGTCTGGGCAAGCCAGCATCCCTCTTGCTTTTTACCGTCAGAGGCCAGAAAATTTCCTCCGACAGGAGGAAGGCTTCCACCTCGTCCAGCATGATAGCCAACAGAGATAAGTTGTTTTCGATGGGGTGCATCTGAATTCGCCTATTTTTCAAGCGATCTGCGAATAGTGTCGAGGAGATCCCCGCGGGTTGTAGGTTTGGTCAGGAAAGCTGCCGCTCCTAGTTTTTCCCCCATCTCGCGGTCTTCGCTACGGGTCTTTGCGGTGAGAAAGATCACCGGCGGTACCTCAGAGGAGCTCTCCTGAAGCTTCTGAAGCAGATCAAATCCGGACATTCCCGGCATCATGATATCAAGCAAGATGAGATCGAATGTATCCTGCTGAAGGATTTTCAGTGCGTGTTCACCATTGGCAGCGGTTTTAACTTGATAACCCGCGGTCTGGAGGGTTAGATCGATCAGACCCAACGTGTCCGGTTCATCATCAACAACCAATATCCTTTCCGAACTCATTCTTTTCTCCCTTAGATGGTTCAAGTTGCTCCATTTTATCTCGCGAATGGGAGGTACGCCAGCGCGGAAAGGTCTAAATTATGTCGTGAATCCCCCCCAAAAAGCAGCCTCCGTCTGGAAATAGGCGGTATATGTGGTGTGTGGTCGAAGCCCACACACCACATATACCGTTCTCTTTGTCTGTTTCGGTTTTTTTTTCAGTACAGTCATATCATAGGAATCAGAGAAGCAAAAGAAGAGGGTCTTCGAGGTATCTTCGAAGAACCTGCAACCATTGCGCTGCCTCAGCCCCATCTGTGACACGATGGTCGGCAGACAGTGTGACCTTCATTCGTTGACCCGCGATAATCTGCTCATCCTTGATCACAGGAGTAGTACGTATGTTCCCGATTGCCAGGATGGCAGCTTCCGGAGGGTTGATGATCGCAACAAAATCCTCAATCTCATACATCCCGAGGTTGGAGACGGTAAACGTGGAACCTTCCACATCCTCCGACCGGACACGCCCCTCCCGGGCGCGTGCAATCATGGAACGAGCATCTTTAGAGATGGTTCGAATAGATTTCTGGTCTGCATGACGGACGACGATCGTAAGCAAGCCCTGCTCAACTGCCACAGCAACTCCAATATTAATTTCACCATGGCGGATAATTTGCCCGTCTCCCAGTGAAGCATTAAGATTAGGAAACTGGCGTAATGCCAGCGCCGCCGCTTTAATGATGAAATCATTCACGGAGAGCTTTTCCTCCTGCCCAAGCCGTTGGTTCATCTCCGAACGGAGACTCATTAATGCTTTGACATCGTATTCGGCTGTCAGGTAGAAGTGCGGGACTTGCTGTTTGGCGGTGGTCATCCGTCGTCCAATCAAGCTTCGTAGTTTCGTCATTGGGACTGAAACGGTCTCCGCAGAGAGAACTTCCGGCTCCATGATCGGCGAGGAGATGGGAGGGATTGCAGGTTTGGCAGGTGGAGCAGCTTCTTCCGCTTTTGCTAGCGCCGCTTCAACATCGCGCCGAACAATCCGTCCGTTTTGTCCGCTTCCCGCAATGGTGGTTAAGTTGATCCCATGTTCGCGAGCGATGCGCCGTGCTACAGGTGTGGCTTTCACCCCTCCCGGCAAGCGTCCTTCCTCAGGAATGGTCTCAGCTTGTTCCTCGGTTGCCACTGCAATAGTTTCGGTAGCTTCAGGGAATGTTGTTTCTATAACCTCTGCAGGTTTACCGATAAGCGCCTCAACATCAATCGGCTCGTCGGCATCCCCAACGATAGCGATCGCTGCTCCGACAGGCACTGCAGTTCCTTCGGCTACAATTTGTTTCCGCAGCACAGCGGAGTATTGTGATTCGACCTCCACGGTCGCCTTATCGGTTTCGATCTCAGCCAGGACTTCGCCTTTCGTGATGGGTTCTCCCTCGGATTTGGACCAGCGCACGAGGATGCCTTCTGCCATGTCAAATCCAAGTTTTGGCATGTTGATCGTTTTCGCCATCAGAGCACCTCTCTCACGGCTTTGATGATGTCTTCTATTTGTGGTAGTGCCAACTGTTCAAGATTACGGTTATAGGGGAGGGGGACTTCCTTTTGAGCGACACGTTTAATAGGCGCATCGATGTAATCAAAAGCTTCCTCATATAAGCGCGCCGCGATTTCTGCACCCACGCCGTATGATTTCCATCCTTCTTCAACGATGACAGCGCGGTTGGTCTTCTTGAAAGAGGAAAGGATGGAGCTCATATCCAGGGGACGTAGCGTTCTCAGGTCGATAATTTCAATTTCGATCCCCTGACGCGAAAGCTGCTCAGCCGCTTGCAGGGAAACCTGGAGCATTTTCGAGTATGTCACCAGGGTGACATCTCTTCCTGGGCGCTGTACCTTGGATACACCGATGGGTTCTAAATATTCCTCTTCGGGTACTTCTCCACGGATTTGATAGAGTGTGGCGTGTTCAATAAATAGCACCGGATTGTCCTCGCGGATGGCGGACTTTAGCAGGCCCTTTGCATCGTAAGGTGTACCTGGCGCGATGACTTTGATCCCTGGGAAATGGGCGAAAACAACATCCGGAGTCTGCGAATGCGTGGCGCCCAGTTGGCGCCCGCCCCCTCCCACGGCTCGGATTACAATGGGGACCTTAAATTGCCCACCAAACATGGAATGTAATTTGGCGGAATGATTCACGATCTGATCCATCGCCAGGAAGGCAAAGTTGATCGTCATTAACTCCGCCACAGGACGTAGCCCAGCCATTGCAGCCCCATTGGCAGCTCCGACAATGACACCCTCAGCGATGGGGGTGTCGCGCACGCGTTCGGAACCGAAATGGTCGTAGAACCCGCGTGTGACGGCGTAAGTGCCTCCCCAAACACCGACTTCTTCGCCCAGGATGAAGACATTTTCATCCCTTTCCATCTCCTCCCAGAGCGCCTGAGAGATCGCTTCGCGCATGGTCAAAAGAGCCATTGCTAACCACCCTCATCAACATAGATGTAATCGAGTAGGGTTTCGGGAGCCGGGTCGGGACTCGATTCTGCAAATTGAATCGCCTCCTCAACGGCATGTCCTGCCTTGGTCTCTTCCGCCTCCAATGTCCCCTTGTCGAACCCCGCCTGGTTAAGGAGATATTGATGAAATAGACCAATGGGATCATCCTTACGCCACTTCTCTATCTCAGTGCTATCGCGGTAACGCTCCGGATCACCCATGGAGTGACCAAGGTATCGGTAGGTGATAGCCTCCAGCAGGAATGGACCCTCCTTTCTGACATGCGCCAGGGCTTTCTTGGTTGCCTGGTGGACTTTAATGATATCCATCCCATCCACTCGTTCGTTTGGCATGCCAAAGCCATCGGCTTTTTGCCGAATCTCGCTCACGGCAGATGCACGATCAACCGCCGTTCCCATCCCATATTGATTGTTTTCGCAAACCCAAAGCACAGGCAGTTTCCACACCATGGATAAGTTCAAGGCTTCGTGAAAATAACCGATATTTGTCGCCCCATCACCGAAGAGGCAGATCGTGACAGCGTCCGATTGACGATATTTATCTGCCAATGCCATGCCTGCTGCGAGTGGGAGATGGGCGCCAACGATGGCATGGCCTCCCCAGAAATTGAGATTAATATCCGCCAGGTGCATCGAGCCACCACGACCCTTGGAGCAACCGGTTTCCTTTCCCAGCAACTCGGCCATCATCGCTTTGGGGTCCATACCACAGGCGATCGCAATCCCATGGTCTCGATAGGCAGTGATCACACGATCTTGGGATTTACGGGCAGAGACAACACCACTTCCCACGGCTTCCTGGCCGATGTAGAGGTGCAGGAAACCACCGATTTTACCTTGCTGGTAGAGACTTGCGGAAGCTTCCTCGAGACGACGGATTAAGACCATCTCATAATAACGTTTCCGCAGTTCTTCTTTTTTCATGTTCTCTCCTTACAAAGGGCTCTTAATAACCAATAAAGACCACCAAGAACCTGAATCTAGACATCCATTTTTGACTTTCAGAAAAGGGAATGAGTGATTTGCTCCGCTACGGACCGCTAATATTATATCAAAAAGGATAGGAATATCCCGATTTGGAGGGGAGCCGAACAATGGCGCCGGTTTTTCGAACCGATCGACTCGTTTTTCTTAATCGATCGGATCAGATATTGTTCATCTTTTTAGTTAAGAAGCAAGGAGCTTTTTTCATTGATCGAGTCAATCGGAGTAGCATAATCCCCAAGAGGCACTCGTAGGGAGAATTGCGCAAGGGTGGTTTATGGGCGGATATGCATGCCATCAAGGTGAACGCTTCACGCCCGATCGTCTTGGTTGAGAAGTGAGTGGCGCTGGGTCGCATACAAAGCATGTAAAACATGTGGCAGTATATGAATTAAGGCTCGAGACCGGCAGGAAAATCCGCCGCATC
>CAYGXU010000033.1:0-31073 GCA_964353875.1 uncultured Anaerolineaceae bacterium | reverse complement strand
ACATCCTCCGTCAGCCGCGTCACCGCCAACGGCGAGACCGTGTTCACCTTGATGTTGTACTTCTCCCCCTCCAGCTTCAACGTGTTCATCAGCCCCACCAATCCCATCTTCGCCGCTCCATAGTTCGTTTGCCCATAGTTCCCAAATAGCCCTGCCGCCGACGTCGTCAGCACGATCCGACCATATCCCCGCTCGCGCATCGCCTGAAAGGCCGGCTGCGTCACGTTATACGCCCCTTGCAGGTGCACCGATAGCACCTCCCCCCACATCTCCGGCGCCATCTTGGCGAAGCTCTTGTCTCGCAGGATGCCCGCATTGTTGATCAGAATGTCCACCTGCCCATAGCGCTCCAACGCCGTTTGAACGATCCTTTGCCCTCCCTCGGTCGTGGCCACGTTGTCGTAGTTGGCCACCGCCTCTCCCCCCAGGGCTAGAATCTCCTCCACCACCCGGTCCGCTGGGCTCGGGCTGCCCTGCCCCGATCCATCGCGCTCTCCCCCCAGATCGTTGACCACTAGCTTGGCGCCGCGCCTGGCCAATTCCAGCGCATATGCCCTACCTAAGCCGCCCCCGGCTCCAGTGACGATGGCCACCCGCCCTTCGAAATGAAGTTCTCCCAGTCGCTGCCTGCGTTCGATCGCCTCCTGACTAATCCACTCCACTACGCCGCGATCCAAAACGACCTCGCCCGTCTCCGCATTCAAGGTCCTAAAAAGCGCCCTGCCCTCCTCCAGTCTCCAGATTTGTGTTTTGATGGGCGTACCAGGGTAAAGGGCTTTGGAGAAGCGGTTATGGAAGCGAACCAGGCGTTCTGGCTCCCCTGGGAAGAGATGCTTAACGACCGCTCGACAGGCATAGCCATGCGTGCATAGACCGTGCATGATCGGCTTCTCAAATCCGCTCATACGGGCGAATTCCGGATCGACATGCAAGATAAAGGTATCCCCTGATAGACGGTAAAGCAAAGGCTGATCAGCGGAGGGATGGGCGATCTCTTCGTAGTCTGGATCGCGCTCAGGAAAGAAGAACTCCTCCTTAGGCGCATCCTCTCCGCCGAAACCCCCATCCAAGCGAGCAAAAATGGTGACGATGTTGGTGAACAGTTTTGCTCCTGCCGAGGAAGCGGTCTCCGCCTCTGCGATCACCAGGGCTCCCTTTTTCGGTCCCTTATCATAGATGTGTGTAATCCGACCGGTTGTTGAAAAGGTTTCCCCCTGAGAAGGGATGGGATGATGGATGAGAAGATCATGTTCGCCATGCAGGATGCCTGCCAGGTTAACTCCCGAGCGGCTCACCAACTCGGGAAAAAGGCTATAGATACTCATCACAGCAAAGGAGGGGATGACCTTCAATTCCTTTTCGTAGACATAATCCAATTCGTCAAAGTCAGCTCCCACACCCAGGGCGTAGAGGATCACATCCTTCCAGTTATATTGAAATTCGATCGGACCGATTCGTTTGCCAAGTGCGTCCAAATTGATTGCCATGGATTTCAATCCTCCTTAAGCTTGATGGGACGATTCAATATTGATCCGCGTCAGCGAATAAATCCACGCAGCCTTTTCCTGTTTCAAATTTCTGGATAGAGGACATATCGAATGAAGGCGAATGAATGGAAACCGTTCTCAGAGACAAGAGGCATGATTGCATCTCTTGAGCGCCTAAATCATCATAAAAGAGCGGTGCTTTCATTGAAGTATGAATAGGATGATCCTTCCCGCTCTAATTAAACCCCCAATTCAGATAATTAAAAAATACTCAACATTCCCAATGCAAACTATGAAAAGATCCTCTTGCGCATTCCCTTGATCGGTTGAGAGCCATCCATCGTAAACAATGACTCAGGCGATATTATATGTATCATATATGAGGAAACCAGCAAATTCAAATATTTGGGAGCGCCTGATTTGACAGGAGGAACCAGTTGAAAATCCAATTCCTCGCTTTAACACCCCATCCTTAGCGCACAACTCCAATCGGGATCAGATACAATGGCTCATGATCCTTGGGCAAATGGAGCACAGATTGCACGCGCTGATCCTCAAAGGCTCCAATCGGCACTGCACCCAATTCTAAACTAACCGCCTATAAAAGCACATTCTTGCGCCGCGTGCCCTACCTCCATGTGTACATACCTCGGAGAGCGTTCCAAGCCATACTTCCATGATGTTCGGGAATAGACCGCTGCAATGACCATGGTCATGGGCGCCTCCAATACCGATTCCTGGTGCAGCGCAACCTCACTCAAGCCCGCCCGTAGATCACCCTTTTTAAGCAGACTGATCGCGTGCTGAGAAGGATGATAGGAATAAACACCTTCAGGGAGGATGACATATATCTCTAAAGGTTAAAGGGCACCTTCCGATGGCGTTGCGCGGTGCCCACTCAGATCGGTAATGCCTTGGCCTGCCCAGAGCAGTTGGGAGATCTGCTCCAGATCCATTGGACGGTCCGTAAACTGGCGAGTAGATCTTCTCTCTTTGATGCATTCTTCGAGGGATAAGGTTCCCTCCACACTGGGTTCTGACAGGGAGATTGTCTCGACCATGTTTTCCTCCAAATCGGGGGCTGATCCAGGGATTCCTTGGCTGCAGGAGGACAGTAAGAATGGGATTAACACTGCGAGCAAGGAATGACGAACCTGATCACACCGCTTCTCTTTAAGTCTGACCATTAAAAACTTCATGCTGGCCTCCCTATCAATAAACTCACCACGGCAGAGCGATACCATGGACTGGTTCTCTCATGATCCATTGGATTTCAGCCCCTGATGACTTGATACGAGTGCAGCTTTACTTCATTACGATCGGATGGAAGGTGCGATAGAAACCGGGATCGCATTCTGACAGCGGGGCATGTCGCGAATCGGAGGTGGAACCCAGATCAGCGGTCCAAAAGTGGATATAACTCGTCCCGGAAGCCAAGGCATAGCCAATGCCGATATGCTCGTAGTTCGGCCCCAGTAAAATTGCCCGATGACCCGAGCTGTTCATCCATGCTTCAAACACGGCCTTTGGTGTCGAATACCCCCCAGCGATCACCTCGCCAAGATATACATACGGATACCCACCTTCTTGAGTAACCCTCTCCCCAGGTGGTCGATTGAGCGAATCGACATGATTGCCAGGCAACCAATCATGAACTGCCATATCATCACTCATCCAGCGAGCAGCGCTTTGAAGTCGAATGTCCACCTCAAGGATGGAAAGCCCCATAAGGCTGCGTTCATGGTTGACGAATAGGAGCACACTTCGCTCAAAATTCGAAGGACAATCCTCTACGGTCTGGGCTAGGATTGCGGGAAAGAAGTGATCGACTGAGGGAGAAAAAATTGCAGTGGTGTTTCCGCCCGCGAAGACTTTCTGAACTACGCTGTCTTTCTCAGATGCATTCGCCGGTCCAAGGTTACATTCAAATGATGTCGTCCAGATGAACAGCAGCAATGCCGGTAAAAGGACCCGCCTGCGATGAAGCCAATCCATGCAATGGGATTCCCTTCCTATTCTCCTGCTAACTGTCATCCGACCTCTGCCTATACTCGAATATACAACAACGGGGGAATCATATTAAAACCCTACACGTTTTTCCTTTTTCGATCAATAGACTATTTGGGTTATTTCTTGCCGCGATTCGATTCTAACTATAATTCGACGTGGTACATACCATCAATGGGCTAATCGTTATTCGATGCGGGGATCTCCTCAGGCATCATGTATCCCACGCCTTGACGTGTAACAATATGGATCGGGTTTCGAGGATCTTTCTCGACTTTTTGTCGCAGTCGACTCAAGGTCACCCACAAGATGGTCTTGTCGTTGCGATAATCGGGTCCCCAGACAGATGCGAGAAGCTCCTCCCGCGTTAATACTTTCCCAACCGAATCGGCCATTTTCAATAAGAGGCGGAACTCAGTAGCGGTTACGCTGATCTCATTCCCGCCGACAGTGACCCTCGCTCGATCTACATCGATGATCAGATCACCATGGCGATAGATTCTATGGTGGTATTCCTCGGCTCCTGGCGGTTCCGACCGCCTTAACACCGCCCTCACGCGCGCCAGTAACTCCTTGGCAGAGAATGGTTTGATCACATAATCATCAGCACCGGCATCCAGCCCTCGGACAATATCCTGCTCCTCCCCTTTGGCTGTCAGGATAATGATGGGAATGGCGGAAAATTCGCGGATACGCTTGGTGGATGTAAAGCCATCCATCACGGGCATCATCACGTCCATTAAAATTAATTCTGGTTCCCATTCCCGTGTCCGACGTATCGCCATCCCGCCATCACTTGCGCATTGTACCGTGAAACCAACCGCGTGCAGGTGGTTTTCTATCATCTTCAATAATGTAGGATCATCGTCGACTACGAGTATCTTCGGCGGCATGGATGGGTGTCCTCCGGCATATGCATATCATTATGAGGATTGAATTGACGAGGGGATGAGCTCTCATCCTCTCTTGCGATTTGTCCGGCAGCGTACTTCAAGCATAATCAAACAACCGCAAAACTGCAAGCCTCAATTCCTCATCGCAAGCGATGGCACAATCGCTAGTGCGATTAAGAAGTAATAGTGACGGAAAATATCCATTAAGCGGGAAGTCAAAATTCCCAGCATAAAGATTTATCGTATCTACTTAGCCGTCTTGTCTTTCATTCTGATTCGCCCATTACCCCCCTCTGTCCCCCCATTTGCGCCACCAAAAGCCAACTCGCGCAGAACCTTGAATGGCGTAAATGGGGGGATGAAAGGGGGATAGGACCGGGCAAATCACGCAGCGTTTGACATTGCACTATGATACTAAGGAGATGATATAAATTAGCCTGAACAATGACGATCTATCGTTATAATCCATGGATGTGGCAGGCATAATCTTCTAATCAGAGGGGGTCGATGCTCATTAATGATTCGAACGAAACCGGGCGATGCCTATAGAATCAAAAGGCCAACATCCCTGGGACCTTACTCCCTACGAAGCCATCTTCCTGCAAGAGAAATTACGGTCACGGGTTATTCCTGAAGACACTTTTCATGAAATCCGTTCTGTGGCGGGTGTTGATGTCAGTTACGATGCTAACCATAAAGTCGCGTAGGCAGCTGTGGCTGTGCTTTCTTACCCCGACCTGGAGCTAAAAGCAACTTCTCTTATGCAAAGAGAGATCACCTTCCCCTATGTCCCGGGGTTGTTTTCCTTTCGGGAGATCCCAGCCTTGCTTGATTGTTTGCAGAGGCTTGAGGTCGTGCCGGATGTGTTCATTTGTGATGGGCTAGGCATCGCTCATCCACGTCGATGCGGCCTCGCCTGTCATCTTGGGGTGCTCTTCGATCTTCCTTCGATCGGAGCGGCAAAACACCCTTTGATCGGCATGCATGAACCCGTCCCACAAGAAAGGGGCGCCTGGCGTGCGCTTGTAGACGAAAGTCAGATCGTCGGCGGCATTACGCACACAGTCCTACACCCCTCCCATTTTCGTCTCCATCGGCCATCGGATGTGTTTGGAAACGGCAATTCAAATAGTAATGAATTGCACCCCTCGATACCGCCTTCCTGAGACCACACGTTGGGCTCATCGGCTAACAAAATCGCCCTCGGCAAATGAGCTCTAAGGTGGATACATCTGTCCGGCAAATCAGATCATTTTTCCAAGCAACGGAATGGAATCCAGCCTGCTATCACCTATTTCCTTCTTTAAATCAATGTGCTTTGAGAAATAGACCACAACAAATTACTTGATTGACATATACTCCCAAATGCTTACACCTTCTTTGCTCTTTAAATGGAAGCCAAATTCAAGGGTAATCCCTCGGGTTGGATCGGTATTATAGTTACGCGATATGAAATACCCCTTCCATATTTTGAGTTATGATATCTTCCAGTAAAATCATTTCGAAACCGCAAACAAATATCTTGGTTCGATGAGGATGACAAGGAAAATGGAAGATCGATCGAATTCAGAGAATTCCCTCCCCCCAGAAATCCTTGATTGCATAAAATCTGCTCTTAAGGAAGATATCGGCAAAGGGGATGTGACTACCGATAGCATCGTGCCACCAGATGCTAAGATGAGCGGGCAAATCGAAGCAAAACATGCTGGCATTGTAGCCGGATTGGACATTGCGCAAATCATCTTCAAAACGCTCGACAAGCGTGTAGCCTTCATTTCGCACGTTACGGAGGGAGAACACATTAAGCAATCTCAGATCTTGGCTACAGTGACCGGTCCGGCGCGGGCGCTGCTAACCGGAGAGCGTACAGCATTAAATTTCTTGGGACGTATGTCAGGAATCGCGACGCTCACAGGCCAATTCGTTGATGCAGTGAAAGGCACAAAAGCCATTATCTTGGATACCCGAAAGACCGCTCCCTGCCTACGGCATGTTGATAAATTGGCAGTTCAACGCGGGGGCGGGAGAAATCATCGCATGGGCTTGTATGATATGATTTTGATTAAGGATAACCATATTGATTTTGCCGGGTCATTGTCCGATGCAGTACAGCGCGCACGCAAAATGTCTTCACATTTGGAATTGGAAATTGAGGCGCGTACATTAGACGACGTACGTAGTGCACTTCAACTCGGTGTTCAGCGTATCTTGTTGGACAATATGAGCATCGAGGAGATGCGGGAGGCAGGTAGATTGACTGCTGGGCGGGCCAAACTGGAAGCATCAGGTAATGTAGGCCTTGAAAACGTGCGTCAAATTGCTGAGACTGGCGTGGATTACATCTCTGTCGGCGCTCTAACCCATTCAGCGAAAGTACTTGACCTCCATTTCGAATGGAAAAAACCGGATATGGTCCCTTGAGTCAATACTTTGCTGAAGGAAAAACCCTAGGAATTAGAAATGAATGAAGTAAATTCGGTTGCTGAATTGTATGAGAAATTAAAGTCGATCCTGAGCGACATCGTTCCAGATGTCGAATTAAAGTACAAAGCCGAGTTGGCTTTTGAGGTAAACGTTTTAAAGAAACAGATGGACGCGGTGATCCTTGGCCACAATTATATGGAACCGGTGCTCTACTACTCCATCCCGGACTTTGTTGGCGACTCTCTGGAGTTAAGTCGTAAAGCTGCACAAACGAACAAATCGGTGATTGTATTTTGTGGCGTAAAATTCATGGCGGAAACTGCTAAAATTCTTAACCCACATAAGACCGTTTTAATACCTTCCGACAAAGCCGGATGCTCATTGGCAGCCAGTATCACTGCGGATGACGTAAGGGAATTGAAGCGAAGGTTTCCCGGCGTTCCAGTTGTCACTTATATTAACACCTACGCCGATGTGAAAGCCGAGTCGGATATCTGTTGCACCTCAGGTAATGCTGCTGCAATTGTAGATTCCTTGGGCGCTGACACAGTCATCTTCATCCCAGATGAGTTTCTTGCTAGAAACGTGGCGCGTGAGACAGGGAAACATATCATTATTCCAACGCTCTCTAAATCTGATGATGTAAATACGGATATTGATTATCAGATGATTGGCTGGAAGGGCCGATGTGAGGTCCATGAGAAGTTCACTGTCCAAGATATCGCTAACATCCGCGAACAATTCCTAGACGTTGCCATCCTGGCTCATCCCGAATGCAGTCCCGAAGTTGTTGAAGCATCTGATTTTTCTGGAAGTACTTCAGCAATGATCCGATATATTGAGAATTCCATTGCACCTCGATTCTTATTGCTCACTGAATGTTCGATGGGCGAGAACGTTGCAGCAGCAAATCCAGAGAAGGAAATGCTCCGCATCTGCAGCGTAAGATGCCCTCATATGAACCAGATCACTTTGGAAAATACCCTCTGGTCTTTGAAGAACAAACAGTTCGTCATCGATGTCCCAAAAAGCACTCGAGAAAGGGCTCTGCAAGCGGTCGAGAGGATGCTTGCCTTTGGATGAAACCAAATAAGGAAAAATCTCTTGGTCAAAACTGAAGTCCTCATTATTGGATGTGGAATCGCCGGAGCGACAGCTGCCTTACGCCTGGCCCGTAATCCGCGACGACAAATAACCATTGTCACTCGCGCCGAAGATCCGCACGAGTCGAATACCCTATACGCTCAAGGGGGCATTGTTGGACGAGGCCCAGACGATGATGCCGATGCACTTGCCAGGGATATCCTTGTTGCTGGCGCAGGAGCAAGCTACGAGCCTGCTGTCCGCATCCTGGCTCAAGAGGGTCCACCTTTACTGGAACAAGTCCTCCTCAAAGAGGTGGGGATTGAATTTGATAGAGACGCGCATGGAAACCATCAATGGGGACATGAGGCAGCACATTCCCAACGACGGATTCTGCACGTTGGCGATAGCACTGGCCGCGCCATTATCCAGGGCCTGATTGATGCACTCAAACGTTTGCCCAATATCACAATCGTTACGAATACGACCGCAGTTGATTTGATCACCTTCCCACACCATTCAAGAGATCCGATTAACACATATCACCCCATCGTTTGTTATGGAGCTTATGTTTTCGATCGTAAGGAGCAAACTGTTCATCGTTATTTGGCTGCTAAAACCATACTGGCAACAGGTGGCTTAGGTCGAATCTATCAGGTATCCACCAATCCCGTAGGTTCACGCGGCGATGGAATCGCGATGGCCCATCGTGCTGGCGCACGGATTATCAACGCTGAATACATCCAATTTCATCCTACGGCTTTGGCTGTGCCAGGTGCAGAGGGCTTTCTCATCAGTGAGGCTGTGCGTGGAGAGGGGGGAATTCTCCGCACACCTGATGGCAAGGCGTTTATGGCGGATTATTCCCCCGAACTTAAAGACCTGGCTGCGCGTGACATTGTAGCGCGTGCGATACACGACCAAATGGAAACCCATGGCTACTCTCACGTTTTGCTTGACATCGCCACGAAAATTCCTGCCGATACCATTCGTACACGCTTCCCGACTATTTATTCCCTCTGCATGAAGATGGGGATTGATATCACTCGCGATCCGATTCCGGTTGTCCCTGCTGCCCATTATTCCTGCGGCGGAGTGTGGGCGGATGAGTGGGGGCGATCTACCATACAAAATCTTTTCGCCGTTGGTGAAGTCAGCTGTACTGGCGTTCATGGCGCCAATCGTCTTGCATCCACCTCACTTTTAGAAGGGCTTGTTTGGGGCAACCGGGCAGCAATCAACATTGAAACTGAACTTGAGAAATCCAATCCCTCAAGAATTCCTGATGTAGAAGAAGTTCCTCGTTGGGATGAGAGTGGTCTCACAGATGAAACCGATCCGGCACTTATTTTGGGCGATTTGCAGACCATTCAGAATCTCATGTGGCACTATGTAGGTCTGGTTAGAAGCGCAAACCGATTATCACGTGCGATTCGTGAACTGCGCCACATGTGGAATGAAATTGAGACTTTTTATCGGACCACAAAATTAAGCGATGGCTTGATCGGCCTGCGTAATGCTGTCGAAGTTGCGCTCATCGTAGCTCAGGCTGCACGCCATAATCGACTCAGTCGCGGATGTCACTTTCAGCAAGATACCTATTCCATCGATGGAGATCGATTAATTTAATGCCGCTTCTGAAGACAGGATTATCCCATGCCTGATCTTAGCGAGCATCTGCGCTGCCAATTAACGACGGACCGCCCCATTGACCTCGACTTAGGGCCAGGCAGTGTGCATCCTGCCTATGATGGCCTCTCGCTGCTTAACCTGCCCAGCAGTCTTTGCCAATGGCTCGGGGCGCCCGCGCTCCCACACCCTCCCCTGCAGATCCCTGAGCTGGATACGTTAGCCAGGGGCGCCCGTCAAATCATCGTCGTCCTAATTGACGCTGTTTCCTTGCAGCGCTTCCGCAAATGGATGGAAGGTCTTACCCCAGCATTCGACTTGGCAAGCCCACAAATCCTTTTTGCGACGATCACTTCTACCGTCCCCGCCACAACCTCCACTGCGCTTACAACCCTATGGACGGGGCGCAGCCCGGTGGAGCATGGGATTTTGGGTTATGAATTGTTCCTTAAGGAATTTAGCCTGATCGCCAACATGATCACCCATTCGCCCGTCGCTTTTGATAGCAGGGCAGGGATGCTTTATCAGGCGGGTTTCCAACCGGAGAACGCTCTGCCAGTGAGCGCCATCGGCCCCCATCTCGAAAAAGCCGGGGTAGAGACCTTCGCCTTCCTTTCGAACACCATTCACAACTCCGGCCTATCGCGCATGCATTACCCTGCGGTGGCGACCTATGGTTTTCGAACGCCGAGCGATCTGTGGATCCAGGTGCGGCGAATCGCTGAGATCCCTCTGGACTCCCCGCGCTTAATCTGGATCTACTTCGGCGTGGTCGATACACTCTCGCATCACTATGGACCTGATTCAGAGCAAGCCGAGCTGGAGTTCGTCGCTTTCATCCGGACCATGTTGGAGACTTTTCTCAACCATTTCCATTCAGTAGCGAGACAAGAGACCCTGCTACTGATGCTCTCCGACCATGGCCAAGTGAGCACGCCGAAAAATGCGCAGTTCGAATTGTTCCATCATCCAGGTTTTGTCAATCGGTTGCATATGCTGCCCAGTGGTGAGAGCCGCTTTGCTTATCTTTACTTGAGGCCTGGCCAGACGAAAGCATTGGAGCAATATTTTCAGGAAACCTGGCCGGGATCATTCCACCTGCTGCCCTCCATTCTGGCGTTTAATAAAGGGCTCTTCGGACCTGGTCGTCCGGCAAGGGAGGCGCTTGACCGGATCGGTGATCGGATCGCCATCGCGCTAGGCGACTCTTATCTCTGGTGGGCGCCCAAACCCAACCCACTCCTAGGCCGGCATGGGGGACTCTCCGCCGATGAAATGCTCGTGCCGCTGCTGGCCGCACGATTCGAGATATAAATAGTCCTAGTGCATGCTACGCGCATATTGATTTGCTTTCTCTCATGCAGACTATAATAATCCCATCTGAGTCGGCTTTGGCTCTGTTTGTGCAGCCTGTGTTTGAAGCCAGATGCGCAACTTTGAAAACTCATCCGGAAATGGGTAAGGGAAAGAAAGCCCTCCTCTCTTTAGTAACATCCGATTCCCCTCTGGCATGGCTGGATGATCCAGTACGAAAATCGGAACCCAACCGGATTTCAGGGCCTCTGTCGCCCCTGCCCAAGTCCCTCCTTGCTCTGCATCGCTGGCAACGATAAGCGCATAATCCGCCAGCGAATATATCAATCTATTACGTCCCATTGCCGCTCCAACCGAAAAACTGGCGCTCGGTGCATAAGGCGTAGCCAGGCAAAGATCCCCCCGCAGAAGCCCCGCCCGCGCCTCAGGGGCACGGATCGCGCGTTCAAGCCTGTCTGCCAATATACCAACTACGCTGCCGCGCCCATCCAGGGCAGCTTTCATGCTGATTGCATCGACCCCCTTCGCCCCGCCTGAATAAAGCACCAACCCTGACCATGCAGTTGCGTTTCCGATGAATGCAGCGCACTCTTGTCCAATCTGGTCCAGGTTTCGAGAACCAACCACAGCAATTCCAGGTTGCCCAAGCAGATCCTTATTGCCAGCATAGAACAACACCGTTGGGGCGGAATCCCCCAATCTTTGGCGATAACGTTGAGGATAATCTTCATCGGCGCGCGTGATAGCGCGCATGCCCGCAGACTCCAGTCGTTCTAACTCAATCGCCAAGGCACCACGTCGTTCCAGCAGGCCTGATATTCGGGTGGCTTCTAGAGCAGAGATGCCGAGTTGAGCGGTGATGTCTTGTGCATTAAGAGCCAATAATTTACCAGGACTCAACGAAGCTGCCTGTAGCTTACGCACAAGCGGGTTCCATTCGCGCAGGGTAAAGGGCGCTGGGTCCGGTTTGGTCGTTAAACCCAAATGCGAGCATAGCAATAAAATGACCTGCGAGTCGGGAGAGATGATCATAAGCTGATGTTCCTTCCAGTAGCCTTGGCCAGAGTGAACGGAAATACGATGCCGCTGCCTTGGGTGCGTAGCAGATAGCCGGCCATGGTCAGAGTCCAACCCGAATCAATGATATCGTCGACCAGCAATACTGGTTCGGGAGGGACTTCTCCGCTCACGGCCAAAGTACCCATCACATTACGGGCTTGCATTGTGCTGTTTTGCATAGTTTTCTGTTCGAGCGCTTCCTCAGAACGGAGCAGTACGGGCAGGAAGGGTATTCCTATTCGGTTAGAAAGGCGTTCGGCAAAATCCTTCACCAAGCGTGGGTGACGTCTAGATGGGATTGCTGTCATCCATGTAGGGGAAGGATCTGGTTTCCAGAGATCTTGAATAAGGTAGCAGGCCGCCTTTACAAGCTCGTTAGAGAAATACCCATCGACATATTTGCCTTCACGCACCAGCTTTCCCCAGCCAGCGTCGCCGTAATAACACAGCGACCGTCCAGGAGAATTTTGTAACTCGACTGGGATGACGCGTTTCTGCTCTGGAAACAGTCCGAGCGGCCAGCGCTTGCGTGGCTGTATCATTATCGTTACCCCCTTCAGGAATTCCTCTGCTTTGATGACGATACTGTGAGCCACTGCCTCTGGCAGCCCTTTGCCCTGGCAATTGGCGCATCGACCGCATGGTTTCGGATCAGAATCATCCAATGCCTGCAATAAGAACTCCATCAAGCAACCTGGATGATCAAGGTAATCCTGCATCTGACTTTGCTCTGTACGTCGTAAATCGAGGACGCGTTCTAAGCGCTCGGTGTCAGGCCTCCATGGGTTAGGTGTTCGGAAGTAAAGCATTTTCCCATCGTATGTCGTGCCAACTGCGCCATCGACTTCAAGTAACTTGAGCGCCTTTTCCGCCACGCTGCGAGCAATGTTCACATTCGACAAGATCTCTTCAAAGGATAGCGCCTCATGCTTTTCCAGGACATCGAGAATATTCTGCATAGACTGCTGGCTTGGGAATGCTGTCTCGATGAAGTAATTTTGAATATCGTCATCTTCCACGCCGCTTAACAGGATGCCATAAGCACGATCAACAGACCGCCCTGCACGACCGACTTGTTGGTAGTATGCGATCACCGAACCGGGGCGTTGGAAGTGGATCACGAAGTGGATATCCGGTTTATCAAACCCCATCCCCAGGGCGACAGTCGCCACCAGGATTTTGATCTCATTTCGTAGAAAGGCTTCTTCCAAAGCCGGCCTATCGATCGATTTATCATCCCCGGCATGATAGGCTTCTGCCTGGAAGCCTTTTGTCTTAAGCCAATCCGCAATATGCTGAGTGTCAGGGACAGTCAGACAATAGATAATACCACTCCCTTGGAACTTGGGTAGATTCTCCAACAACCACGCCATTCGCTCACTTTGGTAAGCCAAACGGATATTCTGCAAACGTAGCGTTTCACGCGCCAATGGTCCGCGCAAGATAACCAGATCCTCTCCAAGTTGGGTCTGGATATCTTTTACAACGCGGTTATTAGCTGTGGCTGTCGTTCCCAAGATCGGAACGCCTCTGGGAAGCATTTGTAGGATACGAACGATACGACGGTAATCTGGCCGGAAATCATGCCCCCAATCGGATATACAGTGGGCTTCATCTACCACAAAACATCCGATTCTCCCGGCCATTCCTGGCAGGATAGACTTTAAAAAACGCTCATTGTTCAGTCGCTCAGGGGAAATCAGAAGAATGTCGCATTCATTCTCGTCTAATGCTCTTTCGGCGGACTCCCATTCCTGGCGGTTGGCGCTGTTAATCGTGAATGCGCGCACGCCAATTTTGTTTGCCATCTCGATCTGGTTACGCATGAGAGAGAGCAAAGGGCTGATTAGTAAGGTCGGTCCAGAGCCTCGATTGCGCAGTAGCTTGGTCGCTAGAAAATAAACTAGGCTTTTGCCCCAACCAGTTCGTTGGACCAACAATACCCGCTGTTTTTTTAGCGCAACCGCTTCAATGGCTTCCCATTGACCTGGTCGAAAAGCAGCTTGCGGCCCGAGCATTTGTCGTAGTAGAGCTTGAGCCTCAGTGTACATATCCTGAGCCATAACGTATTAGCCTTACAACATACATGTAGTCATTACCATTTTCGATCTATCTGGATTGGACCACAAAGAATGCGGTCACCCCTAAACCAGAAGTCACAAGATGGATCATCATCTTGATTAATGACAGTATGAATTGCGGTGATAAAAGCAATAATATCTTGCTCGCAAAGTCGATCTAAAATCTCTATGGTGTTCCATCTATCATATTATAGTCAACGAATGATTTGATTACCGAAACAAAAAACCTCCCATACGCTGCACTTCGATGGGAGGTTTCCTGACTATACCTCTGGAAAAATGACTACTGAGTTGGTTCCGTCGGTGCAGGCTCAACCACCACGCTGCTCCCTTCCTCAAGCTGCGGCAGCGGCAAGAGGTAAGGGGTGTTGCTGGGTACCAGCATGACCCGGATGCCAGGCGCGAGTTTCTGGATGTACTCAAAAATAAGCAAATCAGGATTGTCGCGTAGCGCGTCCGCAATTAATTTAAGGGCTTTTGCTTCCGCCTCGGCTTCGATCAGGCGAGACTGCGCCCCACCTTTGGCTTCGATCACCTGGGCATCTGCCTTTCCCTCAGCAACTTTTCGCGCCTGCTCTGCCTCCTGCTCGCGTTGTTGGACGATGAAAGCCGCCTGCTGCGCCAACTGCTCAGCGATCTGCTTCTGTTCCACCGAAGCAGAATACTCATCCGAAAAAGCAATATTGCGCAACACGTAATTATGCAGAATAAGGCCTCCCTCCTTAAGCTGCACGGCCAGTTTTTCAGTGATCTCCTGCGTAAGCTCAAAACGCTTCGAGCTATAGACCTCTTCTATTCCAAATTGTGAGACCGCATCACGGATGACCCCCCGTGACACCGCCCGTACAAGATTATTGACATACTGGTCCTGCCATTTAATATGCACTTCCACGACTCGGTCAGGATCGATGGAAAAAATGACCGAAGCATCCACTTTAACCACCTGTCCATCTGAAGTCCTCGCCTCGACTGAGTCATCGCCCTGGATTTGACCTTCTTCTGCTGCAATAGACATGGTATAGGTTTGTCGCGAAATCGGATATTCGATTACATTTTCCAGGAAGGGGACGATCCAATTCAAACCCGGTTGAAGCGCTTGAGTACGCACACCCTTATCCAAGGCGGAAATGACTACGCCCCGATCCGTGGGCTGGACGAAAATCAAGCCCGCGCTAAGGGAAGTCGCCAGGAGCGCGACGATCCCCGCGCCAAGGACCAGCCAGCCCGCAGCTCGAAAGACTTTCCCTCGGGCAGCTCGATAGACCGCTAAGCCAATAACGGACAGGACCACCAACCAAGCAATGGTTGCTATCCCTTGAAATGCTACCGTGACATTCATGTACTCCTCCTGTTTTCAGATGGATTCCATCCTTTATTTGCTTCGACATTGTACCATGTGAGCTGAGAGCAGGTTGAAAAGGCACTGACATTGCCCTCTCAGGGAGCTCATGTTAGCATCCTGACATGCGTCGTTTTCACGCTCATTTCGAAGGATTGGCCTACGGCCCTAGCGGTCAACCTGCCTTACGCCTCGCATGTCATGAAGACAATATTCCCCTTCCTGGGCAAGGTCTCCTGGCATGTAAACCCAGGGCAGATCAGGCCAAGCGCCGCCTGTTATTCCCCGTGCAGTACTTCGATGATGGTTTTCTATCAGACATCTCGCCCGACCCCATGTGGCATTTAGGAGACACGCTCGACTTGCTCGGCCCATTGGGGTCGGGATTCACACCTCCACTCGAATCCAGCAGATGGTTGCTCATCAGTCTTGGAAATCCTCCAGATCGCTTTTTTCCCCTGATCGAAGCAGGCATTGATCGCAGTGTCGCGATTTCGCTTTGGAGCCAAAAGCCACTTCGCAACCTATCCCCCCAGGTGGAGGTAAATCCAACGCTTCCCGAAGCGCTTGAATGGGCTGATTACCTGGCCCTGGATCTACGACCCGAGGAGCTTACAGCAATACGCTCTCCCCTTGGGTTATCAGATGCAAGTAAGGTCTCCATTCCGGCGCAAGTACTCCTAGCGCCTGAAATGCCATGTGGGATGGGCGCCTGTCACGCCTGTGCACTACAAGGCAAGCAAGGATGGCTGTTGGCTTGCAGCGATGGCCCTGTCTTCCAATTGGATCAGTTGGCATGGTGACGAACCTCCTGGCCGCCTTCGCCCATCCCGATGATGAAACCATCTTCATTGGCGGTACCCTGGCCATGTTGGCTGAAAAAGGCGTTCACATTCATCTTCTTTCAGCCACGCGTGGCGAGGGCGGAGAGGTCGGCGAACCGCCCCTTTGTCAACCTTCAGAACTAGGGAGTTTTCGGGAACGGGAATTGCGCTGCGCTGCTGTCGCGCTCGGTGCTCGATCACTGACGTTTTTGGACTATAGCGACCCTCGTGTCTCCAACGACGGAGAATTGCATGCCTTTGAAGCCGATCCTGAAACGTTCATCTCCCAGATACTGGTTGAGGTCAAGCGCCATCGAGTTCAAGGATTGATCACCCACGGTTCAAATGGCGAATATGGACACCCTGCTCACAAGTTCCTGCACCATGCTGTCACAGCTGCTGCCCAAGCGGAGGGCTTATGGGTGTACACTGTCTCGGCGGCCTTTGAGGATCACCCCCGTCCTCGTCTTGCAAATCAAAACGATCCCGCCGATTTCATCCTCAACATCGAACCCTGGTTCGACCGCAAACTCGCTGCTGCCCTTTGCCATCGAACGCAACATGCACTCTTCGTCCGCCGCAGGTCCGAGGAGGCGGGCCGCCAACTTTTAGTGGAGGAGGTGCTGATGAGGAGAGAAAGCCTGCATCGTGCCTATCCACAGAGAGTGGAACAGCTTGACGATCCACTGGCGCGGTTCCTTCAGCAATGTTGCCAAGAGGTAATTAAAATTGGGCAATCCACGCAAGGACATTCTGAATCCAAACCCATCGGTAGGGAAAACTCATGAGTCTGATCCTGTCCAACGGAAAGCGAGAACTGATTCTCGATCCTATTCGAACCAATGTCGCCGGGATATTGGGGTTCTCTGGTGAGACCTTGCGCATGCTCGATCTTTCTTGTCTCGGCGCGTTTATCACCAATCCCATCAGCCTCAATGCACGCACGCCATGTCAACCTCCGAGAGTGCAAAATTTTGCCGGGGGATTTCTCCTCCATACAGGTCATCCGAACCCGGGGCTCTCACAGGTCATCCGTCAACACCGCCGAGCGTGGAAGGAGCTCCCTTGCCCAGTGATCGTCCATCTCCTAGGGCAACTGCCACAGGAAGTCACAACGATGGTGGAGCGCTTGGAGGAGATTGAGCCCGTTCATGCGGTTGAAGTAGGTTTAGGAGAGTGCGATCCAGAGCTGGTCACGGATTTACTCGCCCCTGCGTTATGCAGCGAAATGCCAATAGTGGCTAATTTTCCCTTTAATTGTGAGTTTGCTTCTGTTCAAGCAGCAGCGCAAGCCGGTGTGGTCGCCATCAGCCTCGGTCCGCCTCGCGGTACTCTGCCGATATCTGAAGGGCGCCTGCTTAATGGGCGACTCTTCGGCCCTGCTCTCTACCCTTTCGCTTTGGGTGTGGTCTCCAAGCTTAGTTCGATCATTGACCTGCCTATCATCGCCAGTGGGGGTTTATATGATGAAAGCCATATCAAGGCGATGTTGAATGCGGGTGCCGCAGCCGTTCAATTGGATGGGATCTTGTGGACCGAACCAGAGAGGGTTTTGAGGGATGTCCCCCAGGCATGACAATGCAAATCACAAGTTAGAGCGTCTCTTGAGACGCCTCTTCCTTCTCCTGGGATTCACCCCTTCTCCCGTTCCAACACAATGGTTACAGGGCCGTCATTATTAATTTCGACCAACATATGCGCGCCGAATTCACCCATTTGTGTTGGTATCCCAAGACGATCGAGATCCTGGGCGAACCGTCTTACCAAAGGTTCGGCGACCTCAGGCGCCGCCGCACGGATAAAACTTGGCCGTCGTCCTTTGCTTGTATCGGCGTATAACGTAAATTGGGATACCACCAGGGCTTGTCCGCCCACATCCTGGAGAGAGAGATTGGTCTTCCCCTCATGATCCTCAAAAATCCGTAACCCAGCGCACTTCTCAGCCAACCAATTGGCTTCCTGCTCGGTGTCATTAGGTCCCACCCCAACCAGAATCACCAATCCGCGACCGATCTCTGCGATCGTTCGTTCGTCGACAGAAACCCTCCCATGGCTAACACGTTGTAGCACAAGTCTCATGGGAAAAAACCTTTCTTCGAAGAGACCTCAGGAATCAGGCGAGCGAAGATTCAAACAGCTTACAGTCATTTGAATAACTGCAGCCCTGATCTCATTTTCGGTTTATTGGTAACGACATTTATTTTATGCTTTTCAGCAAGCCTTCGATTTCTCCATCATTGGGGTGCCGGCCCGTCTGTAATTTCGAATAGATTAACTTCCCATTGACCGTCACTTCAAACTTCCCCCCACCAGAGGGGATCAGAGTAATCGATTTAATATCCAATTCATGTTTTTCAAGCAGTTCAGCCATCAGACCGATGGCGCTATCGGTGTAATGTCAAATAGCGCAATATTCGATCGTTATATTGAACATGGGCGCCTCCGCAATGTTGAAATCGACCTGGCTTATTCCCCCAACTATCTTGGTTATGCCTCGCTTCACCCAGTCTACTATGCCCTCCATTCTGCCACAAGGTGTCAGCGCATCCTTCCGCAGGTGGCATGGGAAGCACAAGTCTTCCGAATGGTCCATGATACAATAATGAACAACCGAGATTACACGCGTACATCAACACCTAGTCAAATAAGGAGGGGACGCATGCGTCGTTTTATCATGTTGCTCGCAGGTGCGCTATGCGGTGCGCTTGTGGGTGCGCTGACTGCCATTCTACTGGCACCTACCTCTGGCAAGGATCTCCAGCAGCGCATTCATGATCGAGTCATTTCCATTCGAGAAGAATTGCGGGATGCCTATGAAACCCGCATGGCACAGCTCGAAGCCGAGTTGGATGCGCTGCGTAAGCCTGCCGCACCCGCAGGAGAATAAGGGAGATAATCTCCACGGCTCTCAATTGAGATCTGAGTGACTATCCATAGTGAAAATATGGATAGTTGATCCACGCGGTATGGAATGTATGGAGAAGAAGAATTGAAGGGGCGCCACATTCAGCGTCCCTTTCGTGTTTATCCCTGCTTTACTTGTCCTTGAAAGAGCATCTCCTATGGTGTTCCGACCTGGAAATGGTAATTTGCCGGCAACCAGCTATACCTCGAAGTGCCGATGACCACAAGGATCACATCATCGACCTCATCGCCAAAATGAAGTTGGACTTGGGCTTGGTTGAGACTGTCCAGATCAATTTCTCGGACTCGAATTTCGTCCCCTCTTTCGATCACGGCGATGCGATAGGTTTGCGGGATTTTGTTTTCAATGCGCACAAAACCCTCTGGGATCCAGCCTCCATCCCCATCTTCAAAGTCCTCGGAATAGCCGATGGCCGAGATGGATAAATCGTCCAGAAGAAAACCCTCCGTATATACCGCCGAATCGGTCACATACTCAAATCGTAAGACGATCTCCTCCCCTGCAAAACGGGAAAGATCCATTGTTTCAAGGATCCAATTCGGCCGGCTGCCCTTCCCACTGATCCCGTTATAACCCCAGCCAAAGGCGTTGCCTGAGGGATCTTCCCCGGTCCCCGAGGGCGTCGTCAAGATTTCCCATGTTAAACCGCCATCACGAGAGGCTTCCAAGTAGAGGTAGTCATAGCCTTCTTCGACACGATACCAGGTCCAATAATCGAAGAGGATAGGAGCAGATATTTCGCTAAAATCAAAGGTCTTCGTCAGCGTCATGTTGGATTCATCACCTTGATTCGACCAAAAGGCAAAATATCCTGAATGCGGATCGGTTGGCAGAACCCTCGTTTGGGTGTCGCCCGAAAAGGAGAGTATGTAGTCCCCCTGGCATACGAATTGAAGAAGATCAACCCCATATTGATGAACTTGCGCTGATTGTTCTGCCAACGGGCAAAGCGAATAACTTTCACTAAATTGGGCAACGGGGGCATGGGTATAGGAGCGCATCCCATAATGCCCCTCCCCGATTCCGGGATTCTGCAAGGCCAACGAGATAGCCCAATCGAGAACAATGTCATCCGCATCGAGCTTCTCGCCCGTAGCAGGATCGTTGACCTCACAGTCCGCTAATACTTCATCAATCGCCTTAATCCCATTCTCCGGGTGGGCAACCAATGAGCGGATACATTCCGCGCCTAAGCGATCATATAGGTAAGTCATAAAAAGGAATGTTTGCCCGTAGTGCTCTCCCGCACTTCCCGGCTCGGAAGGCCATCGTGTCAGCGGTTTATCCGTGTCCCGGCTATAAAGATAATCAAACCCCCCGATTTCATAACCAAGCAATTGTTCTACCAATTCAGAGAAGCCCTCATTCACCCAAGTCTCTTCATTTCGATCCAATTGCCAGTGAATCATATGTTGGAACTCGTGCGCCAATACACTGTTCACATAATCCCCCGCTAAGCTGACACTATCTGCGCTGATATAAAACATTTCATGGCCGTTGGAATGCTCATGCACCAGGGGAGAATACTCATCCTTGGAGAAAAAAAGGCCAGCCACAGATGGTCCTAAACCACGGACATAGAGGATGTAGAGGTGTGGATCCCCATCCACGCCAGGAGACCATTCGCTTCCAAAGATCGAACGAACCGTGGGGTAGGTTATTTGTTCAAAATTGTCGACAACCCGCATTACATCCTCGATATTGGTCGTTACATCGACACCCGCCCAGAAATAAACGTGGTCTGTGCTGTAAACCAGGGTAGCTTCTACTTGATTGGTGATATTTTGATCAACATTCGTGACCCAAAAGCTATCCTTCGTACCTATTAGAAGGGGATCAACCTTCTCAGCCAGCACACGGGGCACGTCTTCCAGATTCTGTAGACGTTCCGCCAAGGACACCAGGTCGGATATCGGCACCTCAACTGAGGATAAAGCCTGTTCTGTATCGTATGTCGTTGTCGTTATCAAAGGGGCGGGGGGCTGTGTGGGCTCGATTAATTCGATCGCACCCACAATAAGGAGAATAAACGTTGCCAGGCAAATAAGACACAGACATACCGCCGTCAATCCCAGGAGACCTAAAATGACCCAACCTGCGGAAGATTTCTTCTCTCGTTCCATATCACCTTCAATTCTCACACAACATAATCATATCAAATCAAATGCCCTCTTGTCCTTTGAAATGACTAACAAGAGTCTTATCCTCCGGTCGGACGATAGGCAATTGAACTGTGAACCTGCTCCCCTTCCCTAAGGTACTCTGAGCGACAATCCGTCCTTTATGCGCTTCCACAATCTGACTTGAGATGGCCAATCCAAGGCCTACACCGCGCCCTTCGCCGCCACGCCTGGCTTTATCCACCTGATAGAAACGTTCAAAGATACGTGATAGATCTTCGGTCGGTATTCCTGGGCCGGTATCATCGACATGGATAGATACCCATCCCGCATCTATATTGCCCTGAAGGCGAACGATTCCTCCATCAGGAGTATGTTTGATCGCATTATCCACCAGGTTTGTAAAAACCTGAGCCAGTCGATCCCCGTCGCCAATAATGATGGGAAGATCAGGCAGGCAGTTCTCCAATCCTACTCCTTTCTCTCTGGCGCGCAAATTCAGTTTCTCAATAATGCCGGATAATAATACTTTCAGATATACAGAAGTACGTTCAAAGCTGATTTGTCCGGCATCTATGCGGGCTAGATCGAGCAAATCCCCCACTAACCTGCGGAGACGATCCGATTCATCATATATGACTTGCGCTGCCCGTCCTCTTGCCTCATCATCGGCTGCCGCACCGTCAAGCATGGCTTGAGCAAACCCTTGGATGGAAGTAAGCGGCGTTTTTAATTCATGAGATACATTCGCCAGGAAGTCGCGTTGGATCTGCTGGCTCGTCTGGACTTGTTGAACCATGGCATTGAAGCTATAGGCCACGTCCTCTACTTCACGCGGCCCCTCAGGTTTTACACTCTGTCGATAGTCCCCCTTTGCGACTGCCATCGCTGCGACGGACACCCGCTGGAGGGGGCTTGCGATCCAGCGTGAAACCAGCCAGGCCAGCAGGAGAGAAAGCAGGAAGCCAATCCCTGCTGCACGAAGGATGGGCAAGAAAAGGCCTCCCGCATATTCCAATTGAGGATTAGGACCCGGACGAAGCGCACTGCCGATCAGCGTTAAAAGACCAGGCCTGCGTGAGGCCAGGATGATAGCCCGGTTGCGGTCAGAGGATTCGCCGATCCAAAACCACATCTTCCCCAATTGATCTCGAAATTCCCCCCGTTTCACCCCTCCTCCGACCCATACTTGAGAAAAGACCTCAATCGACTCCACTCCGCTCTGCGGTCGGCTATCTGCCACGATCTCGCTTCTATCGGCCAACACTAAAAACCGCATATTGTGGGTTGCATCCAACTCTCTAAGCTTGACTTGAAGTTTCCCCGCATCGGAGATAGGCAAAATCCGCTCCGTCTCTGGCAAAAGATCCGATAGGACCCGTTCTAAACGTGCATAACTGAGATTTCGAACAATCGGACTACTTGCCAAGAACGCAAGCAAACTTACGGCAACAAGGGTGAGCACCAGTCCGGTTACGAACAGGTAGGTGAGCAGCAAACGGTTTCGCAGTGAACGGAACACTCGATTTAATCCACCAATTTATATCCAACGCCTGTGATGGTTTCGATTTTAACCGTCATGCTATTGGCAAGGCGTTTACGCAAGTGCGCCACATGAACATCTACTGTCCGCGTCTGACCGTAGAAATCGAATCCCCAGACGAGATTAAGCAGTTGTTCGCGCGTGAGAACAATCCCACGGTGCTCAACCAGGGTCATCAAAAGATCGAATTCCTTGGTGCGTAGCTCGATTGGTTCACCCCCAACTGTCACTTCCCGTCGGGCAGGGTCAACGGTGACATCACCGACATGTGCCACTTTCTTCTCAACTCGCTCCGCACGCTCAGACCGACGCAGGATGGCTTTAATTCGTGCGACAAGTTCTCTGGGGTTGAAGGGTTTGGTTAGATAGTCATCTGCTCCAAGTTCAAGACCGACGATCTTGTCGAAATCCTCATCGCGGGCAGTGAGCATGATGATCGGGACTTCCGAGTTCGCTCGTGTCCGCCGGCAAACCTCGAAACCATCCACTTCAGGAAGCATGATATCCAGCACCACCAGGGCAGGTTCCTGCTCTCGTATCTTTTCCAGGGCTATGGCACCATCCCCAGCACTATCCACGCGATATCCTTCTCGTTCTAAGTAGAGTTTCACCAAATCGACGATATTGGCCTCATCATCGACAACCAAGATTCTTTCGCCTGTCATTCCCTGAAAACCTCTTTCCCTCTACCCATTAGCCAGATTTATCACCATGGAACAATAATCTCGAAGATCATCTGATCAAAGCATGGCTTCTTCACCGGTTGATCAGTTATCCCATCTTATGAAGATATGACCTTCGAACCGGGGACTGCCGTCATTTCAACTCATGATCCGCCCTTAACCAGAGCAATCGCCTCGATTTCCACCGCCGCGCCTTTCGGAAGTGCGGCCACTTCCACAGTAGAGCGCGCGGGAGGATCCTGGGAGAAGAAGGAGGCATAGACGTTGTTCATCGCAGGGAATTCCCCCATGTCCTGGAGAAAAACGGTAGTCTTTACTACCTGACCCAGGGATGAGCCCCCGGCCTCGAGAACATTCGCCAGGTTTTCTAAAGCTTTTCGCGTCTGCGCTTCAATCCCCCCCGCGACGAGATCGCCCGTTTCCGGGTGAATGCCCAGCGTACCAGAGACAAAGATAAATTCGCCAGCCCGAATAGCCACTGAATATGGCCCAATCGCCTTGGGTGCCTTCTCCGCTGTGATCACACTTCGTTTTGCAATCGTCATTTCGTAGCTCCCTTCTTTTTTCGTTGCCTCATTCTACGCTGGCCAGCGTTTTAAGGAAAGCCACGATGGTTGTGAGGCGTTCACAAGGTTTCATTCAGGTTTTACCAACCATGTAACCTGCCCGTTTACATGGACCCTCTCCTTCCCTGGACAAATAAAAGGGGCATGACTAAGCATGCCCGCGAACGTCGCATCAATCCTGCGGGAGGAAAGTATGATCGAACCTATTCAGGCAAAAGCCCTAAAGCTCTTTTATGCAATCCAGCCATGCCTTTTAAGCGCTAATTTCCTGCAAATCCAAACCATTGAATCCAAGTCCTGAAAAAAGCAGCCTCCGTCTGGAAATAGGGGGTATGTGTCGTATACCGTTCTCTTTTCCTATTTCGGGCTTTTTTTCAGTGCAGTCACAAGTTGTTTTGCCAGAAAGACCTTTAGCGTCTGCATTTGCAGGCCAGGCTGATTAGTTAAGTGCGGTCTAAATAACAATGTTGACCAATCGACCTGGGACGACGATGATATTTTTAGGCTCTTTGCCCTCCATGAATCGTCGTACAGTCTCGCTGGCAAGCGCCTTTTGCTTGGCTTCCTCCTCACCAATCCCAGCAGGGACAACGATACGATCACGCACTTTCCCGTTCACCTGGATAACTAGCGAAATCTCTTCTTCCTTTGCTGCTTGGGGATCATACTTTGGCCAGGGTTGATCATGGATCGAATAAGGTTTGCCTAACCGTGTCCATAGCTCCTCAGCGAGGTGCGGCATTCCTGGCGCCATCAGCAGAAGCAGATATTCGATCGCACCTTTGAAGACCATGTTTCCCGCTAATCCAGCCTCGCGCGCTGTATACAACTCATTAGTAAGCTCCATAAGTGCAGAAATGACGGTATTGAACTCGAAATTCTGCAGATCATGGGAGATCTGGCGAATCGTCTGGTGAACTTTTCGATGCAACCCTCGCTCGAGCTCCGAATTCTCGCCCTGGGGCTTCGCATCCTGGGTTTCCACCACCAGACTCCAAACGCGATGGATCCAACGTACAATACCCTGGATGTTCTCGTCGCTCCACGGACCTCCTTCCGTCCAGCGATATCCGAACATGAGATAGGCGCGCACTGTATCGGCGCCATATCGGCGCACTTGCTCGTCCGGATCAATCACATTTCCACGTGACTTACTCATGCGCTGACCATCTGGCCCCAAGATCTGACCCTGGTTCCGTAGCTGGATCATCGGCTCCGGTCCTTGGGTGATTCCCAGATCTCGACAAGCCTTGTGGAAGAAGCGGGTATAAATCAAGTGCATGGTTGCATGTTCGACCCCACCGGTGTAGGTATCCACCGGCATCCAGTAATCATATTCCTTCGAATCAAATGGCCATTGGTCGTATTGGGGACTTAGATAACGTAAGTGATACCAGGACGAGCACATAAAGGTGTCCATCGTATCCGTTTCCCGCTCGGCTGAACCGCCACATTCGGGGCAACTGGTGTATTTCCATGTGGGGTGCAGCTTCAACGGACTTTCCCCTGTCGGTCGCCATTCGACATCATCCGGAAGTAATACCGGCAGGTCCTCCTCCGGAACAGCGACATAACCACACTTGGGACAATTGATGACCGGGATGGGAGCACCCCAATAGCGCTGGCGCGAGATGAGCCAATCACGCAGACGGTAGTTGACCGCTGCCTGGCCAATTCCCTTCTCTTCCAGGAATTTAACCGTCTTTTCCATTGCTTTCTCGGCAGCTACTCCACTGAGGCTTCCCGAATGGATCATAGCGCCATAATCAGCATGATAAAGCACATCCCGGTAGAATGGCTCACACCAAAGAATTTCCATCAGACTGCGATAGGGGATCATTTGCTTATTCAGACGTTTGCAGCGCTCCAAGATCCGCTGATCATTCTCCACCGAATCCCAGCGCATGACACCATCGTGGAAGACAAAGACCCAGGTTGTGCCAACCACCTCTGTCCAAGCCTCTGCGCGCATATATTCTTGTGCGATCTCGAGATAAGGCCCTACTTTCTCCATTGGCATCCGGATCAAGAAAGCCCCATCTCTCAATTCATAAGGGATGCTCTCCCGATCGAGCGCTTCGCGGAAACCGGCTTTTACCGTGCCCTCTCGCACCAGGGATCTGGTGGCGCCATCCGGGCGTTCGATTACCTGTAGGATCGGCAACCCGAATTTCAATGCGAATTCAAAGTCGCGCTGGTCGTGCGCTGGCACAGCCATGATTGCGCCTGTGCCGTAGGTCATGAGCACATAGCTGGCCATCCAGACGGGGATACGCTCTCCATTGACCGGATTGATTGCATACCCTCCCGTAAAGACGCCTGTTTTCTCGCGATCCGTCGCCTCACGCTGAATATCAGAGAGACGTTTGGCCTCTTCCACGTAGGCATGGACTTGTTCCCTTCGATCGGAAGTGGTCAACTTGGCGACCAGGGGATGCTCCGGCGCCAGGACCATGAAAGTTGCACCCCAAAGGGTGTCGGGTCGAGTGGTGAAGACTTCGATGGCATCGCCTGCTTCGGTCCGGAAAGTAACTCGAGCTCCTTCACTGCGTCCGATCCAATTGGTCTGGAGTATTCGAACCCTCTCTGGCCAATCCAGATGAGAGAAATCGAGCAGTTCGTCTGCATATTGGGTGATGCGTAAGAACCACTGATCGAGGTCCTTCTTGATCACGGGTGTCTTGCAGCGTTCACAGACGCGGTTATCGCCGATGACCTGTTCACGCGCCAAAGTAGTGTTGCATTGCGGACACCAATCCACCGGCGCCATTTTCTTATATGCCAGATCGTTTTTGAAGAACTGCTGGAAGAACCATTGCGTCCAGCGATAGTACTCCGGATCGGAGGTGATCGCCTCGCGTGACCAATCCCACATGGCTCCCATGGAGCGCAATTGCCGCCGCATCCGCTCGATGTTCTTATAGGTCCACTCTTTGGGATGGATATTGCGTTCAATAGCGGCATTCTCGGCCGGCAAACCAAAGGCATCGAAGCCAATTGGAAGCATAACGTTGTATCCAAGCATACGCATGTAACGGGCGCGTGCATCAGAAGTGGCCTTAATAAACCAATGCCCGATGTGGAGGTCGCCCGAAGTGTAGGGCAACATGGTCAGGAAGTAGGCCTTCTTTCGATTCGGATTGATGTCCGCATGATAGAGCTTGTCTTGCTCCCAGCGCGCTTGCCATTTTTGCTCGAATCTTCCAGGATCATATCGTTCCACATGCATATCAGCATTTGGGATTGATTTTTTTTGAGACATTTTCACCACCTCATGCCTTCGAATCCAATGCAATGACCTTTCTCTGTTTCCATTAAACAAAAATCCCTTCGTCGTTTCAGGGACGAAGGGGCGCTCCGCGGTACCACCCTGTTTGTTCGGAAAATCACCGAACCGCTCTTTGCCACTTTAACGGGCGGCTATCGCTGCCAGCTACTTCAAGGTTCACCAGCAGTGGTTGTCCTGGTTCAGGACGGCGGGCGAGTTCGGCCTATGTGCTCCATCGGTACATCGCCAGGCTCACACCTTCCCTGGCTCGCTGCTGGATGGCTTACTACTCCAGCTCTAGCCAAATATTAAATTGTTTGGTGGACCCAGTGGGATTCGAACCCACGACCTTCTCAATGCCATTGAGACGCGCTCCCAGCTGCGCTATGGGCCCTCGTTTCCATTTAGTGGACCTGGCGGGATTCGAACCCGCGACCTCCTCAGTGCGATTGAGGCGCGCTCCCAACTGCGCTACAGGCCCCCGCCAGGAGACCTTCTAAGGGTGTCGAGATTGTACTTGACCGTCTCAGGGGTGTCAAGAAGAAGGTCTCAGAGCCACAGTCCCCATCGAACATCGTATCTGATTAATCAAACCTAACCCTATGCAATTGTTTGCTACCAATACTATGGGAGACTATAATCCCCCTCAGGCAGGAGGAAGAGATGCTCGCTACTCGATTAGCGCAATTACAGCGTCGATTGGAACAGAGAAATCTGCAAGCCTTGGCGATTATCCCCAGTCGTACGATGTATTACCTATCCGCGCTTACATTCCATTTGCTAGAAAGACCCATCGTAGGATTCTTCCCATCCGAGGGGAAACCGCTCTTGGTTGTTCCCGATTTAGAAAGGACCAAAGCTGAAGCCTCCCCTCTTGAACCTGAGGTGATCTCCTATGCTGAGGATGAAACATCGCGCCTCAAAGCATTTTCAAGCGCAGCGAAGAAACTTCACTTAGAGAAGACACGTATCGGCATTGAGCCACTTTCCATGAGAGCTTTTGAATTATGGTTGTTGCAGAAAACCATCCCGCGTGCAGAATTCGTCCCGGCCGATGAAGTCATCGCTGCCATGCGCTTGATTAAAGACGAGAAAGAGCTGCAGGCAATGCGTCAAGCGGTTGCAATTGCTCAAACCGCATTAGAAAAGACCATCCCGCTGATTAAACTGGGGATGACTGAGCTAGAGTTATCCTCCGAATTGGTAATGCAATTGCTGCGTGCCGGTTCTCAAGCGGAACTTGCTTTCCAGCCGATCATCGCTTCCGGCCCGAACAGCGCCTTCGTCCACGCTGTACCTGGCGAGCGAAAACTACAGCTGGGTGATTTACTGATGCTGGACTTTGGCGCGAGGTTTCGGGGATATGTCTCTGATCTCACTCGAACCTTCGCCCTGGGAGAGACCGACCCTGAGCTGGCGCAGGTTTATGAAGCCGTGAGGCGGGCCAACCAGGCCGGTGTGGCTGCAGTCCAGCCGGGGGTAAGATGCCAGGAGGTCGACTTCGCTGCGCGATCCGTGATCGAAGCAGCAGGCTATGGAAAGTATTTCATCCACCGCACCGGCCACGGCATTGGTCTCGACGAACACGAAGACCCATACATAAGCAGTGCCAACGAACAACTGCTACAACCCGGAATGACCTTCACCGTCGAGCCTGGCATCTACCTTCCAGGTAGGGGAGGCGTACGTATCGAGGACAACGTGTTTGTCACACAAGAAAGTGGCGAACGATTGAGCTCATTCCCACGTGAAATACAGGTAATCTTATGAATGTCATATTGAATGAGGGCGAACCTTTCTTCTTCCAGCGAGGCAAAACCGGCTGCCTACTCATCCATGGATTCACTGGAGCGCCGAAAGAGATGCGCTGGCTGGGCGAACAACTGGCTTCCGAGGGTTACACCGTCCTTGGAGTCCGTCTCTTCGGACACGCTACTGATCAAAAGGATTTACTCCGTACGCGCTGGCGTGACTGGGTCGCGTCCGTTGAGGATGGCTATCACTATTTATGCGGTGTGTGCGACTCGATCTTCGTCATGGGTCTTTCCTTAGGAGGGGCACTAGCGCTCTATTTCGGTTCACAATTCCCAGTGAAGGGCATTGTGGCATATTCCGCTCCATATGTCCTGCCGGATCAGTTCGCCCGCCTCTTATACCCCATCCTGCCCATCCTCGGCCGAATATGGCGCTTTATCCCCAAAGGTGAACCGGATTGGGTCAATGTGGAATTAGCGAAAGATCACCTGGAATATCCCGCTCATCCCATTCTTGGAGCAGTAGAGTTGAACAGGCACCTGAAAGAGATGCGAAGCCATTTGGCGGAAATCAGCGTACCTGTTCTCCTCGTTCAATCAACCATTGATCAATCTGTGTCCATCGGGCATGTGAGCAAACTCTACGAGCACCTTGGTACTGAAGACAAGGAGATCGTCTGGCTGGAGAACAGCGGCCATGTTGTGGTGCGAGATGCAGAACGAGAGAAAGTACTGCAGGCCACGATTGATTTCATCCGACGGGTCACCCGAGAAGAAGGCTTGATCCATCAATAAACTCATGTCCGTTCGAAGCCAATGCCTTCTCTTACGCTAATCACAACTTCATTTAGAAATCACAGAGGTCATCATGGCAAATATCCTTCAAGGCGGCGAACCCTTTTACTTCCCTGGGGATGAGGTTGGATGTCTGCTTGTTCATGGATTCACCGCCACACCCCAGGAAGTAAAGTGGCTGGGGGAAGTCCTGGCGCATGAAGGCTATTCCGTCCTTGGCATTCGGCTTGCCGGGCATGCGACACATATAGACGACCTGGCCCGTTCACGCTGGCATGATTGGCTTGCCTCCGTGGAAGATGGTTATCACCTGCTTGCCGGAGGGTGCGATAAGATTATTGTTCTTGGACTCTCTCTCGGTGGTGCGCTCTCTCTGCTCCTTTCCAGTCGCTTCCAGGTGGCAGGGGTTGTGGCCATGTCAACACCCCATCAATTACCTCCGGATCCGAGATTGCGCTTGTTGCGGCCAATCCTGCGCCCTTTGAGCGCTATTTATCGTTTCAGTAAGAAAGGTCCTTCCGATTGGAGCTCGCCGGAGGCAAAACAGGCGCGCGTCCAATATGACTACCGTCCTTTGCGGGCGATCGTAGAACTCGACTTAATCCTCGCAGAAATGAGAAAGGTTCTACCTCGGTTATCCCTACCGGTATTATTCATTCATTCTAAAAACGATCATTTTGTCCCTCCGGAGGATATGATCGCAAATTTCGAACTGCTCGGCTCCAAAGAAAAAGAGATGATGTGGGTCGAGAAGAGCAATCACATCATCACTTGTGATTGTGATCGTGATCGGGTTTTCTCTGCTGCGACTCATTTTGTAAAACGCCTCTCAAGGTCGTCGGCATGATCCTATCCGGCGGCGAACCCTTTTATTTCCCCGGCGGTCCTTTTGGCAGTTTATTGATTCACGGTTTCGCGAGCACACCACAGGAGATGCGGTGGCTAGGCGGAAAATTGAATGAAGCAGGTTACTCGGTCTTAGGTTTACGCCTTTTCGGTCATGCTACACATCAGAAGGATCTCCGCCGCGCCCGATGGTTAGATTGGTTGGCCTGCGTTGAAGATGGATATTCCCTCCTCCAGGATGGATGCAATAAAATCGCCGTGGTCGGCATTTCTTTAGGGGGGGCAGTGGCGCTCATCGCTGGAGCGCTTTTACCCGTTGACGGTATCGTCGCGCTCTCAACCCCTTATCACTTGCCCCAGTATACGCGATTGAAGTGGCCAATTTTCCTGATGCCTTTCTGGAAGTTCCTTAATTTCTCCATAAAATATCGA
>CAYGXU010000032.1:0-31680 GCA_964353875.1 uncultured Anaerolineaceae bacterium | reverse complement strand
CCATCCGTGAAGGCGGCCTGACCGTTGGCGCAGGCATGATTACGGATATCTTAGAATAGGTGAAGGTTATGCCCAAACAGAAAATTAGGATCCGCTTGAAGGCCTATGATCATCGTGTGTTGGATCAATCCGCAAAGCGGATTGTTGAGACCGCTGAAAGAACAGGCGCGAAAGTAGTCGGGCCGGTCCCTCTGCCCACTAAGATTGAACGATTTACAGTACGCCGTTCGACCTTTATTGACAAGGACTCACACGAGCATTTTGAAATTCGGACTCATAAACGTTTAATCGATGTCCTTGAACCGGATACCAAGACAATCGATACCCTGATGCGGCTGAATTTGCCGGCGGGTGTAGACATCGAGATTAAGATCTAAACCCTTTTACCAGGTTCGTTGCATTTTTCCGTTCGAACGAATGGAGGCAAGGTAAGAACAAGCAGTATTGCTGAACAAGATTCCAAGTTCCTGCCATGCGTTTGTTGACTGCCTTGTGAACGGGGATGATGCAGCCAAGCCCAGGCTGACAGTCCCGTCAAGTATCTTGAAACAATGGAGATGGATAATGAAAGGGCTGATTGGAAAGAAAGTCGGTATGACCCAGATCTTTGATGAGTCCGGTGTGGTAGTTCCCATAACGCTCATCGAAGCTGGGCCTTGCTATGTCACTCAAATCCGCCAATCGGGGCGGGACGGATACACTGCTGTTCAACTCGCTTTCGGCGAGGTGAATCCTCGACGTCTAAGAGGCGGTCAGCTTGGTCACCTCCGACGTAATGATCTACCTCCTTTGCGATACTTGAGGGAGTTCCGTGTCAACTCCTTTGAAGACCTCACAGAGGGGGTGAAGCTCACTGTTGGGATATTTAATGTGGGAGACCAGGTTGATGTCATTGGAATCAGCAAGGGCAAAGGCTTCCAGGGCGGCGTGAAACGACATGGCTTTCATGGAGGTCCGAAAACCCATGGTCAATCCGACCGGTTGCGAGCTGTTGGTTCTGTGGGATCCACCTCCACTCCAGGGCGAGTCCTTAAGGGGTCACGTGGTCCTGGACATATGGGATCCCAACGCGTCACTTCGCAGAATTTGCGTGTGGCGTTGGTGGATGCGGAGCGCAATCTATTAGGCGTCCGCGGAAGCGTGCCCGGGTCACGTGGTCAAATTGTCATGATTGAAGAAGCACGTAAGCAGTAGTTTTGCGGAGTAAAAAAAGCATGAAAGTAGATGTGCTAAACCAACAAGGTGAGAAGGTAAAAACCATCAATCTTCCGGCGGAGATTTTCGAAGCTCCGATCAAACCGGATTTGATGCATCAAGCCCTGGTTCGACAATTATCCAACGCAAGGTTGGGGACTCGCAAGACAAAAGGAAGAAGTGAAGTCTCTGGTGGCGGTCGAAAACCTTGGCGTCAGAAAGGAACCGGACGAGCTCGGCAGGGTTCGACTCGAGCTCCACAATGGGTTGGCGGTGGTAAGGCTCATACCCCACGGCCAACCAATTTTCAACTCCGAATGCCGCGCAAGATGCGGCGGGCTGCCCTTTGCTCGGCACTCTCGGTAAAAGCTGCCCAATCAGAAATTATTGTACTGGATGATCTAAAATTGGAAGCGCCGAAGACGAAAGAGATGGTTCTGATATTACAGAAGCTTGTTGGCGTTACGAAAGTTCTCATCGTACTCCCCGAGATGGACGAGAATGTTGAGAAGTCGGCGCGTAACCTGCCATGGGCAAAAATATTGAATGCCAAATACTTAAATATCCAGGACATATTGAGCTTCGACCGTATGATCTTGCCTGTGGGCGCGCTCGAAGTCATCAAGTCCTATCTGGGACAGTGAGGAGGCTGGAGCGATGACGACGATCTATGATGTCTTGCGCCGCCCTATCATTACGGAGAAATCAAATTATCAGGCGGGTAAGCTCAACCAATATTCCTTTGAGGTGCTCTCAAACGCCACCAAGGCGCAGGTAAAAGAGGCTGTCGAGCATCTTTATAACGTTAATGTCGACCGGATAAATATTATCAATGTACCGGCCAAGCGTAGCCGTAGGGCTCGTAGTCGCAGGGTGCTGGTACGACGTTCAAGTTTCAAGAAGGCGATCGTTACATTGCAGCCCGGTGAGACGATCGAAGTATTCGAAGGGGTGAAGTAATGGCTGTAAAGACCTATAAACCCACCTCACCCGGTCGTCGCGGGATGACCGGTGCGACCTTTGAGGAAATCACCAGAGAAAGACCTGAAAGATCCCTGCTGATTTCCGGACGCAAGTATGGCGGCCGGAATATCCAAGGTCGTGTCACGGTGAGACACCGCGGCGGCGGGCATCGCAAGCAAATCCGTCTTGTGGATTACAAACGCAAGAGACATGGCATCCCGGCCCGCGTTGCGGCGATTGAGTATGATCCCCGTCGTTCCGCTCGCCTGGCATTGCTCTATTATCGTAATGGAGAAAAGGCTTATATCCTTTCGCCTTTGGGTATTCAAGTTGGAGACACAGTGATCTCCGGTCCAGAAGCGGAGATTCGACCAGGGAATGCCCTTCCATTGTCTAACATCCCGCTCGGCACATTGGTCCATAACATTGAGTTGCAGGAGGGACGAGGCGGCCAACTCGTCCGCTCAGCAGGGACTTCGGCGCAATTGTTGGTGAAGGAAGGGATTTACGCGGCAGTGCGTTTACCCTCCGGTGAAATCCGACGCGTCCGGCAATCGTGCTATGCCACCATTGGTGAAGTGGGTAATCCCGATCATAGCAACATCAAATTAGGCAAGGCGGGCAGGAAACGTCATCTCGGTATTCGTCCCACCGTTCGAGGTTCAGCAATGTCGCCGCGCGATCATCCCCATGGTGGTGGTGAGGGACGTCAGCCGATTGGCTTGCCCGGCCCGAAAAGTCCAACCGGAAAGCCCACTTTGGGTTATAAGACACGGCGGAATAAAAAGACTGAGAAATACATTATCCGTCACCGATCCAAGCGGCGGCGATAAGCGCTGGTGATCGAGGATAGTGGGAGGGTAGGAGTAACGATGTCACGTTCTTTGAAAAAGGGACCGTATGTGTCGCCGAAATTATTAAAGAAGATTGAGGATATGAACAGGATAGGGGATCGGAAAGTACTCCGTACATGGAGCCGAGCAAGCACCATCTTTCCACAGATGGTTGGCCACACCATTGCGGTTCACGATGGGCGTAGGCATGTGCCGATCTATATCACTGAGAACATGGTCGGACATAAATTAGGCGAGTTCGCGCCTACCAGAACCTTCCGTGGCCATGTGATGAGAGATAAAACCACAAAGACAAGGTAAGAGTCGATGGCTGAAGCAATAGATATTCAGGCTTATGCGCGTTTTGTGCCAGTGTCTCCTCAAAAAGCGAGGCTTGTAATTGATCTTGTTCGAGGGCTCGAAGCGAATACCGCGTTGGATATTTTACATTTTACGCCGAATGCGGCTGCACATCCGGTTCAAAAGCTACTCGAATCTGCCATCGCTAATGCAGAGGAGAATTTTGGCATCAGTAGAGATGATCTGTTTATTCACAGGATCCTTGCTGATGAAGGACCGGGGCGCCGATGGCGCCGTTTTGGCGCGCGTGGGCGGTTCAAGCCTATTCGTCGTCGTTATTCGCACCTCTCCATTGTACTGCGTGAGCAGGAGAAACCCGAGAGTTAATGTTATCTGAAAGGAGCAATTATGGGGCGTAAAGTACATCCCATTGGTTTCCGCCTGAAGATCAATAAAACGTGGGAGTCGCGTTGGTTCGCCAATCCGGATAAATATGCGAATCAACTGCAAGAGGATCGGAAGATCCGTGAATTGATCTATAGCATCGCTCCCCGAGCTGGAGTATCTCGGATTGAGATCGAACGCTATCCGAATAGCGTACAAATTACCGTAAACACCTCCAAACCCGGCATTGTCATTGGGCGAAAAGGAGCAACGGTGAAAGAGATGCGAAAAAAGATCCAGGAGCTTACAGGCACGAATGTCAAATTGGATATTGCTGAGATTAAAATCCCTGATTTGGACGCTCGTCTTGTCGCTGAAAATATCGCCGGTCAATTGGAGCGCCGCATCAGCCATCGTCGTGCCATGCAGCGAGCAGTTAATCAAGCCATGCGTCAAGGCGCAGAGGGTATTAAAGTAATGTGTGCTGGTCGTTTGGCTGGCGTAGAAATGGCGCGCAGGGAGTGGGTGCGTGAAGGTCGGGTACCTGCGCAAACACTACGAGCGGATATTGACTTCGCCATGGAAGAAGCCCTTACAACCTACGGGCGTATAGGCATCAAAGTATGGATTTATAAAGGGGAAGTCTTGCCTGAGATCGAAGAACAACCTGAAGTGATGGATGTCTATGTGAGCGAGTGAAAGCCATGTCTTTAATGCATGGCGGGTAGGTGTGAAGATGTTAATGCCAAAACGAGTTAAATTCCGAAAACAAATGCGTGGACGGATGAAAGGGAAGGAGAGCCGAGGGACTGTTATTGTCTTTGGCGAGTATGGCCTTCAAGCGCTAGAACCTGGGTGGGTTACAGCCCGTCAGATTGAAGCAGCACGCCGAGCTCTCGTACGTTATATGCGGCGTCGGGGTCGGATTTGGATTCGGATCTTTCCCGACAAGCCCGTAACGCAGAAGCCTGCGGAGACGCGCATGGGAAAAGGGAAAGGGGCTGTCGATCATTGGGTTGCGGTGGTTAAACCTGGGCGGATTATGTTCGAAATCTCCGGCCTTGATCGGGATGGCGCGAAAGAAGCGATGCGATTAGCCTCGCACAAATTAGCCATTAAGACAAAATTCACCCAGAGAATGGACCTGTATGGAGAAGAATGAGTGATGAAACCGTATGAAATTCGGGCATTATCGATCGAAGAAATTCGAAGTCGTCTTGATGATGCACGCGAGGAATATTTTAAGCTGCGCTTTCAATTCTCAAGTGGACAACTTACTGACACTTCTCGGTTGCATCATGCGCGTCAGGAAATCGCACGTTTCGCGACCATCCTGCGAGAAAGAGAGATCGCGGCGGAGTTTGAAGGTGGTGAAGCATGACCAATAAACGAAAACGTTTGCAGGGCTTGGTGACCTCTGCCAAAATGGACAAAACTGCGAAGGTCCGAGTAGATCGTAGTTATCTCCATAGACTTTACGGCAAGGTTGTTCGAACACACAAATTTTTTTTGGTTCATGATGAATTGGATTGTCAGCCAGGTGATCTGGTATTAATGGTAGAGAGCCAACCGATATCTAAGAAGAAGCGTTGGGCAATACAGGAGATCCTTCGTCGTGCTTCCCCTACGAAAATCGCTGTGGAGCAGGAAGAGCTAGTGGAAGAACCAGCGGTAGAGCTGGTGAAAGAGACCGAGTTCGAGGAAGAGGTATGATCCAGCAAGAGAGTAGGATTAAGGTAGCTGATAACACAGGTGGCCGGGAGCTGCTTGTCATTCGGGTGCTTGGCGGTTCCAAGCGTCGTTATGGGCACGTGGGGGATACCGTAGTTGCCACAGTGAAATCGGCATCACCACACGGGACCGTTCGAAAAAGTGATGTTGTCAAAGCGGTCATCGTACGCACGGCGAAAGAGTACCGCCGTGATGATGGTTCTTATATCCGTTTTGATGATAATGCTGCGGTCATCCTTGATCAAGACGGGACAAATCCACGAGGCACACGTATCTTCGGACCTGTGGCTCGCGAATTGCGTGAGAAGGGTTTCACAAAAATTGTGTCCCTTGCGCCGGAAGTGCTATAGGAGGCAGGAGCGTGGCAAGTATACGGATTAGACGGGGAGATACCGTGGAAGTGATTCGAGGGCGGGACAAAGGACAACGTGGCGAGGTGTTGCGCGTCGTGCCGAAGGATGAGATGTTAGTGGTTCAAGGTGTCTCACTCCGCAGGAAGCATCAGCGCCAGGTCCAGGCCGGCGGGCGAACAATGTCCCCCGGGATTATCCAATTTGAGTCGCCCATACACATTTCCAATGTGATGCTTGTCTGTCCCAAGTGTAGTGAAAGGACGCGCGTGAGTGTGGAACGGCAGGATGGTGAACGCAAACGCGTTTGTAAAAAGTGTAAAGTAATGATCGACACTTAAAAGGCAAGGAGTTCTTACAGGATGGCTCATTACCTCAGGGAAAGGTATCGTGAGGAAATCGCACCCACGTTACTGAAAGAATTTAGTCTACGGAACATTATGGAAGTTCCCCGACTCGAGAAGGTCATCATTAATGTTGGGGTGGGAGAAGCACTCGATAATGCGAAAGCTCTGGACGCGGCGGTGGAGGACATCGGCGTGATCTGTGGGCAACACCCCATCGTGATGAAAGCCAAGAAGAGCATTGCGGGATTTAAATTGCGTGAGGGGCGCTCAATTGGTGTTAAAGTCACATTGCGTGGTGAGAAGATGTGGTCATTCTTGGATCGCTTGTTGAACGTCGCATTACCGCGTACGCGCGATTTCCGAGGGATCTCACCCAACAGTTTTGATGGTCGTGGGAATTTTACTTTGGGAATTAGCGAGCAGTTGATTTTCCCAGAGATCAATTACGATAAGATCGATAAAATACGAGGCTTTGAGGTGACCATCGTCACAACAGCTCCTGATGACCAGCAAGGGCGAAGGCTGTTACATTTGCTGGGAATGCCATTTATACGGGGTGATTAGTATGGCCAAAACATGCATGCCAATACGTGAAACAAGAAGGAAGTATGCCGTTCGTGTACGCAACCGTTGCCAAATTTGTGGAAGACCGCGCGGTTATTATCGTCGTTTTAAATTATGCCGAATATGCCTCCGGGAACAAGCGTTAAAAGGAAAGATCCCCGGATTGGTCAAGTCTTCCTGGTAATCAGGTCTTGGGAGTAGATGGAATGAGCATAACAGATCCGATAGGAGATATGTTAACTAGGATCCGGAATGCCTTAATGGCGGGACACCAAACCGTGTCGGTTCCGAGTTCTAAGATGAAGAGAGCCATTGCTGAGATTTTGCTGCAAGAGGGTTATGTTGAGAGATTTGAAGAAGTTGGGAGCGAGGGTCAAACTGATCGTTCCTTGCAGCTAAAGCTAAAATATATCGGTGAGCGTCGTAACCGGCGCCCAGTCATTAGTGGCCTGAAACGCGTCAGTAAACCCGGCCGTCGCGTTTACAGCAACAAAAGAAAAATCCCTTGGGTACGTTCCGGCATTGGCGTCGCAATTCTCTCGACGCCAAAAGGAGTCATGACTGGCAACCGAGCAAGACAACTTGGCGTTGGCGGCGAGATTCTTTGCGAAATCTGGTAAGCAACGAAGGAAAAAGCTTATTTCGTTTCGCCTGATTTCGGTAAGAGGAGGTTTGTGTGTCAAGAGTAGGACGAATGCCCATCACGGTCCCAAAAGGGATTACGGTTTCCATCGAGGGTAACCAGATTCGTGTGGAGGGGCCAAAAGGGAGCTTGGAACGAATATTCCGACCGGAAATGGTCATTAAAATGGAAAATAGCACCATCCATGTCGAACGTCCCTCAGATGAGCCTCAGATGCGCGCTTTTCATGGATTAACACGAGCGCTGATTAACAACATGATTCATGGTGTGAGCGAGGGCTTTGAAAAGGTTCTTCAGGTAGAGGGTGTTGGTTATCGACCCGAGTTGGATGGGAAGGATTTAGTTTTGTATGTTGGCTATTCCCATGAAGTTCGTGTCCCTCCTCCGGAGGGAATAAGCTTTGATGTTGATAATCGTGCGCGTTTGATCCGGATTCGAGGCATCGATAAAGAACAGGTGGGTCAATTGGCGGCAGATATTCGACGAATTCGACCGCCCGAACCTTACAAAGGTAAGGGGATCCGATATCAGGATGAACATGTTCGGCGAAAAGCTGGTAAAGCAGGTAAGGTGGCGTAGCTATGGGAAAAAAGACACGTAGAGAAATGCGAATCCGTCGCCATGGCAGGGTAAGGAAGAAACTTGCGGGCACGAATGAACAACCAAGGTTGAATGTTTTTCGTAGCCTGAATCAGATTTACGCTCAAGTTGTCGACGACAAGCGTGGTCACACGTTGGTCTCTTGTTCAACCTTGGATGGTGAGATTAAAAGTAAGGCGAAAGACCTAAACAAGACTGAGCAAGCAAAATTGGTCGGACATAAAGTCGCCGAACGTGCTCTGGAAGCAGGCATAAAGAAAGTCGTATTTGACCGAGGGGGGTATCATTACCATGGACGCGTCAAAGCATTGGCGGAGGCTGCACGTGAAGCGGGCCTTGAATTCTAGGCGCAGAGGGAGAATGTAACTGTGAGAAGAGATTTCCTCAATCGAGAAGAAGGGCTTGAAGAACTGGATGAACGTGTGATTGACATCGCGCGCGTTGCAAAAGTCGTTAAAGGCGGGCGTCGATTTTCCTTTCGTGTTACGGTTGTCGTGGGCGATAACCGTGGCAAGGTGGGACTCGGCGTAGGCAAAGCGCGTGGCGTTCCCGAAGCAATCCGGAAAGCCACAGAACGCGCTCGAAAAGCGATGAAACCTGTATCTTTGGTTGGCGCAACCATCCCTTATCCGATAATAGCCAAACATGGGGGTTCTGAGGTTTTACTTCGACCGGCCTCCCGAGGGACCGGTGTGAAGGCCGGCGGCCCGGTGCGGGCCGTGGTGGAAGCGGCGGGTGTGCGTGACATCCTTACGAAATCCTTGGGTAGTTCAAACGTGCTTAATGTGGCAAAGGCGACGTTGAAGGGTTTGCGGGAATTGACGCCTATCGATGATGTGGCTCATTCGCGTGGCAAGGATCCATCTCATCTCATGCCCTTCTGGGAGCGAGATTCAAATGACTAAACAAAGTAAGGGAAATACCATACGAATCACATTGGTTCGCAGTCCAATAGGTTATTCCATGAGACACAAGCGTACAGTGCGTGCCCTCGGGTTACGTCGTATGCATCAGACTGTGGAGCAGGAAGATAACCCCATCATCCGTGGGATGATTGATAAAGTAAGTCATCTGGTCATGGTAGAGGAGAACGCGAGAGATGAAGCTTCATGATCTAAAACCCCGCGAAGGTACTCGAAAGAAGAAACGGAAACGTGTTGGTCGCGGCATATCGGCGGGTCAAGGAAAAACTGCAGGTCGGGGTACCAAAGGCCAGGGCGCGCGCTCGGGTGAGGGCGGGAATCTCTACCGACAAGGCGGTGACCTGCCCCTCTTTCGTCGGTTGCCCTTCAAACGTGGTTTTACTAATATCCGCCGGGTGGAATGGACAGAGGTCAATCTGGAGTCGTTGGAAAAATTCAAAGCCGAATCCGAAATCACTCCAGAAACCCTGCTCGGAGCGGGGATTATTAAACACGCTCGCAATCCGATCGTGTTGTTAGGGCGCGGTGAGGTGAAAGTCCCCTTACGAGTACGTTTGCATCGTATATCGAGCAGTGCTCGAACGGCGATTGAGGGGGCAGGCGGTAAGGTTGAGGTGATCGAAGCATGATCGCCTTTTGGGCGGAGGAAAGGATGCAGAGATGATAAGATCTGCGTGGCGCTTTCTATTTTTATCATCGGATATCCGCAATCGGTTGCTGATCACATTGGCCCTGTTGGTCATCTATCGCTTCGCTGCGCATGTCCCGGTTCCGGGTGTCGATACAGAAGCAATTAAGGATATTCTGGCTCAAGCTGGAGGCGGACAAACCATCTTCCAGTTGTTGGATTTGCTTTCTGGCGGCACAGTGACCAACTTTTCTGTCTTGGCCATGGGAGTCTATCCCTACATTACGGCGCAAATCATCCTGCAGTTGCTGGTTCCTATCATCCCTGCACTGCAACGTAGAATGGAGGATGATCCACGTGAGGGACGGAAGTGGATGGAGAAATGGACCTATTACCTGGCGGTACCTATGGCTGCTCTCAACGCCATCGGCCAAATCCGTCTCTTCCAGCAATTTGTAAAAACGGATATCCTCCGGGAACCACTGGGATTTAACCTTCCCACGATGACGATGATCATCGCCATGACAGCCGGGACGATGTTCGCTATATGGCTGGGAGAATTGATCTCTGATCACGGGATCCGGAATCAAGGTCTGTCATTGATCATCTTCGCCGGGATCGTATCTCGCATTCCTGCAAATCTTGGGCAATTATTATCAGACGAATCTACTCGCTTCCAACTGCTCGCATTCATGTTATTTCTCATGGTGGCCACCATTTTCGCTATTGTATTTGTACAGGAGGGAAGGCGCCATGTACCGGTGATGTATCCCGGTCGGCGCGTCGGTAATCGGATGTCTATGCCGGTAAAGGGAACTTTGCCATTGATGGTGAATATGGCCGGAATGATCCCTTTGATTTTCGGACAATCCCTTCTCACCTTCCCGGCAGTGGTGGCTCAATTTTTCATCGCATCCCCCAACGCAATTATTCAGAAAATTGCCCAATGGCTGCAAACCAACTTCGGTGGTGTGAGTAATACCTACTGGGTCCTCTATTTCGTTTTTGTTGTGGGATTCACTTTCTTCTACACCGATGTGTTATTTGCACAACAAAATTACGGGGAGAATCTGAAACGATCCGGAGCTCAAATTCCTGGTGTGACCAAAGGGGCGCCCACACAACGCTATCTGACGCGCGTCTTACGACGCATCACCCTGCCAGGCGCGGTTTTCTTGGGTTTGGTCGCGGTAATGCCCTTTTTGGTGAAATTGATCTATCCTCTTGCTGCAACTCAATCCGGTATATTACTGGTCTCCTCGGCAGGATTGCTGATCGTGGTAGGTGTCATCCGGGATGTTTACCGCTCGATTGAAGCGGAATTGAAATTGCGTGGTTATGATGCAGCGGTTTTGGTTCGTTAAACGAGAGAATCTCAGGCAGGTCCTCGAGACGAAGGGTTGACTGAAGAGCATAATAACGAGGACTTCTGTGGCAAAGGTATCAAGGGACTTAAGATGGCCTGGCATCGAGGAATTGTGTTGAAAAGCAAACGAGAATTATCGATCATGCGCACCGCCGGACGCATCAATGCTCAGGCATTGCTGGCTGCGCTGCAGGCGATTCAACCCGGGGCGACGACATCGGATGTGGATGCTGCCGCGGCAGAGGTCTTGCAACACTATAATGCCCGACCAGCCTTCCTCGGCTATCCTGGTCCTTATCCTTACCCGGCTGTGACGACTGTGTCGGTTAATGAAGAACTGGTACATGGGATCCCTGGCAAACGGCGTTTGCGGGAGGGGGATATTGTGAGTGTGGATTGCGGTTGTGTTGTCGATGGTTTCGTAGCCGATTCTGCTTTTACTGTAGGTGTCGGCGAGATTTCAGAAGAAGCGCAACGCCTGATCGCTGTCACTGAAAATGCACTCTTTGTCGGCATACAAGCCATGCAAATCCGGAATAAAACTGGAGACATATCGGCAGCGATACAAGCCTATGTGGAAGGAGAGGGCCTCAACGTAGTTCGGGAATATACGGGGCATGGTGTTGGCAGAAATATGCATGAAGATCCTCAGGTACCCAACTACGGTACAGCGGGTAGAGGTGTGGAGCTCAGACCGGGCATGACCATCGCCTTAGAACCGATGGTCCTGACTGGATCTTATGAGACAAAGGTCTTAGACGATCAATGGACGGTTGTTTCTAAAGATGGCGCTCTTACAGCCCATTTTGAACATACTGTGGCTATTACACAAGAAGGTCCACTTGTGTTAACCACACTCGATCATGACCTGGACGATGAAGATGTAATTCGTTATAATAAATATTTTGTGAGCCGGATGATGCCGGTTATCTATAAGGAGTGAAAGATTATGAAGGTATCCTCCTCAGTGCGAAAGCGTTGTCCGAAATGTAAGATTGTTCGTCGTCGTGGTAAGGTATACGTGATTTGTACCAATCCTCGCCACAAACAACGACAAGGATAGAACAATGGCAAGAATAGAAGGCGTTGACCTACCCAGAGACAAACGAGTTGAAATCGGATTGACCTATATCCACGGCATTGGCCGACCGAAAGCCAATCAGGCGCTGATTGCTGCTGGGGTTAATCCTGATACGCGTGTGGCCGACCTCACAGAGGATGAAATCACCGCGCTCAGGGATTTTATCTCCCAAAACATGATCGTCGAGGGCGACTTGAGGCGCGAAGTCCAGATGAATATAAAGCGTCTCATGGACATTGGTTGCTATCGGGGGCTTCGCCACCGACGCAATTTGCCGGTGCGCGGTCAGCGGACGCGTACCAATGCACGTACACAAAAAGGGCCTAAGAGGACTGTTGCTGGAAGAGGCCGAAGACGAGGGATGAAGAAGAAGTAAGCCGTTCGGTGCTGGGATGCCTGTAGACTTAAGTTCAATTGGCTGTGGCATCCCTTTTATGGCTTGGATATTGAGAGTGTGGAGAAGAATCAAAGATGGCTAAACGTGAACAGCGTACACGGCGGACAAGCGCTCGGCGAGTAAAGCGGACAATTTCACATGGCAGGATTTATATCCATGCCACGTTTAACAACACAATTGTCACCATCGCGGATTTGCAGGGGAATGCTGTATCTTGGGCGAGCTCCGGTTCCGCTGGCTTTAAAGGCTCACGGAAAAGCACTCCCTATGCTGCCCGTATGGCAGCAGAGCAGGCGATTGCCCAGGGACGTGAATTGGGGTTGAAGGAGGCAGATCTATTTATAAAAGGTCCAGGACCTGGACGGGAGGCTGCCATCCGAGCTATTCAGGGTTCTGAAATCAGAGTCCGATCCATCAGCGACATCACTCCAGTACCCCATAATGGCTGTCGTCCACCGAAAAAACGTCGTGTATAAATTTTTGGAGGGTAAGATATTCTATGGGGACGTATAAAGGACCGGCTTGTAAACTATGCCGACGAGAGGGTGAGAAACTCTTCTTGAAAGGTGAACGTTGTTTCACCCCGAAATGCGGATTTGAGCGCCGCGGTTTTCCTCCAGGTGAGCATGGGCGCGACTCCCAATTTCGCCGGCGAAGGTTATCGGATTATCAACGACAATTACGAGAAAAGCAGAAGACTCGACGGATTTATGGCGTGCCGGAAAGGCAATTTCGTCGTTATTATCGAACAGCTCTGCAAAGACGAGGTATGACCGGCGAACTTCTTCTGCAAATGCTTGAACGACGCTTGGATAATGTCGTATTTCGGCTAGGTTTTGCAGAGAATCGCACTCATGCGCGCCAGCTGGTAACCCATGGACATTTCAATGTGAACGACAGACGAACGGACATCCCATCTATGTTGGTCAGTCTTGGGGATCGGATTGAGGTCCGAAAAGGTTCCCAGAAACGTCCGTATTTCAAGGAATTGGCTACTATTGCGGAGACTCGGACGATTCCATCCTGGCTACAAAGGGATCTCTCCAAGTTGAGTGGGCTTATCGTCCAGAATCCGGATCGACGAAATGTCGATGCCACGATTAATGATCAATTAATCATTGAGTTCTATTCGCGCTAGTCAAGAAGAGATCGATGCTTGCTGCTTTCACTAAACATGGTGGAGGGGTCAATGACCGTAACTAGGAATATGGTCATGCCGAAAATCGAGCGTGATGCACTTGCTCGGAATTATGGCAAATTTTACATTAGTCCCTTGGAGAGGGGATACGGGATTACTATCGGAAATGCACTTCGACGCATTCTCCTCTCATCATTGGAAGGTGCTGCGGTGTCATCCATCCGCATCACCGATGTTTCCCATGAGTTCGCTGATATTCCAGGGGTCCGTGAGGATGTTCTTCAGGTGATGTTGAACATCAAGCAGCTACGCCTTGTGCTCCATGAGGGTGATTCTGCTCGTCTTAGACTTGAGGTGCATGGGGAGGGGGTCGTCACAGCGGCCGATATTATAGCACCAGCTGAAGTCGAAATCATGAACCCCGAGTTGTATCTCTTCAGCGTCGACGACGAAAAAGCACGCTTGGAAATCGAAATGAATGTGGAGCGTGGCAGAGGTTATTCACCTTCAGATGAGCGAGGTCGATTACCAATCGGCGAGTTGCCCACGGATGCGATCTTTAGCCCCGTGAAACGCGTTCAATTTGAGGTGGGGCGAGCACGTGTCGGACAAGATACAAGTTACGATAGTCTAAAAATGGAAATATGGACGGATGGCACGCTCAAACCATCTGAAGCACTCAGTAGAAGCGCGCAAATCCTCATTACCCATCTGCGGGATATTGCTGGGGTAACTGAGGAATCGCTTCTCGAAGCAGCTATCCAGGAAGAACCGGATAGAATTCCCAGCGAGATCTCTGATACTCCTATCGAGAATCTGGATCTCTCTGTACGTGTATTCAATTCATTAAAGAGGACTGGCATCACGAACGTGGGTGAAGTCCTGGATATGTTGGAGAAAGGGTCAGATGCCATGCTCTCTATCCGCAATTTTGGCGAGAAGAGCCTGGATGAACTCAAAGCGCGCCTGCAGGAAAAGGGCTATCTTGAGGGTTCAACTGAGAAGCCGGCCACAGATATTGAGTGAGGGTAAAAATGAGGCATAGAGTATACGGTTACAAACTTGGCCGGCCTTCAGGCCAACGCAAGGCACTACGACGGTCACTCATTACGGAACTATTTCGACATGAGCGAATTCGCACGACACGCGCCAAAGCCCAAGCAATTCGTGGTGATGCGGAACGGATGATTACGAAAGCTAAGAAGGGGAATGAGGTTGGCGAAGCTCAGGCTGTGCACGCACGTCGATTGGCTTCCTCCAAGCTAAATGATCCTGAGGTTGTAAAGAAACTCTTCGACGATATCGCTCCCCGTTATGTGAACCGCCCAGGCGGATATACGCGCATCTTGAAAATGGGCCCACGCGTGGGTGACGCGGCTGAGATGGTCTTGTTGGAATTGGTTGAGGAATGAGTTAATTGGGCGAGCGCCAATGGGTGCACGCCATGGAATTTTATAAATCAATTGTTGCCTACGACGGAACCGATTTCCAGGGCTTTCAACGTCAAGCTCCGGGGATCCGTACTATTCAAGGCGAGCTTGAACGAGCATTACTAGTTCTTGGTTGGCAAGAGCACAGCCTTAAAGCAGCTGGCCGAACCGACGCTGGAGTACATGCCCTTGGTCAACTGATTTCCTACGCGCTCAATTGGCGTGCTGGGCCAGAAGCATTGACTCGGGCCTTGAATGCGAATCTACCCAAGGATATATCGGTCTGGCAAACGGAGTGCACGAACGAGGATTTTCATCCGCGATTTTCAGCACTGCGCCGTCGATATCAGTACGCGATCTTTTACAACCTGAACCGTGATCCATTACGTGAACGCTATGCCTGGAGAGTCTGGCCAGAGCCAGCGATGAAGAAGATGGCTGAGGCAGCGAATTGCTTACTCGGTCGGCATGATTTCCGTGCATTTGGCTCACCGCCTATTCAGGGCGGCCATACGATCCGGGAAATCAGTGATGTCTCGTGGAGGCAGGAGGGGGATCGGTCTTATTTTAAAATTGAGGCCGATTCTTTCCTGCACAAGATGGTAAGGCGACTAGTTGCCTTGATAGTCAGTATAGGGCTAGGCCAAGCGGAGCAGGAGCAGATTAGCTTTTTAGTCGATCATCCCTCACAACGATGGGAAGGCGCGATCGCTCCGCCTAATGGATTATGTCTGGAAACAGTCATCTATCCTTTACAACGGATGGAAGATGTTTTTGACGGGGAAAAGAAAATTCGTGGCCATTTTGGCTCCGAAGATGTAATTTAGGAGAGATATGGTGCAAAAGACGTATTATCCGAAGCCGGATGAGATCAAGCGAGATTGGGTGCTGGTTGATGCAGCCGAGCAGAACCTCGGACGCATATCCACAAGGATTGCACGCTTGTTACTTGGGAAGGATAAGCCACAATTCACTCCTGGAGTGGATGTCGGCGACTTCGTTGTGGTGGTGAATTGCGAGAAAATCACAGTGACTGGCAAACACCTCGATCAGAAGTTCTACTATCGCCACTCCGGTTACCCCGGAGGGCTGAGGCGGATCAATCTTAGGGATCAATTGGCTCAACACCCTGAGCGGGTGATAAAATCTGCTGTTTGGGGAATGCTTCCCCATAACCGCTATGGCCGTAAGCTGTTAAAAAAGCTGAAGATCTATGCAGGGCCAACTCACCCTCATGCCGCTCAAAATCCAAAGCCGGTCGCTTTGAGTTAGTGGATTGGAGGCAAGAATAACTATGGCAATTCAATATTATGAGGGAATCGGACGTCGAAAAACCAGTTCAGCCCGTGTCCGTCTGATGACAGGATTAGGAAATGTCGTTGTCAATGCGAAGGGGCTGGAGGAGTATTTTCCACGATTGGGTGATGCAGATCGCATTCTTGAGCCACTTCGCCTGGTAGGCTACGAAGGCAAAGTGGATATCAGTGTTAAAGTGCAAGGAGGCGGCGTCAGCGGTCAAGTTGGAGCTGTACGTCACGGATTGTCACGTGCGCTTATCTATATGAATCCGGACTTCCGACCTGTATTACATGATAAAGGATTCTTGACGCGTGATGCACGTATGAAGGAACGTAAGAAACCTGGTCTTAAACGAGCACGCAAGGCGCCCACCTATACCAAACGGTAGTCCTTCGTGGACATTGCATATTCAATTTATCCTCTCACGGCCGGGGAGTTCAACATTCCTCGGCCGTTCCGTTTCCGCAATAGGAGGTGAAGGTGGGAGGCAGGATCATTATTGTGGGTCTTGGCCCCGGCGATCCAAAGTATCTGACTCGGGAAGCTTGGGAGGTTCTCAGCGCTTCTGAGGAGGTTTATTTGCGGACGGGAGAGCATCCTGTTGCTTGTTTTCTCGCCCAACATATGCGTGTGCACACATTCGACGCATTCTATGAAGAAGGCCGTGATTTCTCAGCTACCTATGAAGCGATTGTTGAGCGTGTTCTTCAGATCGCATCCCAAATGTCCCATGTGGTCTATGCCGTACCGGGGGATCCATTGGTGGGTGAGAAGACGGTCAGCACCCTACGCGAACGAGCGAAAGATATCGGTGCGGAAGTCGTGATTGTCCCAGGGATAAGTTTCGTAGAACCCTGTCTGACTCTCTTGGGATTGGATGCTTTGGACGGTCTATGCATCGTTGATGCACTCCAGTTTGAGGATGAGCACCACCCACCTTTCCCACCTGATGTCCCCGCTTTAGTGGCGCAGCTTTATTCCCGTTTGGTGGCTTCCAACGTCAAGTTGAATTTAATGAGCCAGTATCCTGATGATCACCCCATCAAACTCTTGCATCAAGTCGGGACAGAGGCGAGTGAAATAGAAGCTCTGCCTCTCTTTGAAGTTGATCGTAGTGAAAAAATTGGGAGCATGACCAGCCTTTTCATCCCGCCCTTACCGATTTCCTCCTCTTTTGAGCGGTTTCAAGAAACTATAGCGCATTTACGCGCGCCGGATGGTTGCCCTTGGGATCGAGAGCAAACCCATGAAAGCCTGCGGATGCATCTTATGGAAGAGTGTTATGAAGCCCTGCAGGCCATCGATGTGGGTGATTTGAAAGCCCTACAAGAGGAGTTAGGCGACTTATTACTTCAAATTGTCCTCCAGACGCAGATCGCCACTGAAGAGGGGGATTTTAACATGGCAGATGTGATCGCTGGCATCAATAAGAAGATTATCCGCCGGCACCCGCATGTTTTTGGGGGAACATCTGTGGCAGGTGTCGAGCAGGTTCTTAAAAATTGGGAGGTGTTGAAAGCTGACGAACGCGAATCTCAGGGCGTTGAGAAGGGCATCATGGATGGTGTCCCTCTTGGATTGCCAGCATTAGCCCAGGCCAATGAAATACAGATTCGAGCTGCGCGAGTTGGTTTCGATTGGCATCAAATCGAGGCTGTGATAGACAAAGTTCAGGAGGAAATGAAGGAGGTTTCAGAAGCGCAGGAACAGACCGAGAAGATTGCGGAAGTGGGTGATTTACTCTTTGCAATTGTTAATTACAGCCGTTGGTTGAGGGTTGATCCCGAAGCAGCTCTTCGTGAAGCGAATCATCGTTTTCGTTCTCGGTTTTCACAGCTGGAAAATATCGTGCGTTTTCAAGGCCGGAAGATGAACGAAATGACTTTGGGAGAACTAGATCAACTGTGGGAAGCAGTGAAAGGGGAAGAATGAAGATAAGAAAGAAAGATCATATCTCCATCAGTGTGATTATCCTGCTAACAGCCGCAGGGACTTTGGCTGCCTGTCGACCGGAACCCACGCCCATTTCCACGACACCTTCGATTTCTCCCGCCATCTTTCCTACAAACATGATAGAAGCCAGCGACACTGCCTCACCCACGATGGCGGAAACGACCGTGCCTGTAGCAACTGCTACGCCAGGATTGACGCTTAAGATCGATGGTGCCTTATCCCCCATCTCCTATGTCACCCCGCTTACATGCCTGCACGTCGGAGAAGATAAGGTGATCGTTCATTTTGAATTGGATAACGTTACAGAAGGTAATCTATTTTATTGGTCTGTTTCTACTTCCCCACAGGAAGGTGAGAGAGTGCCTTTCTTGGGCGATTCGACCGAGCAGCAAATGGCGGTCACAGGACTTACACCTGGTTCGGAGTATTATTTTGCGGTGGGTATCCAGGCTGACACCCGGATCGCCTTGTCGCCACAATTCCTGGGAGAACGTTGGGATCCGATCAGAGTTAAGACGAGAAATGAAAACGAGTGGCCTTTGAGGATAGGAGCCGTGGGGGACTCGGGCTTTGGCCAGCCTGTCACCAGGCAATTAGCAGAACTCATGGCGGCCTATGATCTGGACTTCGTGCTGCACACGGGTGACATTGTCTATCGTGTAGGCGAAAATAGCGGACCTGCGGAGGCCTTTGCATTGAAGTATTTTCAGCCCTTCGCCCCTCTCTTAAGACAAACGACTATTTACCCTGTGCTGGGAAATCATGAGTATGACTCCGCTGCGCTGAAGGATGGTCAGCCTTATTACGATGCTGTCTTCCCTGCTATTCCTGATTTGAGCGCAAGCCGGGGGGGCGAACAAGAAACCAGGCATTGGTATGCAGTGAGTTATGGACCAATCCAGTTTATCATGCTGAATTCCCAGGTATTTTGGAGAGGGGGGGATGAGATCGCTGAACAGGATGCATGGCTGTCAGAACGATTGTCGGATGGACGATTTACGGTGACCATCCCGGTTTTTCATGTCCCACCCTATACGAGCGGATTGCATGCTCATGATGGAATACCGATTCAGACGAATTGGGTTTCACGTTTTGAGCCTAGCGTTGTTCCCATAGTCCTCTCGGGTCATGATCATAACTATGAGCGTTTGATCGTGAATGGGATCACTTACATCGTTACAGGAGGAGGCTCGAGCGTGCTTTATCCCCTTCTAAACCGCCTCCCCGAGAGCCAATTTTTCGTCAGGGAAACGCATTTCGTGCTCTTGGAAATTTATCCAGACCACTTGGATTTGTCCGCGATCACCTGTGAGGGCAAAATTCTCGATCAAGCCACGGTTTTATTTAATGACCAGTAAGGTGATCCCTAACCATGCCGTTATTATCAGAGTATTTGCACATAGAGACTGGCCGCCACCATAACCTATAAAAATCAACTATCATTATGTCCTGCAGAGTAGCAGAGCGACGAAACATCCCTGGAACGAGACTTTGACCCAATTCATCCGAGGGATCTGTCGATTCGACATTATAATCTTCAAGCATAATTTTCACTGTAGCTCTTCCCCACAACGCCGGGTTGCTGTTTTTGGGGCTGATGGATCAACTTGAATGCATTCCTGCTTCTAACTGCGTCAGCGTATCCAGGATCGTCTCTGTGACCTGCTCGACATGTCCTTCTCCATCCACCGAGACAAGGATTCCTTTCTTCTGGTAGTACTCGATCAGAGGCGTGGTTTGTTGGTGGAATACACGCAAGCGTTCGCGGACAGTCTCGGGCTTATCATCCTCTCTCTGGTAAAGATATTCCCCGTTACATTTATTTTCGGGACAAGATCGGAAAGGATTGAATTCCTTGTGAAAGGGCGCCTCACACTCACGGCAGATCAAACGACCGGATAAGCGTCGGACGATCTCCTCATCGGAGACGGAGAGATTGATGACAAGGTCGATTTTTCGACGGAGGGAGGTCAATAGGTTATCCAGGGCTTTGGCTTGGGGAAAAGTGCGGGGAAAGCCGTCAAAAAGCACACCAGCTTCGGTGTCCGCAAGTTGTAGGCGCGCTCGGATCATCTCCACTGTGACTTCATCAGGCACCAGTTTACCTTGATCGATATAGGTCTTGGCGAGCACTCCAAGTTCCGTCGTGTTTCGGATGTTCTCTCGAAAGAGTTCTCCAGAAGAAACATGTGCGATGCCAAGCCGCGCTTGAAGTCTTTCTGCTTGTGTCCCTTTTCCTGAGCCAGGTCCGCCGAATAGGATGATGTCCATGAGCATCTCCGTTAATTGTATGAAAATGAGTGAGGAAGAGATTCAGCGTGCAGCGCACCCTCAAGTTGCTTTTGCTATAAATATGCGTATTGGGCGGATTGCACTTCCGTTGATGATGTAATCCCTTCTTGTGCTCTTCCCAGATCTGTTGAAATAAGGTCATAAAACAACATGATGGATATTGTACCAAGGCATCAAAAAAAGACAGCATAGAAAGGCAAGCAAGAACAGCAGGGATTTAGATTGGAGTCGCAATGATGGAGGCAATGCCATTACTGTGGAAAGATGATTGGGCGAAATTGACTCATCATCGATGCCAGCTTGGCGATTGACAGAACAAAGGAGAACCCCCAGACCTGAGGGGGGCAAGCCTGGGGGTAGTCGCGACATTGACCCGAAGGCCAAGTAACGACAGATACTATTATAAATGTTTGCTCCGAGGTTGCAATAGCATTCTTTTCTCATTAATCATCTTTCATGAATAGCCCTGCGAGATCCCATAAATGGGCTATATTCATCAGAGGATGAGAACTCAAGAATTTTTCCATGGCTGGAACTCTATGGAGGAGGGGCAGGTGAAAAGATTTAGATGCATCAGGACAGGATATTTTGGTCTGAGAAAGCATATCATATATTGCGCCTCTGTATGGCATCCCAATCGCTCACATGCCTCGAAAGACATCCAATGTGAGCGTAAAGCAGATCATGATGGGATTTGCCATCCAATGCTGTTAGGGATATGATAAATAGCCATACGGACCTTGTATCGTTATTATGGCAGGTCCATCGGAGTTTAATAATGAATTGGAGGGCACATTCTCCCTGATGATCGAAGAGCGGGAGAAATTGATTCATTATGAAGGATGGAAGGTGGGCTGTGAGTGAAGAAGCCAAGATCATGGTAGTTGATGACGATGAGATCGTCGCTCGAACCATCGAGCGGAGCCTGCGCGCTGGCGGCTTTCAAGTGGTTGTTGTCGAAAGTGGTGTAGACGCCCTGCGTGTTGCTCGGAGGAATCCGCCGAATTTGATGGTATTAGATGTCTTGATGCCTGGTATGGATGGTTATGAGGTTTGTCGTCAGCTGCGTAATGATCCTCTGCTTAAAGATCTTCCGGTTTTATTCCTGACTGCAAAAGGCAAAGAAGAAGATCGGATCCAGGGACTAAGGGCAGGAGCGGATGATTACCTGGGTAAACCCTTCAATCTTGATGAACTCTATTTACGTGTTCGCGCCATCTTGCGTCGGACGCGCAAGGACTACGAAACAGAGATCCCTTCACTGATACAGGTAGGAGAATATCGTCTGAATACCAGGTCATTTGAGGTCACAGGTTCATGCGGTACAGTTGTTCTTACACCGGTGCAGTTTGATCTGCTTTATCATCTAATGTCCCATCCAGGTCAGGTTTTCTCCCCGGAAAGGCTGCTTCAGGAGGTCTGGGATTATCCCCATGATGCAGGCAGTTCAGACTTGGTTCGTGTGCATATAAAGAATTTACGATCGAAGATTGAAGCGGATTCGGCGAATCCGAAATTCATTCGTACGATTAAAGGGCATGGCTATACGGTAGGCGGACAAGGTGAGAGGTGAGGTTTAGTGAATAAAGTGGTATTCGAGGAGAGTCTGCCAAGATTGGCAGGTGGCTATCAAATTGATGCTCGCAGCGCCATCGCTCAGGCGGTGCGCGAGGTCCTGAATTTTGACCACGTTGCTCGCGCCTCTATGGACACTCTACGACATCGGTTCCAGGGGGCAGAGGTGGCGATAAGCCTATCCCGCTTTCCTGGCTACCGTCTTCTCCCCATCTGGGTTTCTGGCAATGGAGAATTAGCCTCACAATTCCTTTGCCAGCAAGGGCTTCTGTGGCAAATCAGTCAGGATGCATTTGAAGGCAAGGTAGCTACATCGTCTGAAAATGTTCATGTGCGTTTGATAAAAGTGGATGACGTTGCGATGGGGGTGACGATCCTGCGTGGGGGCGATCAGCAGATGCTCGATCTGGCTGAGAGTATTTCAACTGAGCTCGCCCGGGCTGCATCACAACTGGAAGAAATTGCAGATGTTCAGAGATTACGACGAGAATTGGAAATCCTCAACCAGATTGGGAAATCACTCACGTCACATCTTGAATTAGACGGCATTCTGGTTGCCACTATGCAAGGAATCTGGGAACTTTTCCGTGTAGAAGTGGCAGCGATTACCTTGTTGGATTTTGATCAACAGGATGTGCTTATTAAGATCCCCCTCACTGGGGGATCAGGCAATATCCTCCGCTATAATGCCAAAGCGGTGAAGGGCATTCTAGGCGATTGCATCTTTCAGCAGGCAACTGCATTGGTCGAAGATGTTTCTCAGAATCCGCGCTTTGATCCTGAGATCGATGGGGTTGATGGCTATGTTAGCCGATCACTGCTCTGCGTCCCGCTTCTGGTGCGGGCGCGATCGATGGGAGCGATCAGCCTGATTAATAAACTAGATGATCCCTTCGACAAGCGAGACCTAGATCTGCTTGTCACCTTTGCTGCCTCCGTTGCAGGAGCGATTGCCAATGCACATTTGATCCATGAAATCACGGCTGCCAATCGTGACTTAAAGGAGAGTCGTCAGGAAATCGAACGCAGTCGCTCAACTTTATTGGCGCTCTTTGATAATCTTGATGACGAACTCTATATCATCGATAGCTCCTATACATTGATTGCAGTGAATCGCTCCAGATCAGAAAGAGCAGGCGCCGATCCACGTCAATTGGTGGCAAAGCGCTGTTATAAGATCCTCGAAGGTCGATCTAAACCATGTCCAATATGTCGAAGCCAGGAAACCTTCGCATCCGGGGTTAAAACAAAGCGAACAGAGCGTGTCAGGGGGGCGGATGGACGCGCTGTGGTAAGAGACATCTACACATATCCCATTATGAACAGCGAAGGGAAAGTATCCCAGACCATCCTTCAATTGCGTGATGTGACCGAGCAAAGACGTTTGGAATCTTCGCTGGTTCAAGCGGAAAAACTTGCTGCTCTCGGGCAACTTGCAGCAGGTGTGGCACATGAGCTTTATAACCCGATTACAGCTGTTATTGCCAATACTCAGCTCTTGCAGAGGGAATTGGATCCGAACGCAGTGGATATGGAGTCGGTTGAATTAATTGAACGAGCTGGCAAACGAGCTCAAAGGGTTGTTCGAGATCTCTTAGACTTCGCGCGGCATGAGCCGGAGGAATTCCAGATTGTGGAAATCAATACAACTATACAAAGTGCATTATCTCTTGTGGGGACGCAGTGGCAACGCGCTCAAATAAAGCTTGTTCAAGAACTATCTCCGCTTGCCTTGCCTGTGTATGGAAACAGTGATCACTTACAGGGAGTCTGGATCAATCTCTTGGTTAATGCACATGACGCCCTGCAAGGTAAACCGGGGATGGTCACAGTTCGATCAAGGAATGAGGGAACACTGGTTATTGTGGAGATTGAGGACACCGGCGTGGGCATCTCGCCGGAGGATATGAATCGCATCTTTGAACCATTCTTTACGACAAAAGCTCCTGGCAAAGGTACTGGCCTGGGTCTGGCAACCTCGTATCGTATCCTTGAACGACATCAAGGAACCATTGAAGTCGATAGCAGCCCTAAGGTTGGAACTTGCTTTACAGTTAAACTACCCATCGCGTCGGATTGAGCATAGGTTCATAAGGTTTGTAACTCTTTTCCCAGCCTCACTGTTCTTCAAGGAAAATTGAGTGCTGCATCTTGTACTCCCGCGGTAAGAGTTGTGACACCACTCTCCACCCTCAATACCAAAGGGTTTATGCAACTTTAATTGGAATACACCCCTAAAGAGAGGGGTTTTGATCTTTGTGAGACGGTGAGCGATAATACTGCTATCTTTTCCAGGAACATGTTTTCATAAATCGATAAGAAAGGTCTTTGTTACCATATAATCTCTTAACAGGAGGTGAGGCATGTTGATCAACCATGTGCATGTCCACGTGAAGGAAGGGCTGGAGGAGGCATTTAGAAGGGAAAGCCTCGAGAATGCCCAAAAGAGTATCGAAGAGCCGGGGATTGCGCGCTTTGATGTCATTCAGCAGGTGGATGATCCCAGTCGCTTTGTCCTGGTTGAGGTGTATCGCGCACCGGATGACCCCGGCCGCCATAAAGAGACGGAACATTACAAGGTCTGGCGTGATAAAGTAGCTAAGATGATGGAGGAGCCGCGTCATAGTGTGAATTATGAGAATGTCTTCCCGGATGACCAGGGTTGGGGATAGGATGATGTCTTTTGAATTTGCCACAGCCGGTCGTATCCTCTTTGGAAACGGGATTACACGTAAGCTTGGTTCCTTGGTGAAGGAATTCGGTCAACGGGCACTCTTGGTGATCGGTATTGACCCTTCCTCGATTGCACCAGTCATCTCTTCTTTACGGGATGAAGGGATCGGATGGGAGACGTTTCCAGTAAACGAAGAGCCTACCATTGATTTGGTTCAGGAAGGGATCGATCAGGCAAAGCGATGGGGATGCACTACAGTTATCGCTATTGGGGGCGGAAGTTCGATTGACACAGGGAAGGCGATCGCAGCATTACTCGTGAATGAGGGGGATTTCATGGATTACCTGGAGGTAATCGGCAAAGGTCAACCATTGCGCAATCCATCGTTGCCCTTCATTGCCGTGCCCACGACCGCGGGCACAGGAGCAGAGGTCACCCGCAATGCCGTACTGGCATCGCCGGAACATCGGGTTAAGGTGAGTCTCCGCAGTCCGAGTATGTTGCCTCGTCTGGCGATCGTTGATCCAGAGCTAACCTATGGCTTACCTCCGCACCTTACCGCGAGCACAGGCATGGATGCCCTGACGCAGGTCTTGGAGCCCTTTGTCTCCAACAAGGCCAATCCCATGACCGATGGACTGTGCCGCGAAGGGCTGGCGCGAGCCGCACGTTCTCTATATCGGGCATATGAGCATGGTGAAGATAAGGAAGCAAGGGAGGATATGTGCATCGTTAGTCTTTTTGGAGGATTGGCATTGGCGAATGCCAAACTCGGCGCAGTCCATGGTATTGCAGCTGTTTTGGGTGGGATGATGTCGGCTCCTCACGGCGCCATGTGCGCCCGCTTGCTTCCCTTCGTCATGGAAACCAATATTGCTGCTCTTATCGAACGAGACCCAAACAGCGAAGCCCTTAATCGATACGATCAGATCGGAAGAATGGTAAGTAACGATAACAACGCCAATGCACAGGATGGAGCCAAATGGGTGGCTGAGCTGTGTGAGCTTTTACTCATCCCGTCATTGAACACGTATGGCTTGGCGGAAAGAGATTTTCCTGAAGTGATCGAGCGCGCCAAGCTTGCCAGTAGTATGCAGGGCAATCCGATTCGTCTTACAGACACCGAACTGATGGAAATCCTACGGAAAGCTTGGTGAGGTTGGGTGTGCACTCCTCGTCAATAGCATGGAAGAGGTCTCCGCTTGCTGAGAGAGATGGCTTTGAGGAAGTCAGGCCCATCCCCTCAGTTGATGAGGCTTCCACGCTCGGCTGGCTGGCGAAGAGAAGGTTGCTTAAGGATGGTCGATTGGGGATCCATGCCAAGTCGGGCAGCGGGGCGAGGCCCGACTCGGACTGTCAAGACCGGCGCTGTGGCGGCAACCGCCCCACACCACCACCCACCTTAACACCAAGGGATTTATGCGAAATCAAATGGAATACACCCTACTTGACTTACTAGCTTGAGTTATGCTATAGTAAAACTACCGACCGGTCGGTAGGGAAGATAGATGCAACGCTCGGATATTATCCAGGCCGCAGCTCAAATTTTCCGCCATAAAGGCTATCATGCCACCTCCATGCAAGATATCGCTGATGCCGTTCAACTCCAGAAGGGCAGCCTTTATCATCACGTCACCAGCAAACAAGAGATCCTCTTCACCATTCTCGAACAAGCATTGGATACTTTGATCGCCGATATGCGCCCGGTGATTGTCGCTGATCTCACTCCCGAGGAAAAACTGCGACTGGCCATGCAAGTTTACATGGGACGGCTGACCGAGGATGCTGACCTTTCGACCGTGCTCCTGCTCGAATACCGCAGTCTGGAAAATCGATTACGTACCCGACACATTGCCCGCCGCGATCGCTTCGAGGGCCTTTGGCGCAAGATTATTCAGGAAGGAGTGGATAAGGGGGTTTTCCGTTCCGTAGATGTGGCGGTGGTTGCGTTTGCCATCATCGGCGTTCAAAATTGGATGATCACCTGGTATCGCGAGGGCGGGCGATTGACCTCTCTCGAAATCGCTGATCATTTCTCCGATCTTTTCTTGCGCGGCTTGATGGTCAATAAGGAAGAGGGGCGATGAGCGAGCCTGAGATCGAAGCTCATCGAACTTGCCAGGGCGGACGTATTTATCGCTTGCCATTGGATCTCTTCCCGGGGTTGAGGGGCTATGCCCACCTTGTCTGTCGTAATGGGATCACTGTTCTGGTGGATGTCGGCTCAGGCTTTGGCGCCAGTAACGACCAATTAGAAGCAGGTTTAGCATCAATTCATCAACTCTATGGCGAAGCAACAAGCTGGGATGATCTCACCCATATTCTCATCTCCCATGGCCATATTGATCATTTTGGCGGCCTGGGTTTCGTACGCGGTCGATGCAGCGCCCCACTCGGTGTGCATATCCTTGATCGAAGGGTACTTATCGGCTATGAGGAACGATTAAAGGTTGTTGCCCATCATCTACGCGAATTTCTTATAGAAGCAGGAGTGACTCCTGATGGGCAAGATAGTCTGATGTGGATGTATTTATTGAATAAGCATCTCTTTCAATCTATCCCGGTGGATTTCACTATTAATCAAAGCGAGGATCAACTTGATGGCTTGAAGATCTTTCATGTACCTGGGCATTGCCCAGGGCAAGTGATTATACAAGTCGACGATGTGCTCCTCTCCGGTGATCATATTTTAGAAATGACGAGCCCCCATCAAGCGCCTGAGCAGCTTACATTGAATACAGGTTTGGGGCACTATCTGGAATCCCTGGATAGGACACGCAGATTATCGAAATCCATTCATCTTACATTAGGAGGGCATGAGGGACCAATAACAAATCTGGAAGTGCGAATACAAGAAATTAAATGTCTTCATGAGGATCGACTGGCTCAAGTATTGACTTTACTTGCCGAGCCAAAGACGATCGCGGAAGTGTCCCGCGAGTTGTTTCCCGAAGCTCGGGATTACCACGAGCTCCTGGCTTTAGAAGAGGCAGGCGCGCATATCGAATACCTCGCTCTGCGCGGATATCTGACGATCGATAATATCGATGATTTACGACCGGAGATCTCCATTCCGATCCGATATCGACATCGGGAAGGAGTCGAACCGCCAAAGATCGTGCCTAAAATCTCCGTCGGCCAGGCGCGGTAATCCTATCTGGAACGCGGGCATGTTTATCAACCTTCCATGAGGAGGAACCCATGTATTCATTTGAACCCACAGAAGAACAGGCTATGCTAATCGATGCAACAAAGAGGTATGCAGCCAATGCGTTGCGCCCAGCAGCTCATGATGCGGATGAGGGGAAAGAACTTCCTCAGACCCTGATTGAGAAGGGTTGGGAGTTGGGCGTCTTACAAGCCAGCATCCCCGAGGCATATGGAGGATTTGGCGAGCATTCAGCCGTCACAGGTGTGCTTGCAGCTGAAGAGCTTGCATGGGGGGACTTGGCAGGGGCATTGGCGGTCATGCTTCCTTCTACCTATGTCATTCCCATCCTTATCGGCGGGACGGAGGACCAAAAGAAGTCCCTCTTGATGCCTGTAATTGAGGCGGAGTGGAAACCTTATGTATCTGCCTTTATTGAGGCGCAATTTAATTTTGCCCCTGGAGAGATGGCGACCTCCGCAAAACTCAATGGCGATCATTACATCCTCCAAGGGGAGAAGGTCATGGTTCCCTTCGCAGACAAAGCGGAATCCTTTTTGGTTTTTGCCAATTACGAAGGGAAAACACAAGCTTTCGTCGTCCCAAAGGAAACCGCAGGATTAGAAGTAGGGGAACGGGAGGCGCTCCTCGGACTCCAGGCTCTTCCTACTTTTCGATTGAAATTAAATGGCGTCAAAGTGCCAAAGGATGCCCGAATTGGCGGTGACGAAGGTTTCCAGTCTGAACCGATATTGGCCTCCTCCAATGTGGCAATTGCAGCCTTGGCGATTGGAGTGGCTCGAGCCGCCTTTGAATATTCTCTGAATTATGCCAGGGAACGTGAAGCCTTCGGTGGTCCAATCGCGCAAAAACAATCGATCGCCTTCATGCTTGCCGAAATGGCCATCGAAATCGAATCTATCCGTCTGCTCGTTTGGGAAGCAGCCTGGAAATTGGACGGTGGAAAGGAAGATGCTTTCCAGGTCTCCTGCCTGGCTCTCACGGGCGCATCGGATATGGCCATGATGGTAACAGATCGAGCTGTTCAAATCCTTGGCGGGCACGGCTATATCCGCGAACATCCGGTTGAGTTGTGGATGCGAAATGGACGTGGAATTTCGACCTTCCCTGGGCTGGCAATGGTCTAGGGCGGCTGTGATGGCGAAAGGAAGGGATTGAGATGATAAGCTTTGATATGCCAAAACCGATCATAAATATGTTCAACATGACCCAGACAGTCGCCGAAAATATGATGCGACCGATCTCACGCTACTTCGATGATCATGAACACGAGATCCCCTGGGATTACATTAACTTCATGCACGATTCTTTGCAGCAATTAGGTGGGGCATTTATACCGGAGTCGGAGAAGAAAAAAGAGGAAAAACCCGAAGAGGAAAAGAAGAAGTATCCTCCAATCGGTTATCAACGCATGGCGCATATGGCGGAGGCGCTCTCCTGGGGGGATACCGGACTTTACCTTTGCACGCCGGCGGGATTATTGGGCGCTGCAGCAGTCAATGCCACTGGAACTCCTGAGCAGAAAAAGCGCTTTCTATCACGCTTCCAGGGAGATAAACCCGTCTTTGATGGCATGGCGATGACAGAGACGCACGCCGGCTCTGAGATGCCCTCCGCAACCCGTACTACCGCTGTACACGATGGCGACGAGTGGGTGTTAAATGGAGAGAAAATTTTCGTAACCGGTGGTCATAAAGCCTTGGTAGACACGGAGGGCTTTATTGTAGTCTGGGCTACTATCGATCCCTCAGCCGGCCGCGCAGGCGTCCGACCATTCGTGATCGAAGCCGGCACACCTGGTTGCACAGTCACCAAATTGGAGCATAAACTCGGAATCCGTGCTAGTGACACCGCCTCGGTCGTAATGCAGGATTGTCGTCTTCCCTTCGAAAACATCCTCGGCAGCCCGGAAGTAGAAACAAAGACAACCGAAGGATTTAAAGGAGCGATGGCGACCTTTGATGCCAGCCGTCCTCTGGTTGCGGCATCGGCGCTGGGGATTGGGCGCGCTGCGCTCGATTTTCTCAAGGAGAAGTTGACGGAGAATGGCATTGAAATCCGTTATGGCCTGCCTCGTTCTAGAATGACAAATTTGGAACGAGAGGTCATCGATATGGAAGTCATGTTGCGTTCAGCGTGGCTATTGGTGATTAAGGCCTGTTGGATGATGGACATGCGCAAACCGAACAATCTGGAAGCCTCCATGTCGAAGGTGCGGGCGGGGGATGTGGTGGTGAAGATCACCCAGCGCGCGGTGGAGTTGCTCGGTCCGATGGGATACTCGAAAGAACATCTACTCGAGAAGTGGTTTCGAGATGCGAAGATCAACGATCTCTACGAAGGGACTGGACAGATCAACCGCCTGATTGTGGCTCGACGCATCCTGGATTATACGCGACATGAATTGACTTGATTTTCATGCAGGACATTGGTGAGTTAATCGTTCATCACATCTCGATTCACTCCGAGCGAGGAAATACCGCAAATAAATCGCTGGAATGATGACGAAAGGCAAGGAGAACATGGCAAGTATGCATATCGATCGTATCGTCGTGGTTGGAGCAGGGACGATGGGAGCTGCCCTGGCAGCACATTTTGCCAATGCGGGGATTAAGACCACCCTCTTGGATATCGTCCCAAACAAGTTATCGGATCAGGAAAAGAAGGCTGGCCTAACCCTCGAAGATCCGAAGGTGCGCAATCGTATCGTGAATGAAGGATGGGAACGTTGTAAGAAGGCAAGACCGGCCAATCTCTTCTCGCCATCCGTCGAAGATCTGATCGGCCTCGGCAATCTAGAAGATGATTTTGATGTCATCCAGGAAGCTGATTGGATTTTAGAGGCAATCGTCGAGCGCCTGGATATTAAGCAACAACTCATGGCACGCATCGATGCAGTTCGGAAACCGGAATCAGTCATCAGTACAAACACATCCGGTATACCGATCTATCAAATTGCGGAGGGGCGATCGGATAGTTTCCAGGAGCATTTCATGGGGACGCATTTCTTCAACCCTCCCAGATATTTGAAGCTGCTTGAGATCATCCCTCATGAGAAGAATGGTCCTGAATTGATTGAGTCTATGCGCGAATTTTGCACAACCAGGCTGGGGAAAGGAGTCGTCATCTGCAAGGACACACCCAACTTCATTGCCAATCGAGTCCTCTCGATCTCCGGATCGATCGGAATGAATTACGCTCTGGAGCAGGAATACAGTTTCGAAGAAGTGGATGCTCTCACAGGTCCACCCATCGGGAGACCCAAAACGGCTACTTTTCGACTCAATGATTTAGTAGGAATTGATGTCCTGGCTCATGTTTCTAGCAATCTCTATGAGGCCATCCCTCATGATCCCTATCGCGAAGTCTTGCGCCTTCCGAAAGCCGCCGACCTTATCGGCAAGATGATCGAGAAGGGCTGGCTGGGAAATAAAACCGATCAGGGTTTTTATAAAAAAGTGACGGTTAAAGGAGAGAGGGATTTTTGGATCCTCAATCCGGCGACCTTTGAATATGAGCCGCCCAAGAAGCCGCGTTTCGATTCCATCGGAGCCAGTAAAGATATCCGCGATCCTGCTGATCGGATTGACATGTTGGCCTATGCGGAGGATCGTGCAGGAGAGTATATCTGGCATCTGCTTTCTCGAATGGCGGTTTATGTGGCCAGTGTTATCCCAGAGATCAGTGATGATATCTTCTCGGTGGATAATGCCTGCAAGTGGGGCTTTATGTGGGAATTAGGACCATTTGAGACCTGGGACGCCATGGGGGTTCAGCGTTCGATTGAGCGCTTGAAGGGGGAAGGGGTGGAGATCCCTACCTGGGTCGAGAAAATGGTGAGCAAGG